>JBEBTS010000011.1:0-21400 GCA_040393665.1 Conexibacter woesei
CCCTCGGTGCGCTCGGTCGCCCTCGGCCTCTGGGTCCGGACCGGATCCCGTGACGAAACCCCCGCTCAGGCGGGGGTTTCGCATTTCCTCGAGCACCTGCTGTTCAAGGGCACCCCGAGCTACTCGGCGATCGAGATCTCGGAGCGGTTCGACGGGCTGGGCGCCTCCTTCAACGCCGCGACCGGCAAGGAGTCGACCCACCTGCACGCCCGGTTCCTGGATGAGCACACCGGCGACGTCTTCTCGCTGCTCGGCGAGATGCTGCTGGAGTCGACCTTCCCCGACATCGACTCCGAGCGGGACGTCGTGCTCGAGGAGATCGCGATGTACGAGGACGAGCCCTCGGACCGCGTCCACGACTACCTGGCGGACGCGATCTTCGGGGACACGCCCCTGGGCCGGCGGATCCTGGGTCAGGCCGAGGTGATCTCCAACGTGCCCGTCCCCGAGATCGCCGCCTACCACGCCGCCCGCTACACGGCGGACAACATCGTCGTCGCGGCCGCGGGCAACGTCGACCACGACGAGATCGTCGCCATGGCGGAGGCGCTCAAGGTCGCGTCCGGCACCGGCGAGGAGACCCTGGTGCCGCAGTCCCCGCGAGAGAGCGGCCGGCTGGAGTTCGCGGTCAAGGACACCGAGCAGTACCACGTCTGCTTCGGCGCGCCCGGGATCAACCGGGCCGACGAGCGGCGCTTCGCGCTCGCCGTGCTGGACTCGATCCTCGGCGGGTCGAGCTCGTCCCGGCTGTTCCGGGAGGTCCGGGAGAAGCGAGGCCTGGCCTACTCGGTCGGGACCTACTCCGAGCAGTACACCGACACCGGCCTGGTCGCGACCTACGTGGGCACCCGCGAGGACAACGTCGAAGAGGCCTGCGAGGTCATCGGCAACGAGCTGCGGAAGATCCAGTGCGAGCCGGTCAGCGACGACGAGCTCGACCGGGCCAAGGAGCACGTCAAGGGCCGGCTGGTCCTCTCCGGCGAGTCGACCGCGGCCAGGATGGCGCGGATCGCCCGGGCCAGCCTCCACGACCTGCCGTTGCTCACCCTGGACGAGATGCTCGCCCGGGTCGACGCGGTCACGGTCGGCGACGTGTCTTCCCTGGCCACCGAACTGTTTGCCGAAGAGCGCCTGTCGGCCGCTGCGGTCGGTCGCGACGAGGCCCGCTTCCGGGCCGCGACCGCGCCGGTCTGCGAGTCGCTGGCCGCCTGAGTCACCGAAGGAGGAGAGTGGAATTGATCAGAGTCGGAGTAGCCGGTGCCGCCGGCAGGATGGGGGCGACCGTCTGCGGCGCCGTCGAGGAGGCTGACGGGCTGGAGCTGACCGGACGGGCCGATCCCGCCCTGGACACCGGGATCGAGGAGATCCTGCCGGACGCGGACGTGGTGGTCGAGTTCACCACTCCCGAGACCTCGCTGGCGAACTCGATCGCCTGCCTGGAGGCCGGGGTCCACGTGGTGGTCGGCGCGACCGGCTTCGACCTCGACCGGCTGCGGGACGTGGCCGAGAGCTCCGGGACCGGGGCCAACTGCTTCGTCGCCCCGAACTTCGCGATCGGCGCGGTCCTGCTGATGACCCTCTCCCAGCAGGTCGCCCGGCACATGCCGGAGTGCGAGATCATCGAGCTGCACCACGACAAGAAGCTGGACGCGCCGTCCGGCACGGCCGCACGGACGGAGGAGCTGCTGACCGCGGCCGGAGCCAACGTCCACCAGCCGATCCACTCGGTCCGGCTGCCGGGCCTGGTCGCCCACCAGGAGGTGCTCTTCGGCGGGCAGGGGCAGACCCTCTCGATCCGCCACGACAGCATCGACCGGTCGTCGTTCATGCCGGGAGTGGTGCTCGCGGTGCGCAAGGTCGGACAACTCGAGGACCGGTTCACGGTCGGACTGGAGAAGCTGCTCGATGAGTGACGAAACCGCAGGGCTCGACGCGACCGGGATGGCGGCGCTGGTCGCCTCCGGCGAAGTCTCGCCCCGGGAGCTGGTCGAGGCCGCGATCGAGCGGGCCGAACGGCTCAACCCGGAGCTGAACGCGATCATCCACCCGTTCTACGAGGAGGCGATCGAGCAGGCCGGGGGAGACCTTCCCGACGGCCCGTTCCGCGGGGTTCCGTTCCTGCGCAAGGACCTCGGCGCCGCCCTGGCCGGAGAGCCGCTCCACATGGGCAGCCGCCTGCTCAAGGAGATCGACTTCCGCTCGCCCTTCGACTCGACCCTGGCCCTGCGCTTCCGCGACGCCGGGCTGGTCACCATCGGCAAGACCAACACCCCGGAATGGGGCATCCTGCCGACCACCGAGCCGGTCGCCTACGGCGCGACCCGGAACCCGTGGGACCCGACCCGCAGCCCGGGCGGATCCAGCGGCGGCTCCGGGGCGGCGGTCGCGGCGGGGATCGTCCCGGTCGCCCACGCCAACGACGGCGGCGGCTCGATCCGGATCCCGGCCAGCGTCAACGGCCTGGTCGGCCTGAAGCCCTCCCGGGCCCGCGTCTCCGAGGCGCCGGTCGCGGGGGACACGATGTCGGGCCTGGTCAGCGAGTTCGTCCTGACCCGCTCCGTCCGTGACCTGGCGGCGCTGCTCGACTGGGTCAGCGGCCCCGAGCCCGGGGACCCGTACGCGGCCCTGCCACCCGAGCGCCCCTACGTGGAGGAGCTCCGGCGCGAGCCCGGCAAGCTGCGGATCGCGCTGCTGACCGAGCCGCTCACCGACGACACCTTCGCTCCCGAGGTCGTCGCGGCGGCCGAGGAGACCGCCCTCGAGATCGAGGCGCTCGGCCACGAGATCATCCGGCCGGACCTCAGCGGGGCCAGCGGCGGGGTGGACCTCTTCCCGACCTTCATGACCCGTTGGGCGGCCGGCAACGCGGCCACGGCCGACACGATCGAGATGATCGTCGGCCGGCCGCTGACCGCCGACGACGTCGAGCCGCTGACCTGGGCCCTGACCGAGCAGGGCCGTCGCGAGACCGGCGCGGCCTACCTCGGCGCCGTCGCCCGGCATCAGATCCTGGCGCGCATGGTGGCCGGGCTCCACGAGAGCGGCATCGACCTGCTGATGACGCCGACCGTGGGTGAGCTGCCCCAGCCGCTCGGCACCTATGACGACTCCGGCCCCGAGCCGATGGACGCGATCGTGCGGGCCCGGGGCTTCGCCTCGTTCACCGGTCTGTTCAACGCCACCGGCCAGCCGGCGATCTCGCTGCCGCTCGCCGAGAGCGGGGGTCTGCCGGTCGGCATCCAGCTGATCGCCCCGATGTGGCGTGAGGATCTGCTGATCCGGATCGCGGCCCAGCTGGAGCAGGCTCTGCCGTGGTCGGACCGGCGGCCGGGGATCACGGCGCTGAGTTGAGACGGGTCGATCCAATAGGGTGCGAGCGTGAATGAGATTCAGGGAGTAATCACGGCGATGGCCACCGTCTTCGACGAAGACGAGGCCGTCGACCTCGAGGCGACGCGCGCACTGGCGCGTCATCTGATCGAACATGGCTCGCACGGGCTCGTGGTGGCCGGCACCACCGGCGAGTCCCCGACGCTGGAAGACGACGAGAAGATCGCCCTGCTGCGCGCGGTCCGCGAAGAGGTGGGGGACGACGTCACCCTGATCCTCGGGACCGGGTCCAACGACACGCGCCACTCGGTCGAGCTGACCAAGGCCGCCGCCGCCGAGGGCGCGGACGCCGGGCTGGTCGTCACGCCGTACTACAACCGGCCGAACGAGGCCGGCATCCGCGGGCACTTCGAGGCGATCGCCGCCGGCAGCCCCGACCTGCCGCTGGTGCTCTACAACATCCCCGGCCGGGTGATCGTCAACATGCCGGCCGAACTGCTGGCCGAGCTGGCGCAGATCCCGAGCGTGGTCGCGGTCAAGCAGGCCAACGACGACGAGCTGGCCCCGGTCCCGGGGCTGGACCTGCTGGCCGGCAACGACACCGGCTTCCTCAAGACCCTCAAGCTCGGCGGGGCCGGCGGCATCCTGGTCGCGTCCCACGTGGTCGGCGACGAGATGCGCCAGATCTGGGATCTGTGGCAGGAAGGGCGCGAGGAGGAGGCCGAGGCGCTCGACGCCCGGCTCGCTCCCGCCTACGAGGCGATGGGGGTCGTGGTCAACCCGATCCCGGTCAAGGCGTGCCTGGAGATGGCGGGCATCTGCTCCGCCCGGATGCGTCTCCCGATGGTCGAAGCGACCGAATCTGAAAAAACTCGAATCAAGGGCCTCCTGAACGAGGCCGGGGTGACTCTCTGATGTCTGACAAGTTGAAGCTGCTCCCGCTCGGCGGGGTGGGCGAGATCGGCAAGAACATGATGGTCGCGGAGTACCGCGGCAAGATCGTCGTGATCGACGTCGGCCTGATGTTCCCGACCCCGGAGATGCTGGGGATCGACCTGGTCCTGCCGGACTTCGACTACCTGCGCGGCCGTGCGGACGACATCGAGGCGATCGTGCTCACCCACGGCCACGAGGACCACGTCGGGGCGCTCCCGTACGTCCTGCGCGAGATCGGCTTCCCGAAGGTGATCTACGGCGGCCTGCTGACCGTCGGCATGGTCCGCTCCAAGCTGGACGAGCACAAGCTGGGCAGCGCGCCGCTGACCGAGCTGCCCGCCGGCAAGGAGGTCAAGGCCGGTCCCTTCACGATCGAGCTGGTCCACCTCTCGCACTCGATCCCGGACATGCGCGGGGTCATCCTCGGCACCGACCTGGGCAACGTGTTCTTCACCGGCGACTACAAGTTCGACCAGACCCCGGTCGACGGCCGTCCGGCCGACGTCGCCCGGCTGGCCCGTCTCGGCAGCGAGGGCCTGCTCGCCCTGTTCGGCGACTCGACCAACGCGGACAAGCCCGGCGTGGCTCCCTCCGAGTCCAGCGTCGGCCCGGCGCTCTACGAGGCGTTCGCCGCCTGCAAGGGCCGGATCATCGTCACCTCGTTCGCCTCGAACATCCACCGTGTCCAGCAGGTGATCGACGCCGCCGCCCGGCTCGACCGCAAGGTGGCGTTGGTCGGCCGGTCGATGCGCAAGAACTTCAACATCGCCTCCAACCTCGGCATGGCGAACGCCCCCGACGGGATGCTGATCCAGCCACGCGAGATCGAGGACTTCCCGGACGAGCGGATCGTGGTCATCTCGACCGGCTCTCAGGGCGAGCCGTTCTCGGCGCTCCGCCGGATGGCGAACAACGACCACCGCGACGTCGAGCTGCATTCCGGCGACACCGTGGTCTTCTCGGCGACGCCGGTGCCCGGCAACGAGCGCGCGGTCAACGAGACCATCGACCGGATCTACGAGATCGGGGCCTCCGTGATCACCGCGAAGGACCGGCCGATCCACGCCTCCGGCCACGGCTCACGGGAGGAGATCAAGATGATGCTCAACCTGACCAAGCCGAAATACGTGATGCCGGTCCACGGCGACTACCAGCGGATCCGGCTCCACGCCGAGCTGGCCCAGTCGGTCGGCATCCCGGATGAGAACATCTTCCGCGGCCGCAACGGCCTGCCCCTGGAGATCGGCCCGAACGGCGCCGCCTTCGGCAAGGACGTGGGCGGCGGCGTGATCTTCGTCGACGGCGTCGAGCTGGCCGACCCCAACGATGCGACCCTGCGCGACCGTCGCGCGATCTCCGACGACGGCATCGTGATCGTGGTCGCCACGATCGCCGCCGACGACGGCGAGGTCGTGGCGGACCCGGAGCTGATCACCCGCGGCACCTCGGTGCTGGGCGACGACTCCGAGATCCTCGACGAGCTGACCGACCTGGTCGAGGACACCCTGGAACGGGCCGCCGACGCCAAGGTCCGCAACCACGACCTGATCCAGTCGGACCTCCACGACGCCGTCGCGGGCTTCATCCACAAGCGCCTCAAGAGCAGGCCGATGATCGTCCCGGTAGTCGTCGAGGTCTGAGCGGGCGGCCCGCAGGGCCCTCCAGAACGGCGCGACCTTCGTCAGACGCCCGGAATGACAGCTCAAGTACGCGAGTACGATCGCGGTCATTCCGGGCTCTAGTCCTCGGTAGCACCGCCCTGGAAGCCCCTGCGAACCACCCTCGGGAGTGGGAAAAGGCCGAGTCTCGACCACCCGAGACTCCTCGGTCGCAAAGGCGTCCGTCCAAGCAACCACCAGCTCCCCCAAGACTCAACCGTTCCAAGCAAAGCGAGGCGAGACAAACCAAGCCTCCGAGACTCATCCTTCCCGAGCGAAGCGCGGCGAGACTAGGCAGGCACCCGAGACTCAGCAGTTCCCCGAGCGAAGCGCGGCGCGGCTAGACAGGCACCCAAAGCTCAGCCGTCCCCCGAGCGAAGCGCGGCGAGACTGGACAGGCACCCAAGACTCGGCCGTCCCCCCGAGCGCGGCGAGACGCCCCTGGCCCCCGAGACTCAGCCGTAACCCAGGGCGAAGGTCCGAGCGGCCGACCGCGTTGATCCCCAAGAAAGGGCGCATGCACCGGGGCTGTGAGGGTGGGGCTGGCGAGGAGTAAGCGAAGCCGGTGAAGGGGGCGCTATGGAAATAGCGTTCCCGAACCTGCGAGCGTCGACGAAGTCCAGCGCCGCCCTCACAGCCCCGGGGCGCGCCCGTGGCAGCAATTTAAAAGCAGAGAGACCGCTGGGCCTGGGGGAGGGAGTGGCTCAACGGTCTGCTCTGAAGAAGCGAACCCGCCGGGGCAGTCTGGGGGAGATCCCCGGCGGGTTCATGTGTCTCGTCCGCTTAGAAAGATAGGCAGCGGGGATAAACCGACGCTAAAGCTTCCCTAACGGTCTTCTACGGGTTCGGCCGCGGTGGGCTCGGGGTGGCCGGGATCCCGGTCTGCGAGCGGGATCGTGACGGTGAACTCGGCTCCTCCGGAGGGTGATTCGCCGACTGAGGCGGTGCCGCCGTGCCCCTCGCTGATCGCTTTGACGATGGCGAGGCCGAGCCCTGTGCCCTTGGCCGCGGCCCGGTCGCCGGGGCCGACGCTGCGGACGAATCGCTCGAAGATCTGGTCGCGGAGATCTTCCGGGATGCCGGGCCCGTCGTCGCTGACCTTGAGGGTCGCGGTGCCCGCTTCGTGGTCGGCCCGGGTGGTGACGGTGATCGTGGCGTCGTTGCCGATGTGCCGGACCGCGTTGTGGATCAGGTTGATCATCACCCGGTGGAGGTCGTCTTCGACCCCGTTGACCGGTACGGGAGCCTCGGCGTCGAGGATCAGTCGGTGACGGTCGGTCAGTGGTCGGAGCTCGGCGACCGCGTCGGCGGCGATCCGGGAGAGGTCGCAGGGGACGAACACGGCGTCCTGGCGAGCGTCGATCCGGGCAAGGATCTGGAGGTCCGCGACCAGGCGGCGCATCCGGCGGGAGGAGCGCAGGGCGGAGTCGACCGATTCGACGTCGTCGGAGCGCCCTTCCCGCTTCAGCGACTCTTCGAGCAGCTCGAGGTTGGCGAGCACGCTGGTCAGTGGGGTGCGGAGCTCGTGGGAGGCGTCGGCGACGAACTCGCGCTGGCGCATCAGCAGCCGTTCCTCCTCGGCACGGGAGAGGCTCAGCTCGTGGAGCATGTCGCTGAAGGTCCGGGTCAGCTCGGCCACTTCGTCTTCGCCCTCGGGCTCGGCGAGGTTGACCTCCGGGTCGCGGGTCCGCGCGATCTCCCCGGCGGTCGTGGTCAGGGTGGAGATCGGCCGCATCGCCCGGCGGGAGAGGACGACTCCGGCGAGGGCGGCCAGCAGGGTGGCGCCGAGGATCCCGGCGAGGATCGAGAGCCGGATCCGGTTGACCGACTCGTCCAGCCGGTCGATCGAACGTCCGTACCGGATCCAGCCGATCGGCCCTTCGGTCTGGCGCGGGTCGAAGAAGGCCACGGTCGCGATCTGGCGGCCCTCGTAGGTGGAGACGCCGGGGATGCCGGAGAACGGGCCGAGGCTGGGGGAGTTCTCGAGCCGGTAGACGGGCCCGCCGGAGAGGATCAGCTCGGCGACGCCGTTGGTCGAGCCGAGGACCCCGTACACGGCGGAGGTGCTGCCGGCGAATCCGGGGGTGACGGTGACGCCGCTCTGACGCAGCTCGACGATCAGCTCCTGTGCCTTCGCCATCGTGTCGGCGGTGTAGTTGTCGCGGAGCTGGTTGGTGGTCAGCTGCCCGACCACCGCGCCGAAGGCGACCAGGATGATGAAGGTGAGCCCGGCGGACACCGCGGCGAGCTTCCACCGGATCGGCCACCGCGGGGGCCACCGGCGGGACCGCCGCATCCGGGCGATGAGGCCCCTGTTCCCGTCGGCCCGGCCCGTCGGCCCGGCGGCTGCCGCGCGCGCCATGATCAGGCCTTGATCACGTAACCGGCTCCGCGCTTGGTGTGGAGGATGCGGGGTTCGCCGCCCTCTTCTAGCTTGCGCCGGAGGTTGGAGATGAAGACGTCGATCGTGTTCGTCTCATCCAGTGGGTCGTATCCCCAGACCTCTTCCAGCAGGCGCTCGCGGGAGATCACGAGGCGCTGGTTGCGCATCAGGTACTCGAGCAGCTCGAACTCGCGCTTGGTCAGCTCGATCTCACGGTCGCCCCGCATCGCCTCCTGCGAGTCGGGGTTGAGCCGGAGGTCGCCCGCGGTGAGCAGCGCGGAGCCACGCGGCGGATGTCGCCGCAGCAGCGCCCGGATCCGGGCGAGCAGCTCCGAGCGCTCGAACGGCTTGACCAGGTAGTCGTCGGCGCCGCTGTCGAGGCCGGTGACCCGGTCGTCGGTGCCGGCCCGGGCGGTGAGCATCAGGATCGGCACCTCGCCGTCTTCTCGCAGCCGGGCGCAGACCTCCAGGCCGTCCATGTCGGGGAGGCCGAGGTCGAGCACGACCAGGTCGGGGATGAACTCGGAGGCGATCTCGAGGCCGGAGCCGCCGTCCAGACCGGCCCTCACCTCGTATCCCTCTGCCCGCAAAGTCCGCCGGAGGACGTCGACGATGTCCTCGTCGTCCTCAACGATCAGGATCCTGCCGTCACTCTGGTCCCCGTCGGCGCTCATGGGCGAAAGTCTAGGTCACCGGGCGGATCGCTCCCGGACGGGAAGGTAAAGGGTCGATTCCGTCGAACCAGAAACCATGTTTGTACGTTCTGCGCGGCGAGGTTCCGGTCGTCGCCCCGCGAAAGGCAGCGCCAAGGCGAAGACTAATAAGGGGTCCGCGGCCAAGCCGGCCGCGCGTGAGCCGCTGACTCAGCGTCAGCTCGACCTGATCGGACTCGGCTGCGTCCTGATCGGGGTGTATCTCGTCTTCGTCCTCTACTTCGGTTGGAATGGCGGCCGGCTCGGCGAGGCGCTGGGTGACGGCCTCCGGTACGTCCTCGGGCTGGGCGCCTATCTCGTGCCCCCGGCGCTGTTCGCCACGGGGGCGATCGCGACCTTCAGGCCGTCGCTGCCGTCGACCAGGCCGCTGCGGACCGGCGCCCTGGTGCTGCTGGCCGGGCTGCTGCTCGCGATCGCGGGCGGCACCGCCGGGCTGGGTGGCTCGCGGCCGGACCGGATCGCCTGGTTCGACCCGGGCTGGTTCCCGGATCACGGCGGGGTCATCGGCGAGTCTCTTTACTGGCTGACCGCCACGCTGCTGCAGCCTTTCGGCGCGCATCTGGTCGCCGTGTTCGCGATCATCGCGGGGGCGTTGCTGCTGACCGGCACCACCATCGCCGCGGTCCTCACCCGGGGTGGCAGCGCGATCCGCAAGGCCGGGGTGTCCTCGGCCGAGGCGACCCGGATCCTGGCTCGGGACGGCATCCTTCCCGAGGACGAGGCGAAGGGTCCCGCGGGCGGCGACCTGGCCGAGGAGTTCGCGTCGCTGGAGCTGGACGAGGGCGACGCCGCCGCACCGACCGTGGTGATCGGCGGGAGCGAGCCGGCCACGGACGAGATCCCGGTGCCGGCCCGGGCGACGTCCCCGGTCGAGGTGGACATCTGGGCGGAGTCCGGCGAGGAGCCGACCGTCTCCGACCGGACCGAGCGGCTGGAGCCGATCGAGATCTTCGCCGGGGCGGGGGGTGCTGCCGCGGTGGTCGAGCCGCCGGCGCCGGGCGCCGCGACCGGGGGCGGGGACGACGACGTTGACGGCGGCTCGTTCACCGACGACCTGGACCAGGAGCTGAACGATCTCGAGCGCGAGTTCGATCCCGAGCCGGACCTGCCGGAGGTCGAGCTCGAGCACGACCCGACCATGGACGAGCCGGAGCCGGAGGTCCGCGAGGAGGCCCCGGAGCCCGAGGGCGAGCAGCTCGCGCTCACGCCGATGGGTCAGAAGCGGGGCGCGACCACGGCCGAGGAGGAGATCGCCTACCGGAACCCGCCGGCGAAGGTGCTGGACCGCAGCCAGAAGGGCTCCGGCCCGGATCCCGCCGCTCAGAAGGAGCTCGCCCGCAAGCTGGTCGAGACGCTGGGCCACTTCGGGGTCGAGGCGAAGATCGTCGGAGTGGTCACGGGGCCTCACGTGTCGCGGTTCGAGCTTCAGCTCGCGCCCGGGACGAAGGTGAAGAAGGTGAGCGAGCTCGCGAACGACCTCGCCTACGCGCTGGCGTCCACGGATATCCGGATCCTGGCGCCGATCCCCGGCAAGCAGGCGGTCGGGGTGGAGGTGCCGAACGCGAGCCGCAAGATGGTCCGGCTGGGCGACATCTACGCCGACCCGTCGCCGAAGGCCTCGCCGCTGTTCGCCTGGCTGGGCAAGGGCATCGACGGGAAGCCGGTCTCGGCCGACCTGGCGACGATGCCGCACGTGCTGGTCGCCGGAACCACCGGATCGGGCAAGTCCGGCTGCGTGAACGCGGTGCTCTCCTCGATCCTGATGCACGCCTCGCCGAACGACGTGCGGCTGGTGCTGGTCGACCCGAAGCAGGTCGAGCTGAACCATTACGAGGCGGTGCCGCACCTGCTGACGCCGGTCGTCACCAACCCCAAGCTGGCCGCGAACGTGCTGAACAACCTGATCGTGGAGATGGAGACCCGCTACGGCCTGATGAAGAAGGCCCGCGCCCGCAACATCGCCGACTACAACACGATCATGGAGAAGGAGGGCGAGCCCCGGTTGCCGCACATCCTCTGCGTGATCGACGAGCTCGCCGACCTGATGATGGTCGCACCGGCCGACGTCGAGTCTTCGATCATCCGCCTGGCCCAGAAGTCGAGGGCCACCGGCATCCATCTCCTGCTCGCCACCCAGCGACCTTCCACCGACATCATCACCGGCACGATCAAGGTGAACATCCCGTCGCGGATCGCGTTCGCCGTGTCCTCCCAGACCGACTCCCGGGTGATCCTCGACCAGGGCGGCGCCGAGTCGCTGCTGGGTCAGGGCGACATGCTCTACCGCGGCCCCGGCACCTCGAAGCTGGCCCGGATCCAGGGCGCCTTCGTCGACGAGGAGGAGATCGCCCGGATCACCGACCACTGGTCGGCGCAGGGCGAGCCGGACTTCGAGCAGGAGCTGCTGAACGAGCGTGAGCCGGTCAAGGAGGAGAGCAGCGACTCCGACTTCGACCCGGACCAGGACGACCTGCTCGACGAGGCGATCCAGCTGGTGGTCGACACCGAGACCGCCTCGGTCTCGATGATCCAGCGCCGCCTGCGGGTCGGGTACACCCGGGCCGGCCGACTGGTCGACATGCTGGAGCGGCGCGGCGTGATCTCCGGCTATGAGGGCTCCAAGCCGCGTCAGGTACTGATTACGGCGGCGGACCTGCCCCGGGTCCTGGGCGCAGGCGGCGGCGACGCCGAGGCCGACGGCCCGGAGCAGACCGACTCGGCGGGGGAACCGGCCGGAGCCGCGCCCGCGGCGGCGGAACCGGGCTCCGCATCGGCCGCAGAACCGGATTGAGACCCGGGCGGGACCGATAAGGTCCCGGTTGATGAACGACGGGAGCCTCGACTCTGACGGTGTGGTGAAGGCGGCGATCCTCGTCACCGGGACCGAGGTGCTGACCGCCACCATCCGGGACGAGAACGGCCCCTGGCTCTCGGAGCAGCTGACCGGGCTGGGGGTGGAGCTGGTCGAGATCATGATCGTGGCCGACCATCCCGACGACCTCCGGCGCGGGCTGGAGCACATGGCCGGGCACGGCGTGGACCTGATCATCACCACGGGCGGCCTGGGGCCGACCGCGGACGACCTGACCGCCGAGGTGGTCGCCGGGTTCTGCGACCGGGAGATGGAGCTGGACCCGGCGATGGAGGAGAAGATCGCGGTCATCCTGCGCCGGTTCGTCCGCGCCAGGCCGGGTGGGTTCGATCCGGACGCGCTGGATGCCGCCAACCGCAAGCAGGCGATGGTGCCGCGGGGTGCGGTCGCGCTCGATCCGGTCGGCACGGCGCCAGGCCTGGTGGTCCCGCCGCGATCCGGCGAGGGTCCGCTGGTGTTGGTCCTCCCGGGGCCTCCTCGGGAGCTGCGGCCGATGTGGAGCGCCGCGCTGGAGGAGCCGCTGGTGAGGGAGGTCCTGGCCGCGGCGACCCCGCTCCTGGCGATGCGGATGCGGATGTTCGGCACCCCGGAGTCGGAGCTGGCCCTGAGCCTGCGCGAGATCGAAGGGGACGGCCTCTCGTTCGAGCCGTTGGAGATCACGACCTGCCTGCGCAGGGGCGAGGTCGAGGTGGACGTCCGTTACCGCCGGGACGGGGAGGACGCGGCCCGGGCGCTCCGGGACGCGCTGCTGGACCGTCACCCGAGGACGCTCTACAGCACCGACGGCGCGACGGTGGACCTGATGGTCGCCGAGCTGCTGGCCGGACGTCGACTGGCGGTCGCGGAGTCTTGCAGCGCCGGCCTGCTGGCGGCGAGGATCACCGACCTGCCCGGCGCCTCCGCCTACTTCGCCGGCGGGGTCGTCTCCTACTCGAACGAGGCCAAGCGGGACCTGCTCGGGGTGGGATCGGACCTGCTCGACGCGCACGGCGCGGTCTCGGCCGAGGTCGCGGAGGCGATGGCCCTGGGGGCGCTGGACCGGTTCGACGCCGACGTGGCGGTCTCGATCACCGGGATCGCCGGTCCGGGCGGGGGTAGCGAGGACAAGCCGGTCGGGCTGGTCCATTTCAACGCCCGCACCGCCGACGGCAGGGTCGAGGCGGTGGCGCCGGTGATCCCCGGGGACCGGAGGGACGTCCGCGAGCGGTCCGCCCTCGTGGCGATGCACCTGCTGCGACGGCTGCTGAGCGGGGACTGACCGGGAGCGCGGGGAGGCGTCCGTTTTCGGTCCGACCCCCGTCTCGGAAGCTTCACCTGCGTCACCCACGGTTGCGTCGATCCCGGCCAGTCTGGGCACAGCCCGGCGGAGTGGTTTTCCGTCCGACCGGAGTCATATGGTTCCCACACGAACTTGTGTTCGCGTGAGATCCCGTAGGCACGAACAACGCGAGGCTGTCCATCGTGAGGCAGCGGTGAGGTGGATGAACTGATGAGTGACAAGCGCACAAACGACCTGGAGCCGGCGACCGAGAAGGAAGCCAAGGCCCGCACCGCCGCCCTGGATGCGGCCCGCAGCCAGATCGAGAAGCAGTTCGGCGCCGGCCTGCTGATGAAGCTGGGGGACAAGAGCTCGGCCAACGTGGAGGCGATCTCGACCGGGGCCCTGCCCCTCGACATCGCGCTCGGGGTCGGCGGCATCCCTCGCGGCCGGATCGTCGAGATCTACGGCCCGGAGTCGTCCGGTAAGACGACGCTGGTCTACCACATCATCGCCGAGGCCCAGAAGCGCGGCGGGGTGTGCGCCTTCGTCGACGCCGAGCACGCGATCGACCCGATCTACGCCCGCCGGATCGGCGTGAACACGGACGAGCTCCTGGTGTCCCAGCCCGACTACGGCGAGCAGGCCCTCGAGATCGTCGACGTCCTGACCCGGTCGGGAGCGGTCGACGTGGTCGCGGTCGACTCGGTGGCGGCGCTCACCCCGCGGGCCGAGCTCGAGGGGCAGATGGGCGAGGTCACCGTCGGGCTGCAGGCCCGACTGATGTCGCAGGCGCTGAGGAAGCTGGCCGGCAACCTCAACCGGGCGAACACGCTCTGCCTGTTCACCAACCAGATCCGCGAGAAGATCGGGGTCTCGTTCGGCTCGCCGGAGACCCAGCCGGGCGGCCGGGCACTGAAGTTCTACTCCTCTCAGCGGCTCGACATCCGACGGATCGAGACCCTCAAGGACGGCACCGAGGCGGTCGCCAACCGGGTGCGGGTCAAGGTCGTGAAGAACAAGGTCGCGGCGCCGTTCAAGCAGGCCGAGTTCGACATCGAGTACGGCCTGGGGATCTCGCGTGAAGGCAGCCTGATCGACCTCGGGATCGAGCACGATCTGGTCCAGAAGTCCGGTTCTTTCTTCTCCTATGGCGACACGCGGCTCGGGCAGGGACGGGCGAACTCGAAGCAGTTCCTGGCGGAGAACCCGGACATCGCCCTCGAGATCGAGACCCTCATCCTGGATAAGCTCGGCATCTCCCGTGACGGCCAGACCCTGGCCGAGGCCGCCGAGGCGGAGGCGAGCTCCGCGGACGCCGCCAAGGCCCTGCTCAAGGAGGCCGGCGCCCCGGCCAAGAAGGCCGCCTGAGCCGACCCGCTGCGGGTGTCGCTGCCCGGGGGAGCCGACTCTCCCGGGCGAGCGGCATAGATCGAGATGGCTGACGAGATCCTGGCCAAGGCACTCACCGCGATCGGTCGCAAGGAGCGGACCGAGGCGGAGATGCGTCAATGGCTGGCCGACCGGGAGGTCGAGCCGGACGAGATCGAACGGGTGGTCGGCTTCCTGATCGAGAACCTGGCGATCGACGACGCCCGCTTCGCGACGGCGTTCACCAACGACAAGCGCGAGCTGGCGGGGTGGGGCAACGACCGGATCGAGCAGACGCTCCGGGAGCGGGGCGTGCGCTCCGACCTGATCGAGGCCGCGATCGCCACCGGCGAGGACGAGACGGAGGTCGACCGGGCGGCTCGGGTGCTGACCGACCGTGGCGCGGACCTCTCGGACGACCGCGGGCGGCAGCGGGCACTCGGGATGCTCGCCCGGCGGGGATACGGCTTGGAGGACGCATACGCCGCCATCCGTCGGCTGCGACGGGATCTCTGAGCCCTCGCTCCGTCGGGCCGGGTCGATGATCGTCCGGCGTCGGCGGCGTCTCGGGCCGGCGGAGAGGTCGGAGCGACCGGCTACCCTTGTCTGGTGTCCCGAGGCTCGTTTCTCACATCCTGGTTCCGGTCACGCTCATCCTCAGAGACCGAGCAGGATGCGACGCGCCCCGAGGAGCCGTCCGTCGCGACCTCACCCGCCGAGCGCTCGAGCTCGCCGACCGGGGTGCAGAACGGGAGCACGACCGCCGATGCGGGCCTGGCCGAGCCTTCGCCGCCGGTCTCGCCCTCGGCTCAGCCGGCCCCTCCGGGCTCGCTGACGCTGGATGCCTCCCTCGACCCGGGCGGCGCCCAGGCGGAGCTGCAGGCCCGCCGGGAGGAGATCATTCGGCTGGAGGAGCGCACCCTCAGGGACATGGAGTCCGCCCGGCTCCAGCTGAGAGAGGTGGAGCGCCGCTCCGACCTGCTGGACCAGCGCCGCCAGGAGCTGGACGAGACCGAGCTGGCCCTGGCCGCGGAGCGCGAGCGGCAGCTCGGGGAGCTGGAACGGATCGCCGGGCTGAGCCAGGCCCAGGCGAAGCGGTTGCTGCTGAAGGAGGTCGAGGAGGAAGCCGGGCACCAGGCCGGGCTCACGATCAAGCGGATCGAGGACGAGGCCAAGCTGGAGGCCGAACGGCGGGCCCGCGGCATCCTGGCCGTCGCGATGCAGCGCCTCGCCTCGGCGCAGTCCGTTGAGGGCAACACCCAGACCCTCCAGCTCCCGAGCGAGGAGATGAAGGGCCGCATCATCGGCAAGGACGGCCGGAACATCCGCACGCTCGAGGCCCTGACCGGCGTCGACATCATCATCGACGAGACTCCCGAGACGGTCGTGCTCTCCAGCTTCGACCGGATCCGCCGCGAGGTCGCCCGCCTCACCCTGGAGCAACTGATCGCCGACGGCCGGATCCACCCGGCCTCCTGTGAGGCGGCCTACGAGGAGGCGGTCGCCCGCATCGACGACGTGATGGTGGAGTCGGCGGAGTCGGCGCTGCTCGAGACCAAGGTCACCGGCGTCCACCCGGAGCTGGTCCGTCTGCTCGGACGGCTCCGCTTCCGAACCTCATACGGCCAGAACGTGCTGGCGCACCTGGTCGAGTGCTCCCACCTCGCGGCGATGATGGCGGCCGAGCTGGGCGCGTCGGTGGAGATCGCCCGCCGTGCCGCGCTGCTCCACGACATCGGCAAGGCGGTGAGCCACGAGGTGGAGGGCACCCACGCCGAGATCGGGGCCCGCCTGGCCCGACGGTACGACGAGATCGACGCGGTCAGCCACGCGATCGCCGCCCACCACAACGAGGTCGAGCCGGTCACGGTCGAGGCCGTCATCGTGCAGGCCGCCGACGCGCTCTCCGGGGCGCGTCCCGGCGCCCGCGGGGACTCGCTGGAGCAGTACGTGACCCGTCTGGGGGACCTGGAGGCGATCGCCCGCCGCCAGCCCGGGGTGAAGAAGGTCTACGCGATGCAGGCCGGCCGCGAGATCCGCGTGATGGTCGATCCCGGCGAGGTCGACGACCAGACCCTCGCCGTCATCTCCCACGAGATCGCCACCGCGATCGAACGCGAGATGCAGTACCCCGGCCAGATCAAGATCACCGTCATCCGCGAGCTCCGCTCCAGCTCCGTCGCCCGGTAGAGACGTCGCCGAAACTCGGCGAAGTCGCGCGGGTTACCGTGGAATGATCGCTTGGGGGTTGCGTACTGCTTTGATGGTTCTCGTCTGGTTCGGGGTGGGCGTCGCTACGGCGCACGCTTCGGTGGAGCTGGATCGTTCGTTCGGCGTCGATGGGACCGTCACCGTCCGTTTGGGGCAAGGCGTCCCTCAATATCGGCTCTACGGTCTGGAGACGCTGGTGAGCGGGCCGCGGGGTAGCGGTCCGTACTTCACCGGTCCGCACAGTCAACTCGGCAAGGTACGGTCCGATGCAACGCTAGACCTTGACTATGGAGTTTTCTCCGAGCGCCGGTGGAAGCCGATCAGCCCGATGATCGACACGGCGGTGGATTCTCGCGGGAGAGTGGTCGGGCTCGCGGTACATGCTGAGCAAGGCGTGATGCGCCACTACATCTATCGATTCACCAGACGGGGCCAGCTTGATCCCACCTTTGCGAACCAGGGTGAACTGACGGTGGCTTCGACCCGCGCGAAGACCGGGAGAGGCCACAATTTTATGGCGCTGACGATCGACAGCGAGGGACGGTATGTGGTCGGTGGCATGAGGAACAAGGGCCGGGAGCTGCTGGTGCAGAGGTATCTTCCCCGCGGCGTTCTCGACCGAAGCTTCGGGCAGGGTGGTTCGTGGCGGGGATCCCCGGGGTGGCGCGGCGTTGGAGGCCGCATAGGTGACCTCATGGCGTTGCAAGGAGGTCGGGTCCTCGTGGCGGGGTCGACCCCGATGCGCAGCATCATGTTGCGCCTCGACGAACGCGGCCGTCTGGACAGGGGGTTCGGAAAGCGGGGATATGCGTTCGGAACTTGTGGTCCTTCCACTTGCGAACGTGATCGTTGCATCGGTGGCTGTGGTGGTTCAAAGTTGGTTCCAATTGATCGGAAGTATTTCTTCCTGTTCCATGAGAACCGCGGAAGCCGCGAAGGTTGGGGTCCGGCGATTTACCGCTACCGTTGGAACGGATCACGGGACCGACGTTTCGCGAGGAAAGGCGTCCTGCCCTTCACTATGGGGTGGGTTCGGCGAGGAGAGCCCGACGCCGGTAGTCCCCCTTACCTCCTTCCGGGTTCTGGAGGGATCGCGCCGCTCCGGAAAGGACGGGCCCTACTGATTGGCAAGGTGGAGAATGAAACCGGGAGCGAGATCGCCGCGATCGAGATCGATCGCCGTGGGCGTATCGTCTCCAGGGAGAACCTGGAATTGGAGGAGAGCTTGGCCGGCCGTTGGGGCTTGATCCAGGTGCTTCCCGCCGGCAAGGGGCGCTTCTACCTCAGCGGTGAGGACAGATCGGACCGCGACGACCGCGGCAGCTGGCACATCTCCTTGATCCGCCGGTTCGGGGAAGCTCGTTAGAAAGTACCTCGGCCGGGGCGGATCGGTGGTCATCCGCCGTGTTCCGGGTGGCCTGCCCGTCACCCCGCACCGTCGCCGTCTGCTCCGATAGGATCCGCCGCAAATGGAGATCAAGACCATCTTTCTCATCTTCGGCATCGGCCTCGCCGTCTATGCCGTCCTCGTCAGCTTCGCGGGACTCAAGGTCAAGGACTTCCCCAGCCGGGGCGCGCTGATCGGTCTGATCGCGATCGGGGTCATCCTGGTCGCCGGCACCACCACCTTCGCGGTCAAGCTCTCCGTCGAGGAAGCCGAGGAGCGCGAGCACGGCGAGCACGTGATCGGCGAGGAGACGACCGAGGCGGCGCTTACCGCCCCGGTGAAGATCCCCGCACGCCTCGCCTGACCCGGGTTCCTCCCGGCAGAATCGGCGGTCCTGAAGGCCGCCGGTCGACCGGATGAGACCCGGCTCGAACACGGCTGGTCCCCGAGGCCACCGGTAAGCTCGTGCAGATGAAGAAGTTCCACGTCACCACCTTCGGGTGCCAGATGAACGAGCACGACTCCGAGCGGATGAAGGGCATGTTGACCTCGCTCGGATACACCGAGGTGGAGGAACGCGACGGGGCGGACCTGATCCTCTTCAACACCTGCTCGATCCGGGAGAACGCCGACAACCGGTTCATCTCCCACCTCGGCGAGGCCAAGCGGCTGAAGGGCGAGGATCCGGACCGGATCGTCGGCGTCGGGGGCTGCTGGGCCCAGTCGGTCAAGGACGAGGTCTTCCGGCGGTTCCCGTTCGTGGACGTCGCCTTCGGCCCGGGCCAGATCCACCGGCTGGCGGAGTTCCTGAACTCCGACTCGATCACCGCCCAGGGCTTCTTCGAGTTCGAGGACTTCGCCGGGCACCTGCCGGCCCATCGGGCCCGCCAGTTCCAGGGCTGGCTGCAGATCTCCCAGGGCTGCAACTGCGTCTGCTCGTACTGCATCGTGCCGACCACCCGAGGCCGGGAGCAGAGCCGCGACCCGGGCGAGCTGGTCGCCGAGACCGCCCGCCTCGCCGCGGACGGGGTCCGTGAGATCACCCTGCTCGGGCAGAACGTGAACAGCTACGGGCGCGACCTGCCCAAGGAGAGCCGGATCCGCTTCTCCGACCTGCTGCGGATGGTCGACTCGGTCGACGGCATCGACCGGATCCGGTACACCAGCCCGCACCCCAAGGACATGCGCGAGGACGTGATCGAGGCCCACGCCGAGCTGCCGTCGCTCTGCGAGCACATCCATCTGCCGCTGCAGTCCGGCTCCAGCCCGATCCTGAAGAAGATGCGTCGCACCTACACCCGCGAGCGCTACATGGACCGGGTGGCGATGATCCGTGAGCGCGTGCCGGACTGCGCGATCACCACCGACATCATCGTCGGCTTCCCGGGCGAGACCGACGCGGACTTCGCCCAGACGCTGGAGGTGGTGGACGAGGTCGGGTACGACGGCGCCTTCACCTTCAACTACTCGCCCCGGCGGGGCACGCTGGCCGCGGACATGGAGGACCAGGTTCCTCACACCGTGAAGAAGGAGCGGATGGAGCAGCTGGTCGAGCTGGTCCAGAAGCGCGCCCGAGAGCGGGCCCAGCGGTTCGTCGGCCGTCAGATGGAAGTTCTCGTGGAGGGGCCGAGTCGGAACGACCCGACCCGCCTGCGTGGCCGCAGCCGGCACAACAAGGCGGTCAACTTCGAGGGCACGGCCGCACCGGGCCAGATGGTCGAGGTGGAGATCTCCGCCGCGACCTCGCAGACCCTGACCGGCACGGAACGACTGCTCAGCGGCATCGGCGCCTGACGGCCGACGGCCTCTCGATGCCGCCGCCCGTCATCGCCCTGTTCGGCCCGACCGGGATCGGGAAGACCGGGGTGGCGATCGAGCTGGCCGGCCTGCTCGCCGCCCGCGGTGAACGGGCGGTCGCCGTGAACTGCGACTCGATCCAGGTCTATCGCGAGCTCCCGATCATCTCCGGAGCGCCGTCCGCCGACGATCTGGAGGCGTTGACCCACCTGCTGCTCGGCTTCGTCCCGGTCACCGAGGAGTACAGCGCCGGGCTCTACGCGGACCGGGCCCACGCCGCGATCGACGCCCTGCTCGCCGAAGGGGCCTGGCCGCTGGTGGTGGGCGGCACCGGGCTCTACCTGCGGGCGGCGCTCTCCGCGCTCGACCTGCGTCCGCCGGTGCCCCGGGAGTTGCGTGAGCAGGTCGAGGGGGAGATCGAAGCCCGGGGCCCGGAGGCCGTCCACGGCGAGCTGCCGGAGCGGTTCCGGCGGTGGGTCGAGCCCGGGGACCGCAAGCGGATCGCCCGGCTGACCGAGCTGATCCGGGCCGGTCACGAGCCGGCGCCCGATCAGCTCGGCGGCGGGGACCTGTGGACCTCGGCGCTCCGGCACCCGTCGGTCCTGGCCGGGATCGCCGACGAGGACGCGCCGCTCACCGAGAGGATCAGCCGCAGGGTCGACGCCATGGCCGCGGCCGGGGCGGGGGACGAGGCGCTCGCGGCCGCTGGCCTGGGAGCGTCCCGCACGGCGCGGGCCGCGATCGGCTTCGACGAGTTCCCAGCCGGGGACCTCGACCGGATCAAGGTGCTCCATCGCCGCTACGGGCGTCGCCAGATGACCTGGATGAGGCGCATGGAAGGGGTCGACGTCTTCCCCCGCGAGGAGGACGACGATCGCCGGGTCGCGGCCCGGATCCTGGAGCGGGCCGAACGGGGCCGGACTGCAGGCCGAGCCGCATCCGGATAGCTTTCTCGACCCGATGAAGTTCGAAAAGTGGCAAGCCCTCGGTAACGACTATGTGATCATCGAGGCGGAGGACTTGCCCTGGGAGCTGACCCCGAGCCGGATCCAGCGGATCTGCGACCCGCACTTCGGGATCGGCTCGGACGGGATCCTGCTGCTCTCCCGCAGCGATGACCCGGCGTACGTGGCCGGGCTCAGGATCTTCAACCCGGACGGCTCGGAAGCCGAGCTCTCCGGCAACGGCGCCCGTGAGGCGATCCTGTACCTCCGCCGCCACGGCTGGACCGACGCGGAGACCTTCTCGATCCTGACCGCGTCGGGGCCGATCACCCCGCGGATCACCTCCGACCGGACCTGCGCCGTGCAGATGGGCCGCGCCTCGACGACCTCGCCCGACTTTCCCTCCGGGGGAGAGGACGGCCACGGCTCCGTCGTCTCGGCCGGGCGGACCTGGAGCTTCCAGCACGTCTCGATCGGCAACCCGCAGTGCGCGATCCGGATCGACGACCCGACGGAGCTGGAGGCTCTCGACCTGCCCGC
>JBEBTS010000012.1:0-21276 GCA_040393665.1 Conexibacter woesei
GGGTTGGTGGCGGGGGCCGGCGCTGCGGGGGGGGGGGGTCGGTTGGTCCCTTGGCGTGCCGTGGCGGGGTCTGCCGGGGCCCTGCCCGACCGGCCTGCCACCGTGGGTGGCTCCTCCTTGGGGCCCATCGGTCCGTTCTCGATTGACCTACGCGATGCCGCCGACGGTGCATCGAGGGTGGGTGACCGGTTCCGGGTCGGTGGCGCCGGGACGGCTGGTAGTCTGATCTCGTCGGTTCCTTTAAGCGGGTCCAGAGAGGCCAGGAAGGGTCGCGTTGAACGAGAAGGTTGTGCTGGAAGCGGACGACGTCGAGCGTACGCTCCGTCGGATTGCCCACGAGATCGTCGAGAAGAACCCCGGTGCGCCGGAGGAGCTGGCGATCGTCGGCATCCACACCCGAGGCGCGGTCCTCGCCAGCCGGCTGCAGGCGCTGCTGTCCGGGATGACCGGTGATGAGCCACCGCTCGGCGAGATCGACATCTCCTTCTACCGGGACGACATCGGCGCCCGCGGGCCGGATCGCCAGCCGGTCGTCCACGCCACCCGGCTCGACTTCCCGCTGGACCAGCGCACCATCGTCCTGGTCGACGACGTCCTGTTCACCGGCCGGACCGTCCGGGCCGGGATCGAGGCGCTGTTCGACTACGGCCGTCCCGCCCGGATCCAGCTGGCCGTGCTCTGCGACCGGGGCCACCGGGAGCTGCCGATCCGGCCGGACTACGTCGGCAAGAACCTCCCGACCTCCCGTCACGAACGGGTGTCGGTCCGACTGAGGGAGACCGACGGCCTCGACTCGGTCGAGATCCTCAGTCCCCTGGAGGCGGTCGAATGAAGGACCTGCTCTCGATCGAGGACCTCGACCGCGACCGGATCGAGGCGCTGCTGGACCAGGCGGACGGCTTCGCCGAGGTCGCGCGCCGGGACATCAAGAAGGTGCCGACCCTGCGGGGCCGCACCGTCGTCACCCTGTTCTACGAGGCCAGCACCCGCACGTCTTCCTCCTTCGAGCTCGCCGCGAAGCGGCTCTCCGCGGACGTGGTCTCGGTCAAGGCCCCGGGCTCGTCGGTCGAGAAGGGGGAGTCGCTCAAGGACACGGTCGAGACCCTGTCCGCCTACTCGCCCAGCGCGATCGTGATCCGCCACCCGCAGGCCGGCGCGGCCAACATGCTCGCCGGCTGGGTCGACGCCTCGGTCATCAACGCCGGCGACGGCATGCGCCAGCATCCGACCCAGGCATTGCTCGACCTCTACGCGCTCCGCAACCGGATCGGCTCGATCGAGGGGAAGCGGATCTGGATCGTCGGCGACGTGCTCCACAGCCGGGTCGCCCGCTCGAACATCCAGGCGTTCCAGACGATGGGGGCCGAGGTCACCGTCGCCGGGCCGCCGACCCTGATCCCGCGCGGGATCGAGTCCACCGGTTGCCGGGTGCGGCACTCGCTGGACGAGCTGGGCGAGGCCGACGTCGTCTACCTGCTGCGGATGCAGCGCGAGCGGATGGGCGAGGCCTTCGTCCCCTCGATCCGGGAGTACGCGCGGCTCTTTCAGGTCAACTCGCGCCGGCTCGGCCCGCGCCAGCTGGTGATGCACCCCGGGCCGGTCAACCGCGGGGTGGAGATCGGCGCCGACGTGATCGACTCCGACCGCTCGCTGATCACCGACCAGGTCGCGTCCGGGCTCTCCGTCCGGATGGCCGTCCTCTACGAACTTCTCACCCGCGCCGACCGCGATCCCGAGGGATCGTCAGGCCCAGTACCGATCGGAGAACCCGCATGACCGCAGAACAGGGGGCGGCCGGTCCGGCTCTGCCCGAACCCATGGTCCAGCGTCCCGGAAGCGACGCGTCCCTGCTGATCCGCGGGGCCGAGCTGCTCGATCCGGTCGCCGGGATCGAAGGGCCGCACGACATCCTGGTCAAGGACGGCATCATCGCCGAGCTCGGCGAGCCCGGGACGGTCGAGGCGGGAGGCGCGGAGCTGATCGAGGGGGAGGGGCTGCACGTGTTCCCCGCGTTCTTCGATCCCCACGTCCACCTGCGGACCCCCGGCCAGGAGTACAAGGAGGACATCGAGACCGGGACCCGTTCCGCCGCCGCCGGCGGCTACGCCGGGATCCTCGCGATGGCGAACACCTCGCCGCCAGTCTCGACCCCGGAGCAGATCGAGGCGCTCCGGTCCCGGGCGCGGATCGTGGCCTCGGTGCCGGTCGGCTTCCTGGCCACCGTTACCCGGGACATGGAGGGCGAGGACCTCACCGACATGGCCGAGCTGCGGGCCGCCGGAGCGGTCGGGTTCACCGACGACGGGCTGCCGATCGCCAACCCGCGGATCCTGCGCCGCGCGCTCCAGTACCAGGCCATGTGCGGCGGCACGATCGCGCTCCACGAGGAGGATCCCGATCTCTCCGGCCAGGGCGTGATGCACGAGGGCGACGTCTCGTTCGAGCTCGGCCTGCGCGGCGTCCCGTCGATCTCCGAGTCGGTGATGATCACCCGGGACGCGGCGATCGCCGGCTACGAGGACGGCGCGATCCAGATCCAGCACCTCTCGGCCGTCGAGTCGATCGAGGCGATCCGGAGGGCCAAGGCCGACGGGGTGAAGATCACCTGCGAGGTGACCCCGCATCACCTGGTCCTGACCGATCAGGCCGTGCGCTCGCTCGACGCCTCCCGCCACAAGATGAACCCGCCGCTGCGCGGCGAGGACGACCGCCAGGCGCTGATCGAGGCCCTGCGGGACGGCACCATCGACTGCATCGCCACCGACCACGCGCCCCACGCGGCTCACGAGAAAGAGGTTCCCTATGAAGCGGCCAACATGGGCGTGACCGGGCTGGAGACCGCGTTCTCCTCGCTCTACACGCATCTGGTGCGACCCGGGATCATCCCGCTCTCCCTGCTGATCGAGAAGCTGGGCTCGGGCGGGCCCCCGTTCGGGATCCGGCCGTTCACGCTGAAGGAGGGATCACGGGCGAACCTCTGCCTGGTCGACCTCGAGGCCGAGTGGGTGGTCGGCGAGGACGGGTACGAGTCCCGCTCGACCAACTCCTGGTGCGCCGGGGAGACCCAGAACGGCCGGGTGCTGGTCACCGTGGCCGACGGGCAGGTCGCCTACCGACTGCGCAGCTTCAGCCTCGGGGTGGCGGCATGAGCGCCCCGCGGAGCGACGGCCCGCAGCGCCGTCCCGGATACGTCCTGCTGGAGGACGGCACCCGTTTCGACGGCGAGCTGATCGGCACGCCCGAGGGCGGCGTCGGCGAGGTCGTCTTCAACACCGCCATGGGCGGCTACCAGGAAGAGGTCTCGGACCCGTCCTACGCCGGCCAGATCATCACCTTCACCTACCCGATGATCGGCAACTACGGGGTCTCGGACCGGGCGATGGAGTCCGACCGGGCCCACGCCCGCGGCGTGATCATGCGCGACGCGGTCAACTACTCGGACGCCGCTACGGCAGCCGGCGGCTGGCTGGACTGGCTGGAGGGCAACGGCGTCTGGGCGATCACCGGCATCGACACCCGGGCCCTGGTCCGGCACATCCGCGACCGCGGCGCGATGCGGGGCGGGATCTTCCCGGCCGATCTCGGCCAGGGGGACGCGGAGGCGCGGATCGAGTCCGAGCCCTCGATGGCGGGCCAGGACCTGACCGGAGAGGTGACCCCGGACGACCCGATCACGATCGACGGCGACGGCATCCACGTCGTCGCGCTCGACACCGGCATCAAGAACTCGATCATCGCCCGGTTCCGCAACCGGGACTGCCGCATGACCCTGCTGCCCTGCACCTCGGCGGCGGAGGACGTGCTCGGTCACGACCCCGACCTGATCTTCCTGGCCAATGGCCCGGGCGACCCCGCCGCCACGACCGCCGTCTACGAGACGGTCGCCTCCCTGGTGGGCAAGAAGCCGATCGCCGGGATCTGCTTCGGCCATCAGCTGCTCAGCCGGGCGATCGGGCTGGAGACCTACAAGCTGCCCTTCGGCCACCGCGGCGGCAACCACCCGGTGAAGGACCTCGAGGGAGACGTGATCGAGATCACGTCGCAGAACCACGGGTTCGCCGTGGCAGCCCCCGACGGCTCTCGCACCGTCGGCAGCGACGGACCGCTGACCTGGCAGTCTGACTTCGGCGAGTCGACCATCACCCACGTGAACCTCTACGACCACACCATCGAGGGGCTGAGGCTCCCGGAAGCGAAGGCGATGTCAGTCCAATACCACCCCGAGGCCGGCCCGGGGCCGCGTGACTCGATCCACATGTTCGACCGATTCATCGACATGGTGGAGGGCAACTGATGCCGCGCCGCGACGACATCAAGCGGATCATGGTGATCGGCTCCGGCCCGGTGGTCATCGGGCAGGCGGCCGAGTTCGACTACTCCGGGGTCCAGGCATGCAAGGTGCTCCTGGAGGAGGGCTACGAGGTGGTGCTGGTCAACTCGAACCCGGCCACCATCATGACCGACCCGGAGTTCGCCACCCGGACCTACGTCGAGCCCCTGAGGCCCGGGTCCGTGGCCGCGATCATCGAGAAGGAGCGGCCCGACGCGCTGCTCCCGACCCTGGGCGGCCAGACCGCGCTCAACCTGGCGATGGACCTCTCGGCCGACGGCACCCTGGAGAAGCACGGGGTGGAGCTGATCGGCGCGGACCGCGAGGCGATCATCCGCGGTGAGGACCGCGAGGTCTTCCGCAAGGTCATGACCGAGGCCGGCATCCGCCTGCCGTGGTCGCTCACCGTTGAGTCGGTGGACGAGGCGCTGGCGTCGCTGGATCGCGGCGAGGCGTCGCTGCCGGCGATCATCCGGCCCGCCTTCACCATGGGCGGCCAGGGCGGTGGCGTCGCCGAGACCCGCGAGGAGCTGATCCAGGTGGTCGGCAAGGGAATCGCCGCCAGCCCGATCGGCCAGGTGCTGGTCGAGGAGTCCGTGCTCGGCTGGGGCGAGTTCGAGATCGAGGTCATGCGGGACCGCAAGGACAACGTGGTCGTGATCTGCTCGATCGAGAACCTGGACCCGATGGGCGTCCACACCGGCGACTCGATCACGGTCGCCCCGCAGCAGTCGCTGCCGGACCCGGTCTACCAGGCGCTCCGCGACATGGCGATCAAGGTGATCCGCGTCGTCGGGGTGGAGACCGGCGGCTCCAACGTCCAGTTCGCGGTCAACCCGGCGGACGGCGAGATCGTGGTGATCGAGATGAACCCGCGGGTCTCGCGCTCGTCGGCCCTGGCCTCCAAGGCGACCGGCTTCCCGATCGCGAAGATCGCCGCCAAGCTGGCGATCGGCTACACCCTCGAGGAGATCCCGAACGACATCACCCGGGTCACCCCGGCGTCCTTCGAGCCGACCATCGACTACGTCGTGACCAAGGTGCCGCGCTTCGCCTTCGAGAAGTTCCCCGGGGCCGACGAGACCCTGTCGACCTACATGCAGAGCGTCGGCGAGGTCATGTCGATCGGCCGCACCTTTCGCGAGTCGATGGGCAAGGCTCTGGCCGCGCGGGAGCTGGACGCCGAGCCGGCGATCCCGGACAGCGACGAGGCGCTGCTCGACGCGGTCGCCGTGCCGACGCCGGCGCGGATCGACCAGGTGCTGGCCGGCCTCGGCCGCGGCATCACGGTCGACGCGCTCCACGAGCGGACGAAGATCGACCCCTGGTATCTGCGGGAGCTGCAGCGGCTGGCGCTGGACGGCGACGGCAGCGACGGCCTGGAGCGGACCTACAACGCGGTCGACACCTGCGCCGCCGAGTTCGAGGCCTCGACGCCGTACTTCTACTCCGCCCACGAGCCGGCCGGAGCCCCATCCGAGATCAAGAAGGGCGAGAAGCCCGCGGTGATGATCCTCGGCGCGGGACCGAACCGGATCGGCCAGGGCATCGAGTTCGACTACTGCTGCGTCCACGCCGCGATGACGGTCCGCGAGTGCGGCCGCGAGGCGGTGATGGTCAACTGCAACCCGGAGACCGTCTCGACCGACTACGACACCTCCGACCGGCTGTACTTCGAGCCGCTGACCCTGGATCACGTGCTGTCGATCTGCGAGGTCGAGCAGCCCGAGGGCGTGATCGTGATGTTCGGCGGACAGACCCCGCTGAAGCTGGCCGAGGGCCTGAAGCAGGCCGGGATCCCGCTGCTGGGCACCCCGGTCGAGGCGATCGACGAGGCCGAGGATCGCGGCAAGTTCGGCGCGATGATCGACAAGCTCGGCATCAAGCCGCCGCCCTACGGCACCGCGCTCTCGGCCGCCGAGGCGGAGGAGATCGCCGGTGGGATCGGCTTCCCGCTGCTGGTGCGGCCGTCCTTCGTGCTGGGCGGCCGGGCGATGGAGATCTGCTACTCGAGGGACGACCTCAAGGCGTACCTGGACACCCACGTCAAGGCCTCGCCGGAGCACCCGCTGCTGCTCGACCGCTTCCTCGAGAACGCGATCGAGGTGGACGTCGACGCGCTCTGCGACGGCGACGAGGTCTTCGTCGCCGGCATCATGCAGCACGTCGAGGAGGCCGGGGTCCACTCGGGCGACTCGGCCTGCGTGATCCCGCCGATGAGCATCGGCCCGGACATGATCGAGGAGATCAAGCAGGCGACCACCGCGATCGCCCTGGAGCTGGGCGTCGTCGGGCTGATCAACATCCAGTTCGCGCTCGCCGGCGGGGAGCTCTACGTGATCGAAGCGAACCCGCGGGCCTCCCGCACGGTGCCGTTCGTCTCCAAGGCGATCGGCCTGCCGCTGGCCAAGATCGCCACCCGGATCATGCTCGGCCAGAAGCTCGCCGAGCAGGACCTGCCCGAGTTCGACGGCGACCACGTGAGCGTCAAGGAGGCGGTGCTGCCGTTCTCCCGGTTCCAGGGAGCCGACTCCGTCCTGGGCCCGGAGATGAAGTCGACCGGTGAGGTCATCGGCATCGCCCGCGACTTCCCGTCCGCGTTCGGCAAGGCGCAGGCCGCGGCCGGCTCGCCGCTGCCCGACTCGGGGACCGTGTTCATCTCGGTGACCGACACGGACAAGGCGGCCGCGACCCAGCTGGCTGCCCGGTTCCACGACCTCGGGTTCGACGTGGTCGCGACCGGCGGCACCGCCCAGGCGATCTCCCGCATGGGCATCCCGGTGCGGACGATCAACAAGGTGTCGCAGGGCTCGCCGAACGTGGTCGACCTGATCGACTCCGGCGAATGCGACCTGGTGATCAACACCCCGACCGGATCCGGCGCCCGGACCGACGGCTACGAGATCCGCTCGGCGGCGATCAGGCAGGGCATCCCCGGGGTGACCACCCTGACCGGGGCCTCAGCCGCGGTGCGGGCGATCGCCGCCAAGGCCGAGCAGGGCGAAGAGGTGCTGTCGCTGCAGGAGCTGCATGGGCTCTGAACCGCTCGCGCCGTTCGGCCGCAGGGCCTGCGAGGTGGTCGAGAGCCGGCCGACCGGCGGCTACCGGATGTTCACCCTGCATGACGAGACGGGGCCGGCCCCGTCTCCCGGCCAGTTCTACATGGTCAGCGCCGCGCCGGACGCCGCCCCGGGGTGGTCCGGGCAGGACGGCCGGCCCTTCCTGCCGCGGGCGATCTCCTACGCCCGGCAGGCGGAGACGGCGCGGGGCCAGCAGCGCCTCGACTTCCTGATCGACGAGGTCGGGCCGGGCACCGGCCGGCTGGCCCGGATGGAGCCGGGGGACACCTGCCTGGTGGCCGGTCCCTTCGGACAGGGCTTCTCGCTCCCGCGGGAGCTGAACCCCGACGCGGCCGGGGGGATCCTGGTCGGCGGCGGCATCGGCATCGCGCCGATGGCGGTGCTGCGACGCGCCCTGATCGACCGCGGCATCCCGTACCGGGCGCTGCTCGGGTTCCGTGACCGCGCCCACTCCGGCGGCATCGATGAGCTGTTCGGCTGCGAGGAGACCCGGCTCGCCTTCGAGGACGGGAGCGCCGGCCACCGAGGCTACGTGACCGACCTGCTGCTGCGGATGCTGGAGGGCGATGACATCTCCGGGGCGGCGGTCTACGCCTGCGGGCCGCCGGCGATGCTGGAGGCGGTCCGGCTGATCTGCGCCGAGCGCGACGTGCCGGTCGAGCTCGCGCTCGAGTCCCCGATGGCCTGCGGCTACGGGGCCTGCTTCGGCTGCGCGGTGCCGAAGGCCTCCGGCGACGGCTACTACCGCCTCTGCATCGACGGGCCGGTCCTGCGCGGCGACAGCATCGCCACCGCGCTCTCCGGGGTGGGGATCTGATGGCCGCCGACCTCACCACCGAGCTCACCACCAACTTCTGTGGGATCGAGCTGCGGAACCCGGTCCTCAACGGATCCGGCACCTTCGACGCACTCGCGGCCGGCAGGGTCTTCGGCGACGCCCTGACCCGTGAGTTCCCGTTCTCCGCCTACGTCTCGAAGACGATCACCATGTCCCCGCGGGCCGGCAACCCGCCGCACCGGCTGTGGGAGACCCCGGCCGGGATGATCAACTCGATCGGGCTGCCGGGGCCGGGCCTCGAGGGCTTCCTCGAACGGGACCTGGGCCGGCTGGCCGAGCTCGGGGTCCCGCTGATCGTCTCGGTCATGGCCGACAGCCGCGAGGTCTTCGGCGAGCTGGTCGAGGCCGTGGCCGCGCGGGAGGAGGTGGCCGGGATCGAGCTGAACGTCTCCTGCCCCAACGTCCACTCCGGCCTGATCGTCGGCGAGCAGCCGGCCGAGACCGAGGCGCTGCTCGACTCGCTGCGCCCCCTGACCGCGAAGCCCCTGATCGTCAAGCTCACCCCGAACGTGGCCAACCCGGACGAGGTCGCCCGTGGGGCGGAGGCGGGCGGCGCCGACGCGGTCTCGTTGATCAACACGATCAAGGCCGTGGCGATCGACCCGGGGGCCAACCGGCCCTGGCTCGGCGCCGGGCAGGGCGGTCTCTCCGGCCCGGCGGTCCGCCCGATCGCGCTGGCCCAGGTGAGGGCCGTCACACAGGCCGTGTCGATCCCGGCGATCGGCATGGGCGGGATCGTCGACGGCGAGTCCGCGCTCGAGTTCATCCTCGCCGGCGCAAGAGTCGTTGCGGTCGGCACCGAGAATTTCCGGGACCCGCGAGCCGGGATCGAGGTCGGTGAGGGGCTGGTCCGCGCACTGGAGCGGCGCGGCTTCGGTTCGCTCGCCGAGGCTCAGGATTCAACCTTGAGTTGAGGTTGAGGTGGATTTGCCCGACTCCGGGCATTTGTGGCTCCCGGACCGGGATGGACGGGCTATACTCGCGGCCTTCATGGCACCTCCCGAGAAGACCGTCTCCAGTCCGCCGGAAGCCCCGGAAAGGTCCCTCGATCAGCGGATGGAGGCTCTCAAGAGGGCGAACGGCGTCCGCAGCGCGCGGGCCCAGCTGAAGCGGGACCTGAAGGCCGGTCGCACCTCGATCCACGACCTGCTCGCCTCGCCTCCGGACTACGTCCTCACCGCCAAGGTCTTCGACATGCTCCTGGCCGTCCCCAAGTACGGCAGGGTCAAGGCCAACCGGGTCTTGAAGCAGTGCAAGGTCTCGCCGGCCAAGACGATCGGCGGCCTCTCGGAGCGTCAGCGCGGCGAGCTCGTCGCCCGTCTGCGCCAGTAGCGCCGCCACGGTCCCGACGGGTCACGCGCGGCGTCCCGCGACCGGCGCCCGCCGGTCGGGCCGGGACCCGGCGAAATCTCCGCGAGCCCGGAATTCAGTCCTGACCATCCACTAATCTGGCCCTCCCATGTCGTCCTCCGAATCCGCCTCACCCGCCGTCCCGCCTGCCTGGGTCTTCGTGATCACCGGGCCGTCCGGCGTCGGCAAGGGCAGCCTGATCTCGCGCCTGCGGGAACGGATCCCCGAGCTGGAGCTCTCGACCTCGGCCACGACCCGCAGCCCCAGGCCGGGCGAGGTGCACGGGGTCGACTACCACTTCCTCGACCCCGAGGAGTTCGAGCAGCGGGTCGAGTCCGGGGACTTCCTGGAGCACGCCGCCTACAGCGGCAACCACTACGGCACCCTGCGCTCGGAGGTCGAGCGCCGGATCGAGGCCGGGCACCCGGTCGTGCTCGAGATCGAGGTTCAGGGCGCCCGTCAGATCCGGCACACGATGCCGGAGGCGGTGCAGGTCTTCATCGCGCCGCCGGCGCTGTCCTCGCTCAGGGAGCGCCTCGAAGGCCGGGGCACCGACTCGCCGGAGGCGATCGCCGCCCGGCTCGAGGTCGCGGAGGGGGAACTGGCCGCCCGCGACGAGTTCCATCACCGGGTGATCAACGACGATCTCGAACGGGCGATCGGGGAGCTTGAGCTCATCGTTCGCGGCAAGCTGTCAGAATTGCCTCAATGATCAAGCCTCGCGTCGACCATCTGCTCCAGCACGCCGACTCGCATTACGCGGCGGTCGTCGTGGCCGCGCGCCGTGCGCGGCAGATCAACAGCTACTACCAGAGCCTCCACGAGGGTGGATACGGCGAGTACCCGCCGCCCATGGTCCCGGCCGAGCCGGGCAAGGGTGCGCTCACCCTGGCGCTCGAAGAAGTCGCCACCGGCAAGCTGAAGTACGAGTACCGGGGCTGAACCCCGGCCGGGGGAGTGGGAGCGGGATGGCACGGATCCTGCTCGGAGTCAGTGGCGGGATAGCGGCCTACAAGGCCGTCGAGTTCGTCCGCCTGGCGACCGCGAACGGCCACTCGGTGCGCGTGTTGATGACCGCGTCCGCCCGGAAGTTCATCGGCGCCGACACCTTCGAGGGCATCCTCGGCGCCCCCGTGCTGAGCTCCGAGTTCGAGCGCGACCCGATGCGGGGTGCCTTCCCGGGGGACCCGGCGCCCGAGCACGACCCGATCGGCCACCTCGCCGTGGCAGAGGCCGCCGACGTGTACCTCGTCGCCCCGGCCTCGGCCAACACCATCGCCAAGCTGGCCACCGGCCAGGCCGACTCGATCCTGACCACGGCCTTCCTCGCCTGCCGGGCTCCCCGGCTGGTCGCCCCGGCGATGAACGACCGCATGTACCGGGCCGAGGCGACCCAGGCGAACCTGCGGACGCTCCGCGAGCGCCGGGTCGAGGTGATCGAGCCCGGTGAGGGCCGACTGGCCTCGAAGGGCGAGTTCGGCGTCGGCCGCCTGCCGGAGCCGGCCGACCTGATCGAACGGGTCGAGGCCGTCCTCGCCGCGGGAGGATCCGAGGGTCGCGCGGCCGGAGACCTGGCCGGGCTCAAGGTCCTGGTCACCGCCGGCGGAACCCGCGAGCCACTCGATCCGGTCCGCTTCCTCGGCAACCGTTCCTCCGGCCGCATGGGCTTCGCCCTCGCCGCCGCGGCGGCCGGCCGCGGAGCCGAGGTGACCGTGATCGCCGCGAACGTCGGGCTCGACACGCCTGTCGGCGTGACCCGGGTCGACGTCGAGACCACCGGGCAGCTGGCCGCCGCCGCGCGCGAGCGGTTCCCGGGGAGCGACGTGTTGCTGATGGCGGCCGCCCCGGCCGACTTCACGGTGGCCGGGTCCTCGCAGGAGAAGCTGTCGCGCTCCGGCGGCGGCCTCACCGTGGAGCTGGTCCCGACCGAGGACATCCTCTCCGCGCTGTCCGCCGGCCGTGCCGACGGGCAGACGGTGGTCGGCTTCGCCGCCCAGCACGGCGGCGACGCGATCGGCCGGGCGCGTGAGAAACGGGCCGCGAAAGGGGCCGACATGATCGTCCTCAACGACGTCTCGGACAGCTCGATCGGCTTCGACTCGACCGAGAACGCGGTCACCCTGGTGACGGCCGGCGACGAGACCGACGTCCCCAAGGCGCCCAAGCCGGTGGTCGCCGACCGCATCCTCGACCGGGTGCTCGCACTGCGCGACGGCGCACCCGGCCGGTGAGGGCGCTGGTCCAACGCGTCCTCGGGGCCGCGGTCGCGGTCGAGGGCGAGGAGATCTCCCGGATCGGCCCCGGCATGCTGGTCCTGCTCGGGGTGGCCCGGGGGGACGGGGCCGCGGAGGCGGAGAAGGTGGCGGTGAAGCTGCTCAAGCTGCGCCTGTTCGAGGACGGCGAGGGGCGGATGAACGAGCCGGTGGGGGAGCGGGAGATCATGTGCGTCTCCCAGTTCACCCTCTACGGCGACACCAGCCGCGGCAACCGGCCCGGCTGGAGCAAGGCCGCTCCCGGTGCGGACGCTGAGCCGCTCTACGATCTGGTCTGCGACCGGCTCGGTGCCGCGAAAGGCGTGTTCGGGGCCGACATGGAGATCGAACTGACCGCCGACGGCCCGGTCACCCTCCTGGTCGAGGCCTGATCTCGGCATCCGGGCCGGGCCGGGAGGCGCGCCTCAGGGCCGGTCTGCGGCAGGATTTGCTCCGCCGGGGAATGGGGCTATACTGGTTAAAGCTTTTCCCCTCCAGCTGTGTCGAGAAGTGGGCCTCGCCCGCTTTTTTTTGGCCCTGGACCCCCAGAAAGACCCTGGAATTTAGGAATGAAACCAACCCCTCAGGAGATCGAATCTCGGCTCGCAGAGCTGGATTCAAGCATCGAGTTCCTGGCTCTGGAAGGAGCCGGGGGAGACGCCCTGCGCGTGGTTGTGGACCATCCCGAGGGAGTCTCCCTCGAGCTCTGCCAACGGGTCACTGACGGGCTGGCCGATCTGCTCACGGAGCATTCTCTGGAGGTCTCGTCCCCCGGACCGGAACGTCCGCTCACCCGCGCCGCGCATTTCGCCCGTTTTCAGGGCAGCCGGGCAAAGGTGACGACCACCGACCCGATCGACGGCCGCCGCAACTTCACCGGAACGATCCGCGAGTCGGATCAGGAGGTTCTCGGGCTCGAGTGCGATGGCGTCGTTTTCCGAATTCCGTACGAGGAGATGGAGCGTGCCCACCTCGTGCAAGACATCCCAGAAGGAGCAGCCAAGTGACCCAAGAGATCGTCGACGCGGTAAAGGTGTTGGAGCAGGAGAAGGGGATCGCCGCCGATACCCTGATGGACGCTCTCGAGGACGCCCTGCTCTCCGCCTACCGCAAGAGCCCCGGCGCCGCCAAGTACGCGCGGGTCGACCTCGACCATGAAACCGGCGACTTCCGCGTGTTCGAGCTGATCCTCCCGCCCGAGCTGGAGGAGAAGCTGCTCCAGGACGCGATCGCCGAGCAGGAGCGCACGATCAACCCGGAGACCGGCGAGCTCAACGAGCCGGAGGAGCCGGAGATCGACAAGGAGCTGCTGACCCCGTACGAGGACCAGATCGAGACCCGCGACGTCACCCCGGACGACTTCGGCCGGATCGCCGCCCAGACGGCGAAGCAGGTCATCTACCAGCGGATCCGGGAGGCCGAGCGCCAGATGATGTACGAGGAGTACCGCGACCGGGTCGGTGAGCTGATCACCGGTCTGATCCAGCAGTCGGACAAGCGCTACACGCTGGTCCAGCTGCGCGAGCGGGTCGAGGCCCTGCTGCCCAAGTCGGAGCAGGTCTACAGCGAGCGCTACGACCACGGGATGCGGGTCAAGGCCGTGATCACCGACGTCTCCGAGTCCGCCAAGGGCCCGAGCATCGTCGTCTCCCGCCGCAGCCCCGAGCTGATCAAGGGCCTGTTCGAGTTGGAGGTCCCGGAGATCGCCGACAAGCTGGTCGAGATCGTCGGGGTCGCCCGTGAGCCCGGCTACCGCTCGAAGATCGCCGTCGTCTCCCACGCCGACGGGGTCGACCCGGTCGGCGCCTGCGTCGGCCCGCGGGGCTCCCGCGTGCGCATGGTCGTGTCCGAGCTGCGCGGCGAGAAGATCGACATCATCCCTTACAACGAGGAGCCCGCCCGCTTCGTCGCCAAGGCGCTCTCGCCGGCCCGCGTCCGCGAGGTCCTGGTCGACGACGAGGAGATGCAGGCGACCGTGGTCGTCCCCGACGACCAGCTCTCCCTGGCGATCGGCCGTGATGGCCAGAACGCCCGCCTCGCCGCCCGCCTGACCGGCTGGCGGGTCGACATCAAGTCCGAGAGCGAGTTCGCCCAGGAGGAGAGCCAGCACGAGTACGAGGGTGAGGAGGAGTTCGACGGCCGGTGCATGGCGGTCCTCTCCAGCGGGCGCCGCTGCCCGAACGCCGCCGTAGGCGGCTCCACCTACTGCGGCCTGCCGCAGCACCAGGCGCTCTCGCGGTTCGGCACCAGCCACGTCGGCATCGTCGCCGAGCTGAGCGACGGTGACATCGCCCTGCTCGCCGACCCCGACGCCGACGAGGCGGCGGTCGGCGCGATCGTCGCCGAGGCCGAGGCCGGCTTCGTCGAGCCGGTCGAGGGTGAGGCCGAGGCGGAGGTCGAAGCGGAGGCCGAAGTGCCTTCGGGTGACGAAGACGATGCGGCCGAAGCGGCTTCCGAAGAGACGGAAGCGGCAGAAGCCGAAGAAAGCCAGGGCGAGTGAGCAAGAAGAGAGTTCATGAGATCGCCAAGGCGGAGGGCGTAACCAGCAAGGAGCTGCTCGCCGCGCTCAACGCTGCCGGAATCGAAGCGAAGGCGGCCGCGTCGAGCGTCGAGGAAGCCGACGCCAAGAAGGCCCTGGCCGCCGCGAGCGGCAAGGGTGCCGCCAAGGCCGCGCCGAAGGCGGAGGCCAAGCCGGCCGCCAAGGCGCCCGCGACACCGAAGTCCGAGCCGAAGCCGCCGGCCAAGCCGAAGGCGGACGCGAAGCCGCCGGCCAAGCCCGCGCCGAAGGCCGCTCCCACCCCCAAGGCGGAGGCGAAGCCCGCCCCGAAGGCCGCCGGCTCCAAGCCGCCGGCCGCCGGGTCGCAGAAGCCCTCCAGCAAGCCGGTCCGCCCGGGTGGAACCCCGGGTGCCGGTGGTGCCGCGGGCGGTGCCAACAAGAAGCGCCGTCGCGTGGTCATCGACTCGCAGGCGTCGCGTCGCGAGCAGGGCGGAGGACCGCCCCAGCAGCGTCCGCCTCGCCGTCGCGGCGGCCGCCGCCGTCGCCCGCTGCTCGAGGAGCCCTCACCCGTACAGGCGGATCCGAGCGAACCGCAGGCCACCAAGGTCAGCTCCGGCGTCACGGTCCGTGACCTTGCCGAGCTGCTCGGCCTGAGCTCCGCCGACCTGATCAAGAAGCTGATGATGATGGGGGAGATGGCGACCCTCACCCAGACGCTGACCGACGAGTCGGTGATGGCGATCGCCGAGGAGTACGACCGCAAGATCGAGATCGTCTCCGCCGCGGAGGAAGAGGCCCCGGCCCCCGAGTTCGAGGACGCCGACGAGGACCTGGTCCAGCGGCCGCCGGTGGTCACGATCATGGGTCACGTCGACCACGGCAAGACCTCGCTGCTCGACGCGATCCGGGAGACCGAGGTCGCGGCCGGCGAAGCCGGCGGGATCACGCAGCACATCGGCGCCTACCAGGTCCATCACGAGGACCGGACGATCACCTTCCTCGACACCCCCGGTCACGAGGCCTTCACGGCCATGCGCGCCCGCGGCGCGCAGGTGACCGATGTCGCCGTGATCGTGGTCGCCGCCGACGACGGGGTCATGCCCCAGACGCGTGAGGCGATCGACCACGCCCGGGCGGCCGACGTGCCGATCCTGATCGCGGTCAACAAGATCGACAAGGAAGGCGCCCAGCCGGACCGGATCCGGACCGAGCTGGCCGGCGAAGGCCTGAACCCCGAGGAATGGGGCGGGGACACCGTCTACTGCGACGTCTCCGCCAAGACCCACCAGGGCCTGGACAACCTGCTCGACATGATCATCCTGGTCACCGAGCTCGAGGAGCTCTCGGCCAACCCGAACGCGGAGGCGTCCGGGTCGGTGATCGAGTCGCAGCTCGACCCGGGCCGCGGCCCGGTGGTCTCGGTCCTGGTCCAGCGCGGCACGCTGCGCGTCGGCGACTCGGTCGTGGCCGGCCCCGTCTGGGGCAAGGTCCGCGCGATGCAGGACTACCTCGGCGAGAAGGTTGCCGAGGCGGTTCCCGGCATGCCGGTCGAGGTGCTCGGCTTCGACGGCGTCTGCGACGCCGGCGAGTTCGTCCAGGTGGTCGAGAACGACCGCCGGGCGCGCCAGATGGCCCAGGAGCGGCTCAACCGCCTCAAGGCCGAGGCGATCGCCCGCCGCCAGGCGCGCAAGGTCAGCCTCGAGGAGATCTTCGCCCGCGCCCAGACCGGCGACCTCAAGGAGCTCAACATCGTGCTCAAGAGCGATGTGGCCGGTTCGCTGGAGGCGCTCCAGGACGAGATCGCCAAGGTCCCGCAGGAGCAGGTGTCGATCAACATCATCCGCGCCCAGACCGGCGGCATCTCGGAGTCCGACGTCATGCTCGCCTCCGCCTCGAACGCGATCATCATCGGGTTCAACGTGCGGCCGCTGGCCGACGCCCGCAAGGCCGCGAGGGCCGAGGGCGTCGACGTGCGCACCTACTCCGTGATCTACAAGATCACCGACGACCTGCGCAACGCGATGGAGGGCATGCTGGACACGGTCGAGGTCGAGGACTCGCAGGGCGAGGCCGAGGTCCGCGAGGTGTTCAAGGCCTCCAAGGTCGGTCGGATCGCCGGTTGCGTCGTCACCGAGGGCAAGATCCAGCGCGACGGCTCGGTTCGCCTGGTCCGCGAGGGCACGGTCATCTGGACCGGCAAGCTGGACTCGCTGCGGCGGTTCAAGGACGCGGTCCAGTCGGTCGAAGAGGGCCAGGACTGCGGCATCGTCCTCGACGGCTATGCCGACGTCAAGGTCGGCGACGTGCTCGAGTTCTTCTCGACGCGCCAGGTCGAGCAGACGCTGAGCTAGAGAGGTGCATGGTGGCGTCGGGTCGGATGAGAAGGGTCAACGAGGTACTGCGTGAGGTGATCAGCGAGACGATCACCTCCGACCTCAGCGACCCCCGGCTCGACATGACCACCGTCACCTCGGTCGACACGACCCCGGACCTGCAGTACGCCAAGGTGTACTTCACGGTGCTGGGCGACGAGGAGGCGCGCAAGGAGGCCCTGGCCGGCCTCCGCAGCGCCCACAACTTCTTGCAGGGGAGGGTCGCCTCGCAGGTCCGGATGAAGCGGACCCCGAACCTCACCTTCCAGTACGACGACTCGATCGAGTCGGGCATGAGGATCAACGCCCTGCTGGAGGCGGAGTCGGAGGACGAGTCGTCGGACGCCGACCTGCCCGGGGAGCCGGCATGAACCCGAGCGCCACCAGCCGGACCGTGGTCAAGGGCGGCCTGGACGAGATCGCGGCCCTGGTCAGGGATAACCAGAAGTTCCTGCTGACCACCCACGAGGGCCCGGACGGCGACGCCCTGGGCTCGCTGCTCGGCATGCATCACCTGCTCGAGTCGCTGGGCAAGGACTCGGTCATGTTCCTCGCGGCCAAGGAGTTCCCGCTGCCGATCGAGTACCGGCACCTGCCGCTGGAGGGCGTGTTCCATGAGCCGCCCGCCGACCTGCGCGACCGGATCGTCGTCTTCCTCGACTGCGGCAACATCGACCGGATGCCGGTCGACTTCCTCAAGACCGGTGGCCGGCTGGTGGTCAACATCGACCACCACCACGACAACACCGAGTTCGGGGACCTCAACTTCGTCAACGGCGGCGCCTCCTGCACCGCCGAGATCATCTACGAGCTGGCCGTCCTGCTGGACGTGAAGATCAGCCCGGTGATGGCCCGCAGCCTCTACATCGGCATCGTGACCGACACCGGCAAGTTCATGTACGAGGCGACCGACGCCCGCACCCACGAGGTGGCGGCGGCGCTGATCGAGGCCGGGGTGGACGTCAACGACGTCAACCGCCGGCTCTACGAGTCGATGCCGATCGAGAAGCTGCGGCTGCTGAGCAGCGCTCTCGACAAGGTCGAGCTGCACTGCGGGGGCGACCTCATCCTCAGCTACATCACCGAGGACGACTACCGGCGGGCCGGGGCGGGAGAGGAGATGACCGAAGGGATCATCGACCACCTCCGCTCGGTCGACGGGATCAGGGTCGCCGCGGTGATCCGAGACCAGGTCAGCCGCGGGCGCGCCTCGCGCAAGGTGAGCCTCCGCGCCGGCGACGACCGCACCGACGTCTCCGCCCTCGCCCGGAAGTTCGGCGGCGGCGGCCATGTCCGGGCGGCCGGCTGCTCGACCGACCTGGAGATCGGCGCCGTGGTGGACGAGATCTGCTGTGGCCTGGCCGAGCAGTCCGGCGACGAACCTGCCTGAGGCTTCACCGGTGGGCGATGGGATCGAGACCGGGGTGTTGGTCGTGGACAAGCCGGCCGGCGTGACCTCGCACGACGTGGTCGCCCGGGTGCGCCGCGAGCATGGGGGAAAGGTCGGCCATGCCGGCACCCTCGACCCGTTCGCCACCGGGCTGCTGACGGTGCTCCTGGGGCGGGCCACCCGGCTGCAGCGTTACCTGCTGGACCTGCCCAAGACCTACCTGGCGACGGCCCGTCTCGGCTGGACCTCGACCACCGGCGACCCCGACGGCGAACTCACCGAGACCGGGACTGTGCCCACCGACCTCGAGTTGCCGACCGGGCCGATCGACCAGATGGTGCCGATGACCTCCGCGGTCAAGGTCGGCGGGGAGCGGCTGTACAAGCGCGCTCACCGGGGCGAGCACGACGAGGAGCGGCCGGTGCGCCGGGTGACGGTGCACCGCGCGGAGCTGCTCGGCTCCGACCCGGGACACGCCCGGTACGAGATCGAGTGCAGCTCCGGCACCTACGTCCGCACCCTGATCGAGACCCTGTCGGACGCCTACTGCTCGGAGCTGCGGCGGACCGCGGTCGGGCCGATCCGGATCGAGCGGGCGGGCGACGTGCTCACTCCGCGCGAAGCGCTTTCCTTCATGCCCCAGGTCGAGGTGGATTCGGCTCAGGCCCAGGCGATCGGCTACGGGCAGACACTCGATCCCGGCGACCTCGACCTGCCCGAGGAGGGGCCGGAACGTTTCGGTCTGCTCCACGCGGATAACCTGATTGCCGTGGTTCGCCGAACCGAAGAGAAGATCCGGCCCGAAGTGGTCCTGGAGCCCGCCGCATGATCAAGGTGACCCCGCTGGGAGAAGCCACGCTCCGGCCGCGCAAGATCGCGATCGGCACCTTCGACGGCGTCCACGTCGGGCACCGGGCGGTGATCGCGGGTGCCGACACGGTCCTCACCTTCGAGCCCCATCCGCTGGAGATCCTGCACCCGGCGGCCGCGCCGAAGCTGATCATGCCCTTCGACGTGAAGCGGGACGTCCTCGACGGCCTCGGCGTCGAGGAGCTGGTCGTGATCCCGTTCGACGAGTCCTTCACCAAGATCTCCGCCGAGCAGTTCATCGAGGAGATCCTGGTCGCCCGGCTCGGCGCGACCGAGGTGTCGGTCGGGGAGAACTTCCGGTTCGGGTCGAAGGCCAAGGGGACCCCCGAGATGCTGGCCGGGCGCACCGAGTTCGGCACCCGGGTGGAGCCGCTGGTCGAGGTGGCCGGGGAGACCGTCTCCTCGACCCGGATCAGGGCCCTCGTCGCGGCGGGGGAGATGGAGGCGGCCCGGCAGTGCCTCGGAGTGCCGTTCATGGTCGAAGGGACGGTCGTCAAGGGCGACCAGCGCGGCCGTGAGCTCGGCTTCCCGACCGCCAACATCGTTCCCGATGATCGGCTGGTCACCCCCGGGCACGGCGTGTACGCTGCCTTCGCCGACGGCCTGCCGGCCGCGGTCAACGTCGGGGTGCGTCCCACCTTCGAGACCGGTCGCGGCGTGCTGATCGAGTCCTACCTGCTCGACCAAGACGTCGACCTCTACGGCCGGACCCTGCGCATCGCCTTCGTCGAACGGCTGCGGGGCGAGCAAAGGTTCGACTCCGCCGAAGCGCTGATCGACCAGATGAAACTTGATGTAGATAAGACCCGGGCCGTGTGTGGTAGCTTCCAGCGGCCGTGATTGGGGTCCACCCGCGGCCCCGAACCCAAGGAAAATTATGACTCTCACCAAAGAAAACAAGGCCGACCTGATCGGCAAGTACGGCAAGAAGGACGGCGACACCGGTTCGACCGAGGTCCAGGTCGCCCTGCTTACCGAACGGATCAACGACCTCACCGAGCACCTGCGCGAGCACGGCAAGGATCACCACTCCCGCCGCGGCCTGCTGATGATGGTCGGCAAGCGCCGCCGTCTGCTCCGGTACCTCGAGCGCAGCGACGTCGAGCGTTACCGCGCCCTGGTCGCCGATCTCGGCCTGCGTCATTGATCGAGCCCGGCGCCAAGGCGCCTGAGTTCACGCTGCCGGATCACTCCGGCCAGGAAGTGTCGCTTTCGGACTTCGCCGGCCGGCGGGTCCTGATCGCGTTCTACCCGTTGGACTTCAGCCCGGTCTGCACCGACCAGCTGAGCTCCTACGAGGAGATCCGGCCGCAGCTGGACGCCGCCGGGGTGACCCTGGTCGGCGTCTCGGTCGACTCGGCCTTCGCCCACAAGGCGTTCCGCGACCAGCTGGGGATCGAGACGAGCCTGCTCGCGGACTTCGAACCCAAGGGCGCCGTGGCCTCCGCCTATGGCGCCTACCTGGACGGGGCCGGGCACTCCAACCGGTCGCTGGTCCTGATCGACGCCGACGGCAAGGTCGAGTGGGTCCACGAGACGGACACCCCGCTCGACATCCCGAGCCCCAAGCTCATCCTCGAAGCGATCTGACCCCGTTCCCCACGGCGACCCCGGCCCGGCCAGCCGGGTTGTCGGCTCGGTCCCTGCGGTCCACCGGGCGAACCGAACGCAGTGGCTCTGGCCCGGCGGTTCTACCGCGCGCAGTTCGGTCGGGTTCCGCCGGATTCCCGCTATTTGCGGATCCTGACGCCCGCCGTCCCGGGGCTGTACGCTTCACAGCGACAAGAGAACGAGAGTTCTAAAGACAGATGGTCGCCATCCGGGCGGCCGGAGGTAGAGAAATACCCAATGAGCATTTTTGAGACCACGCGCGTTTCCGCGCGTGTCGGCGACGAGGAGATCTCGTTCGAGACCGGCAAGCTCGCCAAGCAGGCCAGCGGCTCCGTCGTCGTCCGAAGCGGGGACACCGTCGTCCTTTCCACCGCCACCATGGGCGGTCTGCGCGACGTCGACTTCCTTCCCCTCACCGTCGACGTCGAGGAGCGGATGTACGCCGCGGGCAAGATCCCGGGCTCCTTCTTCCGCCGTGAGGGCCGCGCCGGCGAGAAGGCCACCCTCACCGCCCGCATGATCGACCGTCCGATCCGTCCGCTCTTCCCGAAGGGCTGGCACTTCGAGACCCAGCTGGTCACCATCCCGATGTCGGTCGACCAGGAGCACCCCTATGACATCCTCGCGATGAACGGCGCCTCCGCCGCCCTCGCGATCTCCGAGATCCCGGTCGCCAAGCACGTCGG
>JBEBTS010000013.1:0-21196 GCA_040393665.1 Conexibacter woesei
GGCTGGCGGCGGCGATGTCCTCGACGTTGGTCACGCCCTGGGCGGTCTCGAGGATCGCGTGGATCAGGATCGGGCGGGTGACGTTGCCCTTGGCCTCGAGCTGGGCCAGGAGCTGGTCGACGTAGTGGATGTCCCACGGGCCCTCGACCTTGGGGACCATGACCACGTCGATCTTGTTGCCGACCTCTGTCACCAGGGTGGTGAGGTCGTCGAGCACCCAGGGGCTCTCCAGCGAGTTGATCCGGGTCCACAGCGGCGTGTCGCCGAGATCGGCCTCCTTGGCCACCTTGACCAGGCCGGCGCGCGCGGCCTCCTTGGCGTCCACCGGCACCGCGTCCTCGAGGTTGCCGAGGAGGATGTCAGCCTGCTTGGCCATGTCCGGGACCTTGGCCGCCATCTTCTCGTTCGACGGATCGAAGAAGTGGATCATCCGGGAGGGGCCGAACGGCACCTCGGTGATCGGGTCGGGTGCGCCGATGGCCATGGGCTTGAAAAAGTTTCTCGGGTTGCGCAAAGTGCTCCTTCGAGTCGTCGAGCCGTGGGCTCGGGTCGTTTGGCAGGTGCGGTGCCGTAGGTAGGAGATGGCCGGACCGGGGCCCGGCGCCCCTTCGTAGTTCGGCGCCCTTCGGGACTCTATCTGGCATGGTTGGGTCATGCCCGTGACCATCAGAGAGGCCACCACGGTCGACGCCGAACCGATTCTCGGAGCCTTCCCCTGGCTGTTCGACCCGCCGGGCGCCCGGCCCGCCGGCTGGGACGAGGAGCGGGCGATGGGGGCGATCGTCGACGCGATCGAGTCCGACTCGAGCGCCATCTTCATCGCGATCGCGTCGGCCGACGCCTCGCTGGCCGGGTTCTGCTCCGCCTACCTCGACCTCAACTCGATCCGGTATGGGCTCCGGTGCTGGGTGGAGGACCTGGCGATCTCGCCGGAGTCCCGGTCCCGGGGCATCGGCGAGCAGTTGCTCGAGACGGTCGAGGCCTGGGCATCCGGGCGTGGAGCGACCCATCTGGAGCTCGACACCGGCATGGCCCGGGCGGACGCCAAGCGGTTCTACGAACGCCGGAATCCGCAGGCCCAAGGCATCTCCTACCAGTGGGGGCTGGAGTCCTGACCGGCTGATCCCCGGTAATCTTCGGGTTCCTTCGCCCGCGTCGATCGCGGGCCTTTTTCCGCGCCGCACTGCGCCCGCGACCACATTTGCGCCACCAACCCCTACGAGGAGCCATGTCCGCAAGCAGCTACCAGGAGATCACCGAGGACCAGAAGGCCATCATCGAGATGGTCCACCAGTTCGTCGACGAGCAGATCATCCCGAACGCCGAAGAGTACGACCACGACGACAAGTTCCCGGAGCCGATCGTCGAGCAGATGAAGGAGCTGGGCCTCTTCGGGGTCACCATCCCGGAGGAGTACGGGGGCATGGGCCTCGACCTCTCCACCTACGAGCTGATCGTCGAGGAGCTCTCCCGCGGCTGGATCTCGATCTCGGGCGTGGTCAACACCCACTTCATCGGCGTCTACCTGCTGCTGCAGTTCGGCAGTGACGAGCAGAAGCAGAAGTACCTGCCGAAGATGGCGACCGGCGAGATGCGCGCCGCCTTCTCCCTGTCCGAGCCGGAGGTCGGCTCCGACGTCCAGGGCATCAAGACCGGTGCCAAGAAGGACGGCGACGACTACGTGATCGACGGCCAGAAGATGTGGGTCACCAACGGCCTCGGCTCGAGCCTCGTCTTCCTGCTCGCCAAGACCGACCCGGGCGCCGAGAAGGCCCACCAGGGCATGACCTGCTTCATCACGGAGAAGGAGCCGTGGGTCGAGAAGAACACCGGTGATTACGAGGGCCTGATCGTCCCGCCCAAGATCAAGAAGATGGGCTACAAGGGCGTCGAGTCCACCGAGCTCGTCTACGACGGCTACCGCTGCCCGGCCGACAACATCCTCGGCGGCGAGGAAGCCGGCCTGAACAAGGGCTTCCCGCAGATGATGGACGCCCTCGAGGTCGGTCGCGTCAACGTCGCCGCCCGCGGCGTCGGCATCGCCCAGCGCGCCCTCGAGCTCGCTCTCCAGTACAGCCAGGAGCGCAAGACCTTCGGCAAGCCGATCGCGAACCACCAGGCCATCCAGTTCAAGCTGGCCGACATGGCGACCAAGCTCGAAGCCGCCCGTCTGGTGACCCGCAAGGCCGCCAACATGAAGGACGCCGGCATCCGCTCCGACCTCGAGGCCGGCATGGCCAAGCTGATCGCCTCCGAGACCGGCAAGGAGTGCGTCGAGGAGTGCTTCCGCATCCACGGCGGCTACGGCTACTCGAAGGAGTACGAGATCGAGCGGCTCTACCGCGACGCCCCGCTGCTCCTGATCGGCGAGGGCACCTCGGAGATCCAGCGCATGGTCATCGGCAAGAAGCTGCTCCAGCGCCACAAGATCTGAGCCACGCCTGATAGACACTCACCATGGCCTCCACCGCGCAGATGATCGAGTCAGCAGTCCGCCACCTTCAGGAAGAGGTGCCGGCGCTGAAGAAGCTGAAGCTCGTCTTCGGCCTCGACATCCGCGCGAAGGGGGACATGCAGACGTACCGGGTGGAGGTGCCCGGCCCCAAGGTGAGTAAAGGACGAGGAGAGGACGAACGGTGCCGGGTCGAGATCGACCGGGCGCAGTTCAATCAACTGGCGGACGACAAGAGCACCATCGCGTCGTATCGGCGAGCAGCCGAGACCGGCCACATTCGATTCGAGGGAGATTCGAACGTGGCCAAGCTGGTCATCCGGGTCATCGAGGCCCATGAGCAGCGCGCCAAGCTGAAGAAAGTCCACTGACCAATCCGCGCCGGGCGGCCTCGGCCGCCGGCGATGGCGCGGACCACCAACAAAGGAAACCGACACACCGATGAGCGAAGCAACCAGCGATTTCACCACCGATCAGGCTGTGCGCGAGGAGTCAGGCTCCCACCCCTACGGCCGCTACCTCGAGGAGTTCGAGGTCGGCGCGACCTACAAGCACATGCCGGCGAAGACGGTCACCGAGTACGACGACCACCTGTTCTGCCTGCTGACCATGAATCACCACCCGCTGCACATCAACGACGTCCACGCGAACGCCTCGCAGCAGGGCCAGAACGTCGTGGTCGGCCCGCTGGTCTACTCGCTCGCCGTCGGCATGTCGGTCTCCGACTTCTCCGGCAAGGCGATCGCCAACCTCGCCACCGACGAGCTGGCGCACCCGGCCCCGGTGTTCCACGGTGACACGCTCTTCTGCGAGTCCGAGGTCCTCGAGGTCCGCGAGTCGAAGTGCAAGCTCGACCGCGGCCTGGTCAAGGTCCACACCCGCGTCTTCAACCAGGACGGCGTCCTCGTCTGCCACTTCAAGCGCACCGCGCTGATCCCCCGCAAGGTTCACGGCACGCCGGGCGAGTAGCAGCAGCCCTGGCTCCTCGGCCGATCGCCGAGCGCTTTGAAAGGACCGCCTCCGGGCGGTCCTTTCTCGTTCCGGGGGGCGAGTACCCTCTCGGCATGGACTTCAAGAAGATCGGTCAGCAGGTCGGGCAGCTCAAGAAGCAGGCCGAGGAGAAGCTGGGGGACCGGGCCGACCCGGAGAACCTGAAGCGGGACGCGAAGGAGCTTCGCGAGATCCTCGCCGGGGACGGCTCCCTGGCGGAGAAGGCCAAGGAAGCCAAGGAGAAGGTCGTCGAGCGCGACAAGGCCGAAGCGCCCGCCCCGAAGGCGCCCGCACCGGAGGCCGCCCCGAAGGACGGCCCCGACGCGGGCTGAGGCCACCCGCTCGAGACGGGTGCCGGTGCGTGCCTCTCCTACGGGGTCGTGCTCGCCGGCCGCACGAGGCCGTCGTTGAGCTTGACGACCTTCCAGGAGCCGCCGGGGCGGTCCTGGCCCAGGTACTTGAGCTTCAGGTTGTAGTTCTCGTCGTTGAGGTTGGGGCTGCCCCACTCGGTCCAGTGGAAGATCTTGACCCGGGTGAACTTCCCGGCCCGCCGCCGGAAGGCGGTGATCCGGACCTTCGACCCGTCCCACGGATAGGCACCGATGCAGGGGGAGGCGCAGCCCATGCTCCAGGCGGTGCCGTTGCCGAGCGCTTTCTCCTTGCGCCAGTACTTCCACTTGATGGCTCCCTGGCTGCCGGTGGGCTTCCCTTCGAGCCCGAGGACGATCGGCCAGCGGGTGACGCCGTTCGAGTCCTTCAGCTGCCACCCCGAGAAGGTGGCCGGTTGGGCGGCCGCACGGGTGCCGTCGTAGAGCCTGGTCGGCTTCTTCGCGACGGCCCCGGACGCGGTGAGGGCGAGGGTTGCGAGCAGCGCCAGCGCTGCCGTTGCCGCCAGCCGGACCGGCCGGCGACGGTGATGCGGTACTGCGATCTCAGATGCTCCCATTTGACAGACTCCTTTTCTGTTAGCAGTAGCTCACGAAGAACATACAGATTGCTAACGGACGGAGCGGGTCACGCCGTGCGCGGTCGTCTCCCGCCAGAGGGAGGGCGCAGGGATCGGCTCGGGGATCGACCGAGGTCCGCCTGCCGGGACGGAGGCGGGCCGGTACGGCTCAGTGAGCGTTGTCTGAGGCGTGGGCCGGGGGGCGGGACTCCTCGGCCAGGGAGGTGATCTCCAGGGTGCCGCGCGCGGCCAGGGCGAGGACCTCGGAGGCCTCCTCGGCGGAGCGCGCGTACAGCTCCACCAGCAGGTGGACGGCGATCTCGTCCTCGTGGTGCTTGTGGAACCGGACGTGGGTGAAGAACTCTCGGGTCCCGGCGTCCCCGAACGCGCCGTAGGTGAGGAACTCGACCGCCTCAGGGCCGGAGCAGGCCTCCACCTGCGCGGCGTCGACGGTCACGGTGCAGGAGGCGACCCAGGGGGTGCCGGCGACCATCCGCTCCCAGCGGTCCTCGATCGGGACGACCCGGTCCCGGTCGAAGGTGAGGTGGGGCTGGTCGTGCATGCAGTCGAGGCACTGGACCACCGACTCCTGGATCTCGTCGTCGCCCTCGGTCGGGACGCCGGTCTCCGGGTCGATCTGCCGGATCGCGTCGTAGTGGATCTGGACTTCGAGGTTCCGGGACCAGCACCGGTAGCAGCGCAGCCAGGAGGTGATGGGTGAATCCATGCTCATATCTTTGCGCTCCGGGGTGCTCGGTGCCGGCCGGCTTCGCGTCCGCCGACCGGGGGCCGGGCGGCGGGACCATGAAAACGGCCGCCCGGAGGCGGCCGTCTCAGCTCAGCGGAGCCGGATGCCGGCACCCGGCTACTTGGCGTCGTTGATCGCCTTGATGATCGCGTCGGCGCTGGTCGTGTCGGCGATCGGCTGCGGCTCGCCGTCGCCGACCTGGATGGCGAAGGAGGGGGTGCCGGTGAAGCCGAGCGAGCTCGCCTCGGCATCGACGTCGGCGAGCACCGCGCCCCACCGGTCCTCGTCCTCGCGGTCCTCGTTCCACTTGTCCATGTCCGGGACCCCGGACTTCTCCGCGATCTTGGTGAGGAACTCGTCGGTCACGTAGCCCGAGTGCTCGACGCCCTGCTCGGCGTAGAAGTTCTCGAGGAACTGCCAGTACCGGTTCTGCTCGCCGGCGGCGTAGGCCGCCTTGGCGGCGAAGGTGGACTGCTCGCCGAGGATGGTCCACTGGCGGAAGTCGAAGTTGGCCTTGCCGTTCTTGACCGGGCCGGAGATGATGTCCGGCAGGACCTGCTCCGCGTACTGACGGCAGGCGGGGCACTGGAGGTCACCGAACTCGATCAGGGTCACCTTGGCGTCGGGATCGCCCAGGACGGAGCCCTGCTGCGGGATCCCCGAGAGCAGCTTGTCGATGCTGCTGGGATCCTTCTTCTCCGTCTTGTCGTCACCGCCGGAGAGGCTCACCACCACCGCGGCCACGATCGCGATCACGCCGATCGCCACCGCGATCCCGATGATCTTGGCCATGTTCTGGCGGCGATCGGTGCCCTTGGCGGCAGCTTCTGCCTTCAGGCGCTTTTCACGAAGTTCTTTTCTTTTCTGCTGGGGTCCGGTAGCCATTGGCCGGGAATCCTACCTGACCACTCAGGGGTGTGATGCCCTTTAGGGGACCTTATGGCGAGGGGGGAGACTCGTCCTCGTACTCGTCCAGCCCGTAGTAGCTGTAGGCGCGGGTCGCGTTGACCACGAACAGCATGGTCATGGTCACCGCGCTGGTCACGCACCACTGGCAGATCGCGAGGATGTCCCACAGCTCCAGATAGGTCAGGTAGAGGCTGAAGCCGAACCCGAACAGGCTGAGGACGAGGGCGCCGATCCGGCCGTAGTCGTCCTTCCGGACGGTGGCCCACAGGATCAGCAGGTAGCCGACCAGGCCGAGGATCGAGATGTGGATCCCCAGCAGGTGCGAGTACTCGCTGCGCTCGACCACCGAGCAGCCGCTGCCGCCCCCGACGCACTGCGGGATCTGATCGAGGATGACCGAGGTGTAGGCGACGTAGCCCGCGACCACCAGCCCCAGGACGCAGAGCAGGCCGGCGGTGATCCGCAGGATCCGTTCGCCGCGCTCGCCCTCCTGCCGCAGGGCCAGGAAGATCCCGATCCCCGAAGCGACCACGATCACCGCCAGGAAGATGGCGACCTCGGTCGGGATGCCGTTCTTCAGCAGCTGGATCTGGTCTGACATGGCGGCGGCTCCGGGGTGGGGTTCGGGTTATCCGGCTCTAGGCGGGCTGTGCGTTGCGATGGCGCTGGGCGACCAGCTCGACGAACTCGCCCATGATCTCGTTCATGTCGAAGTCCTTGGGGGTGAAGACCCCGGCGACCCCGGCCTCACGCAGCTTCTCGGCGTCCTCGGGCGGGATGATCCCGCCGGCGACCACCGGGACGTCGACGTCCTGCTCCTTGAGCAGGCGCACGACCTCGGGGATCAGCTCGAGGTGGGAGCCGGACAGGATGGAGAGGCCGACCAGGTCGACGTCCTCCTGGATGGCGGACTCGACGATCTGCTCCGGGGTGAGCCGGATGCCCTGGTAGACGACCTCCATGCCGACGTCGCGGGCGCGGAGGGCGATCTGCTCGGAGCCGTTCGAGTGGCCGTCCAGCCCGGGCTTGCCGACCAGCAGCCGGACCCGGTGGCCGATCAGCTCGGAGACGTCGTTGACCCGCTGACGGGCGGTGGCGAGCGAGTCGCGGTCGCCGGCCGGGGCGGCCCCGCCGACTCCGGTCGGGCCGCGGTAGGCGCCGAAGACCTCACGCAGGGTCGCGGCCCACTCGCCGGTGGTGGCGCCGGCCTTGGCGGCGGCGATCGTCGCCGGCATGATGTTCTCGTCGTCGGTGGCGGCGACCCGGGCGACCTCGGCCAGGGCCTCGTCGACCGCGGCCTGGTCACGGGCGGAGCGCCACTCCTCGAGGGCGTCGATCCGCTCCTTCTCGACCTGCGGGTCCGGCTTCATGATGCCGCCGTCGGCGCTGGCGGTGAGCGGGGACTCCTCGGTCTCGGTGTACTTGTTGAGCCCGACCACGGTCTGCTCGCTGTTCTCGATCCGGGAGAAGCGCTCGCGGTGCGACTCGACCAGGCGGGCCTTCATGTACGGGACGGCCTCGACCGCGCCGCCCTTCTCGGCGACCACGGCCATCTCGTCCTTGGCGCCGGCCATGAACTCTTCGACCAGGCCCTCCATCACGACCGAGCCCTCGAAGATGTCGGGGTACTCGAGCATGTCGGTCTCGAAGGCCAGGACCTGCTGGATGCGGAGGCTCCACTGCTGGTCCCAGGGGCGGGGGAGGCCCATCGCCTCGTTCCAGGCGGGCAGCTGCAAGGCGCGGGCGCGGGCGTCGCGAGCCAGGGTCACGGCCAGGGCCTCGACCACGATCCGCTGGACGTTGTTCTCCGGCTGGGCCTCGGTCAGGCCGAGCGAGTTGACCTGGACGCCGTAGCGGAAGCGCAGCATCTTCTCGTCGGTCACCCCGTAGCGCTCGCGGCCGAGCTCGGTCCAGAGCCGGCCCATCGCCTTCAGCTTGGCGATCTCCTCGACGAAGCGGACGCCGGCGTTGACGAAGTAGGAGATGCGGCCGAAGACCTTGGGGAAGTCCTCGTCGGAGACCTGGCCGCGGGCCTTGACCTCGTCGAGCACCGCGATCGCGGTCGACATCGCGTAGGCGATCTCCTGGACCGGGGTGGCCCCGGCCTCCTGCAGGTGGTAGCTGCAGATGTTGATCGGGTTCCAGCTCGGGATCTCGTTGACGGTGAACGCGACCATGTCGGCGATCAGCCGCATCGAGGGCTCCGGCGGGAAGGCGTAGGTGCCGCGGGAGAGGTACTCCTTGATGATGTCGTTCTGGGTGGTGCCCTTGAGCTCCGCCCGGTCGACGCCGGTGTTCTCGGCGGCGGCGACGTAGAGGCCGAGCATCCAGGCGGCGACCGCGTTGATCGTCATCGAGGTGTTCATCGTGCCCAGGGGGATCTGATCCATCAGGGTCTCCATGTCGCCGAGATGGGCGACGGAGACGCCGACCTTGCCGACCTCGCCGCGCGAGAGGACGTGGTCGGGGTCATATCCGGTCTGGGTGGGAAGATCGAAGGCGATCGAGAGGCCGGTCTGACCCTTGGCCAGGTTGCCTCGGTAAAGCTCGTTGGAACGGCGGGCGTCGGAGTGCCCTGCGTAGGTGCGCATGACCCAGGGGCGGTCGCGCTCGGGAAGACGATGGTCGCTCATGACCGAAACGATACCTGTGGCGGGGCCGTTCGACCCCGCCCGCGGCAACTTCCCGCCCCGGCTCGCACGATCTTCCCCGGTTTCCGGGGCCGCACCCTTTCCCGACCAGCGGTGTTTAGGCTTTTCGTATGCGCTTCTCTACCCCTCAACCGGCCGCCCGGCCGGTCCTCGCATCCGGCCCCCGTCCCGCTCCTCGCGGGATCCGGCGAATCCTCGCCCGGCCCGCGCTGTCGGCGTGCCTGCTGTCGCTCGCGGCGGCGATCCTGTCGGCCGGCCTCGGCGCCGCCCCTCCGGCGGCCTCGGCCAGCACGCTCACGATCTACAGCAACAACCTCAAGACCTCCGCGGGACAGGCGCAGATCCGCCAGTTCGGCAAGGCGAGCTGCAGCCGGGGCGGATCGGCCAAGGCCCTCCGGGTGACGGTCGGCAAGGCGACCCGTGAGTGCTTCTTCAGCGTGCCGGTCAACGGGCGCGACCTCCAGGCGAGCGTCACCGCGCGGCTCTTCAAGAAGACTCCGAAGCGGATCATCAAGCGGACCTGGGTCGCCGTCAACCTGCGTCAGTCGGCCGACGGCAGCCGGTACCAGTTCGCGGTGATGCCGCGGACCCGCCGCTACTCGCTGCGCAAGGTGGACGCCAAGGGCCAGGTCAAGCAGCTGGCCCAGGGCAAGAGCAGCAAGGTGATCAAGGCGCCGGACAAGGCGAACAAGATCACCCTGCGCGCCTTCAACGGCGTCAAGGGCAAGCCGGCCAGCACCGCCCGCCTGCTGGGGATGGTCAACGGGAAGCGGCTCGTCCTCCACGACGACGCCCACGGCAACGAGCTCGAGGGTCGCGACACGACGATCTCGGTCGGCTCGAACAAGGGAGCCCGCAACGCGATCGGCAGCTTCCTGAACCTCAAGATCGCGATGCCCGACCCCTTCTAGGCCGAGCTCCCCGGGTCGAGCCCGGAGCATGAAACGAAAAGAGCCCCGCGGGCCGAAGCTCGCGGGGCTCTTTCAGGCTCGACCCGAGATCCGGGTCAGGCCGCGCTCAGCTGCTGCTGACGATCGGGGTGCACCAGACCGGCAGCAGGGGCTTGTCGAACAGGTCGATGATCCCGGCGCGGAGCTCGGAGATCTCCTCCGAGTGCCAGTAGCGATCGAAGTCGCTCTTGTTCTCCCAGGTGATCACCTGCCGGAAGAGCAGCGGATCCTCATTGGAGCGGTAGATGGCCCAGTCGGTGGCACCGTACTCGGTCGCCTTGGCTGCGGCCGGCTCCCACAGATCGATCCAGCGCTGAGCCCGGAAGGGCGTGACGTGCCAGGAAATCTCGGAAATGTGTGCCATTTAGGGCCTTTCTCTCCTTTGTCGCGGCTACGCGCCGACTTCGGCCCGGATCGCTCCGGAGCCTTCGATCTCGCGGCCTTCGTCTTCGGTCTCGGCGCCGACCAGGATGGCGATCTTGCCGAGATGCTGGTTCTCATGCATCATCTGGTGGGCACCCGGGACGCCGTCGAAGTCCATGGTCTTCCACAGCACCGGACGGACCTTGCCCTCGGCCATCAGCTGGTTCGCCTTCATGCACTCGTAGGCGTTGGCGAAGTGCGAGCCGATGATCTGCTTCTGGCGCATCCAGAGGTAGCGGACGTCGAAGTCGAGGTTGTAGCCCGAGGTGGCGCCGCAGATGACGACCTTGCCGAACGGCTTGACCACGAAGACCGAGGTCGGGAAGGTGGCCTGGCCGACGTGCTCGAAGACGACGTCCGGGGAGTCGCCGAGGAGCTCCTTGACCTTCTTGGCGAAGGCCCGGGTCACCTTGAAGCGCTCCTTCTCCTCGTCGGCGGTCTCGTTGCCGGTCCGCATCATGCCCTTGAAGTCGTTGCGGTTGATGTAGTCGACCGCGCCGAGCTCCTTGACCAGCTCGCCCTTCTCGTCGGAGGAGACGACGCCGATGGCGTTGGCTCCGGCCGCCTTGCAGAGCTGGACGGCGAAGACGCCGAGTCCGCCGGCGGCGCCCCAGATCAGGACGTTGCTGCCGGCCTGGATCTTGGCCTGGTCCATCAGCATCCGGTAGGCGGTGAAGTAGGTGAGGCCGTAGGACGAAGCCTCGGCCCACGACAGGTTCTTCGGGCGCGGGAGCAGCTGCTGGGCCTGGACCTTGGTGAACTGGGCGAAGGAGCCCCAGGTGGTCTCGTAGCCCCAGATGCGCTGGCTCGGAGCGGCCATCGGGTCGAGGCCGTGCACCTCGACGTCCTCGTAGGAGGCCTGGTTGCAGTGGACGACGACCTCGTCGCCGACCTTCCAGCGGGTCACGCCCTCGCCGACCTTCCAGACGATGCCGGAGGCGTCGGAGCCGCCGATGTGGTGGCCGGTCTCCGGGTGGTCGCCGTAGCCGAACACGGAAACGGGCTGGCCGAGTGCGGCCCAGACGTTGTTGAAGTTGACGCCGGCAGCCATGACGCGGACGATCACCTCGAACGCACCGGGCTCCGGGGTCTCGATCTCCTCCAGCTGGAAGGCGTCGTTGGGCTCGCCCATCGTCTCCGGGCGGATCACCCAGGCGGCCATCTTCTCGGGCAGCTCGCCCGGCTCAACATCAAGCTTGCTCACTTCTGCGAGGTCCAGGGACACATCGCTCCTCTCAAAGGGTTCGGAAAAGGTCGGGCCATCCTACAAACGGTGCCGCAACGGTGGAGATTGAGGCATGCCTCAAAAATAATATCTTTGTGTCAAACTAAAGTTCAACGCAAGTTCAATCGGATCGCCTCCGGGGCGGTCCGGCAATCCGAGCCCCACGAGGGCCGGCTGGAATCGGAGCATCAAGTGGAAATGTTCGTCAAGCGCGTCGCGGTCCTCGCCCTCGCCCTGATCGGACCGCTGCTCGTCGCGGGCTGCGGCGCGCTCGGAGAGAAGGTGGGAGAGGGCGGCGGCCACGGCGACGTCGAGGTGGTGACGACGACCAACTTCATCACCGACCTGGTCGAGGAGGTCGGTGGCGACAGGGTCACGGTGAACGGCCTGATGGGACCGGGGATCGACCCGCACCTCTACAAGGCGAGCGCCGGGGACGTGACCGACCTGCGCAACGCCGACGTCGTGTTCTACGGCGGCCTCTACCTCGAGGCCAAGATGCAGGAGGTGTTCGAGGAGATCGGCGATTCCAAGCCGGTGTTCGCCGTCACCGACGAGATGCCGCGCGACCGGCTGCTGCCCGCCCCGTCCGGGGCGCCGGACGGGGAGGAGTACGACCCGCACGTCTGGTTCGACGTGTCGCTCTGGAAGCACGCCGCGAAGCAGGTCCGGGACGGGCTGACCGAGGTCGACCCCGACGGGGCGGCCGTCTACCGGCGGAACGCCGACGCCTACCTGGACCGGCTCGACCGGCTCGACCGGCAGACCGAGCGTCGGCTGGCGACGATCCCCGAGCGTCGCCGGGTGCTGGTCACCTCGCACGACGCGTTCCGGTACCTGGGGCGGCGTTACGGTCTGGACGTGGAGGCCATCCAGGGCATCTCGACCGCGACCGAGGCGACCACCAGCGACATCGAACGGGTCGCCGGGGTGATCGCCGAGCGTGGGGTGAAGGCGATCTTCGTCGAGTCGAGCGTGCCGCCGCAGACGATCGACGCCGTGCTCGCCGCGGCGGCGAAGCGCGGGCAGGACGCGGTGGTCGGGGGCGAGCTGTTCTCCGACGCGGCGGGCCAGGCCGGGACCCCGGAGGGCACATACATAGGGATGGTGCGGAGCAACGTGGACCATCTGGTGAAGGGGCTGAGGTGAGCGCGCCCGCCGCGCCCGGGCCGGCCGTGTCGGTCCCGCCGGCCCTCGAGGTCCGGCGGCTGACCGCTTCGTACTCGACGCGGCCGGTGCTCTGGGACGTGGACGCGAAGGTCCCGGCCGGTGCCCTGGCCGCGATCGTCGGCCCGAACGGGGCCGGCAAGTCGACCCTGCTCAAGGCGGTGGTCGGGCTGCTCAAGGTGGACGCCGGCCACATCCTGGTCGAGGGCCGCCCGGCGGCGACCGCGCTCGACCGGATCGCGTTCGTGCCGCAGCGCGACGAGGTCGACTGGGACTTCCCGATCACCGTGCGAGAGGTGGTCGAGATGGGCCGGTACCGCTCGGCGGGATGGTTGCGGCGGCTGCGGCCGGTGGACCGCGAGGCGGTCGACCTGGCGATCGAGCGGGTCGGCATGACCCCGTACTCCCGCCGTCAGATCGGCGAGCTCTCGGGCGGCCAGCGCCAGCGGGTGTTCATCGCCCGGGCGCTCGCCCAGGAGTCGCCCGTGATGCTGCTGGACGAGCCCTTCGCGGGAGTCGACGCGCGGACCGAGGCCGCGCTGCTCGACATGCTGGCCGAGTTCCGCGACGAGGGGCGCACCGTGGTCGTGGTCCACCACGACATCGGCACGGTGCGGGCCCGGTTCGACTGGGCGGTGCTGCTCAACGTGCGGACCATCGCCTGCGGCCCGGTGGCCGAGGCGCTGTCCGACGACTCGCTGCGGCGAGCCTACGGCGGCCTGACCGGCGGCGAGGGAGTGGAGGACCCGACATGGATCGGCTGATCGACCTGATCCCGCTCGACTACACCGAGTCGGTCGTCCTGATCGGAGCGGTGATCCTCGGCGTCGCCGCCGGGGTGCTCGGCGCCTTCGCCGTCCTGCGGCAGCGCAGCCTGGTCGGCGACGCCCTCTCCCACGCGACCCTGCCCGGGGTCTGCGTCGCCTTCATCGCCACCGGCGCGAAGGACGCGCCGACCCTGGCGCTGGGCGCCGCCGCGGCCGGGCTGATCGGGGCCGGGCTGATCCTGGCGATCGAGCGCACCGGACGGATCCGACCGGACGCGGCGATCGGGGTGGTGCTGGCCAGCTTCTTCTCGCTGGGGATCGTCCTCCTGACCTTCCTCGCGAACTACAACAACGCCAACCAGGCCGGGCTCGACACCTATCTCTTCGGGCAGGCGGCCGGGCTGCTCGAGGGCGACCTGGAGATCATGGGGGCGCTCTGCCTCGCCTCGCTGGCCCTGGTCGCGATCTTCTTCCGGCCGCTCAAGGCCGGGCTCTTCGACATGTCCTTCGCCGGCTCGATGGGCCTGCCCGTGCGCCTGCTCGAGCTGGCGATGACCGCGATGCTGGTGATCGCGATCGTGATCGGCGTCCGCACCGTCGGAGCGATCCTCATGGTCGCGATGCTGGTCGTGCCGACGGTCACCGCCCGCCAGCTCACCAGCCGCCTCTCCACGCTGCTGGTGATCGCCGGGGCGACCGGGGCCGCGGTCGGGTCGGTCGGGGCGCTGATCTCCAACTCCTCCAACCTGCCGACCGGGCCGGTGATCGTCGTGGTGGGGTTCCTCGTCGCCCTCACGGCGATCGCGTTCGCGCCGGGCCGCGGGGTGGCGTGGCGGGCCCGCAAGATCCTGCGGGAGCGGCGGCGGGCCGCGAACGAGGGCGTCCTGATCGACCTGGAGACCGCGCTCCACGCCGGTGCCCCGCCGACCGTGGACGAGCTCGTCCTGACCAGCGGCCGCTCCGCCTCCGGCGTGAACCGGGCGCTGCGCGACCTCGACCGGGCCGGGGCGCTGGAGCGCGACGGGGATCGCATCCATCTCTCGGAGCAGGGCGCGGCCGCGGTCCACGCCCTGCTGCGCAAGCGCGACCTGTGGAGCGTCTGGCTGGAGCACGGCTGGCGGCTGGAGCTGCCCGACGCCCGCGAGCCGGACCCGCGCAACCTCCGTCACACCCTCGGCGACGAGAACACCGAGCGGCTGCTGGCGTTCGCCGCGGCCGGCGGCGACGCCCGACCGGAGGGGGAAGGCCGGGCCGGGGAGGGAGGCGACGATGAGTGACGACCTGGCGATCATCCTCACCGCCGGCCTGCTCGCCACCGCCTGCGGGCTGCTGGGGCCGTTCCTGGTGCTGCGCCGGCAGGTCCTGCTCTCCGACGCCGTCTCCCACGCCGTCCTTCCCGGGATCGTCCTGGTCTTCCTGCTGTTCGGGTCGCGGGCGCCGCTGGCGGTGATCGTCGGCGCGGCCGTCTTCGCCGTGATCTGCGTGCTCGGGATCGAGGCGCTCCGCGGCACCGGGCTGGTCCACTCCGACGCCGCGATCGGGCTCGTCTTCCCGCTGCTGTTCGCGCTCGGCGTGCTCGGGGTCACCCACTTCGCCAGCGGGGTGCACCTCGACCTCGACTCGACCATCTACGGCGAGATCGCCTTCACCCCGTTCAGGACCTGGGAGGTCTTCGGGATCGAGGTGGCCCGGTCGCTTCCCCTGCTGGGCGCGGTCACGGCCGCGAACCTGATCCTCCTGGCCCTCTTCTGGAAGGAGCTCAAGGCGATCACGTTCGACCCCGGGTTCGCCCGGGTGAACGGCCTGAGGCCGGTGCTGGTCTCGCGCTTCCTGCTGATCGCGGTCGCGGTGACGGCGGTCACCGCCTTCGAGTCGGTCGGCGCGATCCTGGTGGTGACGATGCTGATCGTGCCCGCGGCCACCAGCTACCTGGTGACGGTGCGGCTGCTGCCGATGGTGGTCGTCAGCGTCGCCGTGGGCTGGGTCGCCGCCCTGGGCGGCTACGGCTCGGCGGTGGCCCTCGACGCCTCGATCGGCGGGGCGATGGGGCTGGTCGCGGCCTGCTGCTTCGGCGTGGCGCTGCTGTTCGCGCCCCGGTACGGCTTCGTGACCCGGTCGATCCGCCGGGCGCGCCGGGCCGAGGCCACCGAGCCCGCCTGAGCGTCGCCCGCGTCTACGGGATGAGCACGTCGCCGCCGGAGGAGATCCGGCTGCGACCGACCGTGAGGACGGTGGTGTCGGTGCTGGCCGGCGAGCTCAGCCGGTAGGCGCCCGTCGGCAGGGCCATGTTGAAGGCGGCGGAGCCGGATCCGACCAGCGGCTCGACGTGGCCCTCGGGGCCCTCGATCACGAGCTTCGTGTCCTGGCGGGTGAGGTTGGCGACCGCGATGTTCACGACCAGCGGGGCCTTGCGGTCCGCCTGGTTCTGAGGGGCGTTCCGGTTCTGGTTGAGGTACGGGCCACGCTCGCCCGGCTCCCCGGCCGCGTCGGGCGACACGTTGATCTCGTCCGCGCCCACCGTGACGGTGACCACGGCCGGAATCGGCGGGCGTGGCTTGTTCTCATGCGGATCGCTGCCGCATCCGGCGATAATCGCACCGGCGGCAAGCAGGACCGTCACCTGGAGCAGAGTTCCCCTCACGTCGCGCAATCTACCCGACCGGCTGGCGTCAACCGAGCCAGACCGATTCGCGCCGCTCGAGCATGCCGTCCAGCTCTCGCTGGATCCGCGCTCGGATGCGCTCGCTGATCGCCTGGATCGCGGCCGGGTCGTCCACCGTCTCGGGCGGATGCTCGGACATGTCGATCGGTTCCATGAACCGGATCTTGAACTTGGCGGGCATGTACATCAGCGGCGCCGCCAGCCCGAAGTGGGGGAAGGTCGGGGTGAGCGGGAAGTAGATCAGGCCGGTCAGCTTCTGCAGCAGCCGGAAGTGGGCGAAGATCGGCATCGCCTCCTCGCCGCCGATCAGGGCGATCGGCACGATCGGCACGCGCGCCCGGATCGCCGTCCGCACGAAGCCGCCCCGGCCGAACCGGCGCAGCTGGTAGCGCTGCCAGTACACCTTGCGGGTCCCCTTCTGGCCTTCCGGGAAGACGACCGCGAGCCGGCCCTCGTCGTTCAGCAGGCGCTGCGCGTTGGCCCGGTGGGCGGGGACCAGCCCCATCTTGTTGACCAGCATCGAGACGCCGGGATAGCCCTTGAACCAGTGCTCGCCCAACATGTAGACGGGGCGCGGGCTCGAGTGCTCGTTGCGGATCGCCTGCATGATCATCGGCGCGTCCGGGGGCAGGGCGCCGGAGTGGTTCGAGACGAGCAGGGCGCCGCCCTCCGACGGGACGTTCTCGATCCCCTCGGTCTCGACCCGGAACCAGTACCGGTAATAGAAGTTGAGCATCGGCTCGAGCAGCGAGACCACCGTCTCCGAGCGGCCCCAGTCGTCGAGCGCGCGGTCGGGCTCGGCGGCCGGGAGCAGCTCCCGCAGTCGAGCCAGGTCGGACGGCGAGGGAGGGCCGGTCGCGGTGGGGTCGAGCCCGGACGCGATCGCCTCCTCGGCGGCCACGGCGGCGGCGAGCAGCTCCTCCTCGTCGCGGGACGGCGCCGTCGGCTCGGCATCCCGCTGCTCCCGCGGGGCGGCGAAGGGATCGCGGCTGCCGCCGAAGAGCGGGCTGTCCGCGCCGAGGCTGCGTCCCCCGAGGCCCTGCCGCCGCCCGCCGGCTCCGGTCATGTCCCGGGGCCCTCGACGAACGGCGGGTCGATCACGGTCGCCTCGGTCTCGCCGGAATCGGTGAGCACCGTGACCGTCGACCCGGGCTCGGCCTCCTTGCGCAGGATCGCGAGTCCGATCCGGCCCGAGGCGGGGGAGAGGACCGCGGTGCCGATCGTGCCGAGGTCGCGCTCGCCGAGGCGGACGGTGTCCCCGGCGGCGGCCGGGCCGTTCAGGCGGAGCCCGCGCAGGTGCCGGTTCGGCCGGCCCTTGTAATGGAGGCGGGCGACCGGCTCCTGGCCGATGTAGCAGCCCTTGGTGAAGCTCACGGCGCGGTCGACGATGCCCGCCTCGGCCGGCATCGAGGCCTCCGTCATCTCGAAGCCGAACCGGGGGCGGCCGGACTCGACCCGGACGATCTCGGCCGCGGCGGCAGAGACCGGGATCCCTCGCCTGGACTCGAGCTCGTCCCGGACCGGGGCGAGCGCGCCGGTCTCGCAGACGACGTCGAGCCCGAGGTCGGTCGCCACCGCCAGGCACTCGGCGCCGGCGATCGTCGCCGGGGTGAAGTCGTGCTCGTCGCCGGGCGCGAGCCCGGTGACCTCGATCGCGCCCGGACCGATCAGGGAGATCGTGGTGCGGTCGGCGGGGGCGACCTCGACCTTGCGGCCGATCTTGTACATGCCGAGGTGCTTGAGCAGCCGGTCGCGGGTGTCGGCCCCGGTCTCGACCAGCAACTCGTCCTCGGCCAGGCGCAGGACCCGCATGTCGGCCTGGAGATGGCCCTTGCGGTCGAGCAGCAGCGCGTAGCAGCCGGAGCCGGCTGCCAGCCCCTCGATGTCGTTGGTGATCTGGCTGTGCAGGAACTCCGCGGAGTCGCTTCCGGAGAGCGAGAGCCAGGCCCGGTCCTCGCGTTCGAGCAGGCCGCATTCCTCGCGGAGCTGCCGGTACTCGGCGTCGAGATCGGGGAGGAGATGCTGTTCGTCGGCCACTGCGGAGCCGGGACTGTCGGCCTCGGGCCGTGGTGCCTGGGACATGGGTCGATTGTATGCCCATGGCCCTGCGGCCCGGACCTCGTTAGGCTTGCGGCATGCCGCTCGCCGCCGATTTTCAGGAAGTCCTCGATTCGCTCCCGTCCGACTGGACCGATCTCGAGTTCGACCTCCGGATCGACGACGAGAGCCGGTACATCGACGCGGCGGTGATCCTCAGCCTGATCAACGCCCAGCCGTACTCGCGGGCCGAGTGGCACTGGCGGGTCCCGGTCGCCCAGAGCTTCGGCAAGGCGGCCGCTCCCCAGACCGTGAAGTCGGTGCTCGCCCGGCTCGACGAGCAGGGATTCGCCGGCTCGCTCCAGGTCCGGCAGCTGCGCGAGGGTCGCTCCGAGGTGGTTCAGATGTGGGGCCGTCCCGAGAGCGTGCGCGAAGAGTTCCGCCAGCGCCGCGCGATCTGAGGACGCCGCGGCCATGGCCCGGATCCTCGCCTCCGTCTCCGACCTGATGCTGGCCAGCAGGGTGGCCGAGCCGTTGAAGGCGTCGGGGCACGAGGTCACGATCAAAGCCCCCTCGGGCGGGCAGCCGGCCGACCCCGGCGACGCCGAGCTGATCGTCTGCGACTTGGACGTCACCGATCCCGGGCCGGTGGTGGCCTCGGGCCTGCCCTCGATCGGGTTCTACTCCCACCTCGACGTCAGCACCGGCAAAGAGGCCCGCGAAGCGGGGATCGACCTGGTCGTGCCGCGGTCCCGCATGGCCCGCGAGCTGCCGGCGCTGGTCGAGCGCCTGCTCGCCTGAGTCACCTCGCCGCCCCGGTCGGAGACGGCCCGGTTCGCGCCGTGGGCGTCATCTTGCGACAGAAGGCTCTCCCTGAATGGTCAGGTATATAAACTCGCGGCCCGACAAGTAACCCGGAGGCATTCGGCGGGGCGCGCGACTACACTGGTCCCGGCCTGCCAGATACCGGCGGGACGCAATCGACACAAGCCACGGGAGGTTTGATTTTCATGCAAGATCGCGGTCTCGCCGCATACATCGCCGAACTACTGGGGACGCTGTTCCTGGTGTTCATCATCACTACCGTCGGGGTGCTGTTCATCTCGGTCGGTGATTCGGCCCAGTTCGGTTCGGACTACGCGGTCGTCGGCCTGACCTACGCGTTCATCCTCACCGTGCTGATCTTCAGCTTCGGCGGAGCCAGCGGTGGTCACTTCAACCCGGCGGTGACGGTCGGCGCGGCCCTGATGAAGAAGATCGCTCCGGTGGACGCTGTCATCTACATCCTCGCCCAGCTCTCCGGTGGTGTGCTCGGCGCGCTGCTGACCAAGTCCCTGCTGCTCGACGAGGGCCGTGCCGCCAACTACGGCGCCGCCACCGTCAGCCCGCTGCTCAGCGGCGGCTTCGCCGGCATGGTCGTAGAGGCCCTCGGCACCTTCCTGCTGGTTCTCACCGTGCTCACCGTGGCGCTCGGTGTGCGGGCCGTCAAGGACTGGGCCCCGCTGGCCATCGGCCTCGCGCTCGGCCTGGTCGGCCTGATGCTGGTCCCGCTCACCGGCGGTGCCGTGAACCCGGCCCGTTGGTTCGGCCCGGCCCTGGTCTCCGGTGAGTTCTCCGACGCCTGGGCCTACATCGTCGGCCCGCTCGTCGGTGCCGTCCTGGCCTTCGTGGTCTACAAGTTCATCATCGCCCCCTCGGGCGACGGCGACAAGCCCTCCACGGTGCCCTCGCCCGAAGCCTGAGTCAAGCGTTAGCAGCATGAAAAAGGGGGCCCGGAAGGGCCCCCTTTTTTTGTTGCTCCGCGGGACCGTGGCCCCACGTGGTCGAGCCGTCGGGGTTACCTCGGGTGACCCCTCCGGTCGACGTGGCTACTTGACGGTCAGAGTCCCCTCCATGCCGCCCTCGCGGTGGCCGGCGACGGAGCAGTAGAAGGTGTAGTCACCCGGCTTGGCGTCGAACTTCGCCGCCTCGGTGCCGCCGGTGAAGACGGAGGTCTTGGCGACTTCCTTGCCGTCGGGCCCGTCGATGACGACGTCGTGCGGGATCGGCGAGTCGTTGGTGAACTCGATGGTCAGAGGACCGGCCTTGCCTTCGAGGTCGCTCGGATCGTAGGCGAGCGCGCCGGCGGGGTCGGCCGCGAGCGCGATCGTTCCCTTGGCGGTCTCTTCGCCGGCGGCGTTGCCGTTGGCGTTGCCGGTGTCGCCGGTCGCGTTGGTGGCCGGCTGCTCGGTGGTCGTGGTGGTGTCGCTGGTGTTGTCGGACGAGTTGTCGTCGCCTCCACAACCGGCGAAGACGAGGGCTCCCGCCGCCAACGGGATGGCGAGAAGCCTGAGGGATGCCTTCATGGTGAACCTCCTTGTGTCGGGTACAGGGACATAGAGGCCGGGCCGGTTTCCGTTTTTTGACGCGGAGACCGGTTGGACGCTTCCGGCCCACTCTCCTGACCATATCGCTCCTGACGGGTCGGAATTTGCGGCATTACCGCAGGCCGCGGCGCCGGTCCGACGACGCCGCGGCGACCCGGCCCGCGGGCCGGGTCGGCATCCGTTCGGACCGGGTGGCGAGACTCCGGTAGGTTGCGGAGAGATGCGCAGGGTCACCTTTTCCCGGAACTACACGATCTCGCTCTCGCGGACCTGCCAGTGCTACTGCAAGTACTGCGCGTTCGCCACGCACCAGGCGCACGTGCACCCGCCGGAGGAGGTCGAGCGACGGCTCGACGAAGCGGTCCGGCGCAACGCCAAGGAGCTGCTCTTCCTGACCGGGGAGAAGCCGGAGGTGAACCCGATCGTGGCGGAGAGGCTCCGTTCCTGGGGTCACGCGGACTTCACCTCGTACGTGGTCTGGGCCTGCGAGCGGGCGATGGACCGGGGGATCCTGCCGCACACCAACATCGGCGCCGTCTCCGAGGAGGACCTGGCCCGCCTGCGGGAGGTCACCGCCTCGCAGGGGCTGATGCTGGAGTCCGCCTCGGAACGGCTGATGAAGACCGTCCACGCCGGTTCGCCGACGAAGCACCCGGCCCATCGCCTGGCCACGATCGAGGCCGCCGGCCGGCTGAAGATCCCCTTCACCACCGGCATCCTGGTCGGGATCGGGGAGACGCCGGAGGAGCGGATCGAGTCGCTGGAGGCGATCGCTGCCCTGCAGCGGAAGTACGGGCACATCCAAGAGGTGATCATCCAGAACTTCGTCCCGCACCCGCGCTACTACGGGCAGGAGCCGGCCGACATCGCCGCCGAGGCCTCCGACCGCAGGTGGAAGGAGAG
>JBEBTS010000014.1:0-20957 GCA_040393665.1 Conexibacter woesei
CGGGCTCAGCGGCTTCGAGATCAGGTAGCCCTGGGCGGCGTCGCAGCCGAGGTCGCGGACCATCCGCAGGGCGGTCTCGTTGCCGACCGCCTCGGCCACGACGCTAATCGAGAGCGCCTTGCCGATCTGGACGATGGCGTTGGCGATGGCCGAGCCGCGCGGGTCCTCCTGGCTGAGGTAGTCGATGAACTTGCGGTCGATCTTGATCTCGTCAAGCGGGAACTCACCCAGGTAGCTGAGCGACGAGAAGCCGGTTCCGAAGTCGTCGAGCGACAGCCTCACGCCCAGGTCGGCGAGCTCCTCGAGCACTGTGTTCACCTGCTCGGTGTCGGCCAGGAGCACCGTCTCCGTGATCTCGATGGTCAACAGCCGCGCCGGGAGCTCATGCCGGGCGAGCAGGCCCGAGACCAGGCCGGTGAAGCCCTCGCCGCGGATCTGCCGGGAGGAGGCGTTGACCGAGATCGACACGCCCTCATCGTCCGGGCGGCCGCGGTTCCACTCGCTGGCGTGGGCGATCGCCTGGCCCATCACCCAGGAGTCCACCTTCCGGATCAGCTCGCTCTCCTCGGCGATCGAGATGAACTCGCCCGGCCCCAACAGACCTTTCTCGGGATGGTTCCACCGGACCAGCGCCTCGAACCCGAGTAGCCGCCCTTCCTCGAGGCAGACCAACGGCTGGTAGGCGACGGTCAGCTCGTCCCGGTCGATGGCCCGGTGCAGCTCCCGCTCCACCTCCAGCCGCCGAACCATCTTCTCCTGGATCGCCGCCCCGAAGACGTGGGCGCGCGCCCGGCCGGACTCCTTCGCCTCGTACATCGCGGCGTCGGCTTCCTGGATCAGGTCCTCCGGGCCCGCGTCCGAGCCGGGCTGCCAGATGGCGATCCCGAGGCTGGCCGTGATCAGGCGCTCCGTGCCTTCGATCGGGATCGGCCGGGAGATCTCCTCCAAGACCCGTTCCGCGACCTCCCAGGCCTCGTCCTCGTCCGCCACGGACCGCAGGACGAGCCCGAACTCGTCGCCGCCGAACCGCGAGACGGTGTCCTCCCGCCGCACGCAGCGGGAGAGGCGAGGCGCCACCTCGCGCAGCATCTCGTCCCCGGCGTGGTGGCCGATGCCGTCGTTGATCAGCTTGAAGTGGTCGAGGTCGAGGAAGAGCAGCGCCACCACCGACCCGTCGCGCTCGGCTTCGGCGAGGGCTTCGGCGAGCCGGATGGTGAACAGGCGCCGGTTCTGGAGGCCGGTCAGGAGGTCGTGGTTGAGGCTGTGGTGCAGGGACTTGTCGGAGCGGCTGCGCTCGATCGCGTTGCCGAGGACGTTCGCCGTGGCCTGCAGGAAGTTGCCGTCCTCCTCGGTGAAGGCGCCGGCTCGGTCGGAGTGAACGATGATCAGCCCGAACTGCTGCTCGGCCCCGAGGATCGGCACGATCGCGCTGCTCACGACCTGCTCCGGCAGCACGTCCCGGTAGAAGTCCAGGCGCGGGTCCTGCTGGTTCCAGTTGGGGATCATCACCGACTCGCCCGCCATCAGCGGGGCGCCGGGGTACTTGGTGGTGAGGAACGGGATCGAGCTGTTCTTCCCGATGTTGCCGGAGCGGCAGCAGAGGTGGAGCTTGCTGAAGTCGTCGTGCTCCCAGATCGAGGCCTCCAGCACCCGGTCGATGCCGCCGATCCAGTCGACCGCGGTGCGCAGCAGCTCGTCCGGCTCGGCCCCGCGGATCGCCATGTTCCCGAGCCGGGCGATCAGCACCTGCTGCTCGGCCTTGTGGGCGAGCTCCAGCTCGGCCACCTTCAGCGCGGTGATGTCCTGCATCACGCCGTGCCAGATCCGCTTGCCGTCACGGTCGGGGAGGAGGCGGGCCCGCTCGTACACCCAGACGTAGCGGCCGTCCCGGGCCTTCATCCGGTACTCGGCCGGTGGGTGGATGTCGAGGCCGATCAGTCGCTGGTCCTCGAAGGCCAGGGCGTACTCGCGGTCGTCGGGATGGATCGCGCGGTACCAGTTCTCCGGGTCCGCCATCCACTCCTCCGGCGTGTAGCCGAGCACGGTCTCGATCTGGGGGCTGACGTACAGCCACCGGCCGTCGTCGCCCATCTCGGCCAGGTAGGCGATCGCCGGGATCGTCTCGATCAGGCCGGTGAAGTCGTCGCGGCTCAGGAGGCTGGCCGGGATCTGCGGGCCGTGCCGTCCCGGGCTCTGGTCGGACCGGTGCCGGAACTTGTGGATCCACTCGGCGAGCGTCGCCGCGGTCGCCCGGACCTCCTCCGCCTGGAGGACCGTCTGGGGGTTCCACGCCGCGACCAGCTTCATCCCGACCGAGTTGCGGACGGGGAAGCTGGCGACGGTCATGTCGGCGAGGATGGTCGCGGCCGGGCCGATCGAGATCCCGTCCGGCGCGCTGCTCAGCTCGGCGATCATCACCGCGTCGAGGCGGGTCGGCCGGGCCGCGATCGGGCCGACCTCGTCGAGGACGATCACGCCGACCGCGCCGAGCTCCTCGGTCAGGATCCGGGCGGCGGTCCCGGCCGCCTCGATCATGGTCCGGCACTTGCTGAACTCCGGGAGGAAAGGGATCAGAGCCGAGCTGGTCGGAGGCGTTTTCTCGGAGTTGCTGTCGGGGCTCATCGCTCGGTGCCGGGGGGGATTCCCCCATTATCACCGGGCCGGTCCCTGTCGGTCCGATTCTCGGCCGGCGGAAACGCCAGGTTCAGCGTCGGGCGGCGGCGATCGCCCGCACCGCCTGTTCGAGCAGCCCGGGCGTGGTGCCGAAGTTGAGTCGACAGTGCCCGGCGCCGCCGGAGCCGAAGGGCTGGCCGCCGCTGGTGGCGACCTTCGACCGCTCGAGGATCAGCGCCGCGGGATCGAGCCCGAGGCCCAGCTCCCGGCAGTCGAGCCAGGCCAGGTAGCCGGCCTGCGGCGGGTTCCACCGGACCTCCGGGAGCTCGGCCGCCAGCAGGTCGCCCAGCAGCTCCCGGTTGCGGTCGAGCCGGTCCACGACCTGGTCCAGCCACTCGTCGCCTTCGCCGAAGGCCGCCCGGGCGGCGATCACGCCGAGATGCCCGGGATGGTGCGCGCTCGGCGGGAGTCGCGAGACGATCTCCCGGCCGCGCTCGGAGCCGGTGACGATGACCGCGCAGCCGAGGCCGGCGAGGTTGAACGCCTTGGAGGCGGAGGTGAGGCAGATCCCGTGCTCGGCGGCCGCGGGCGAGGCGGCGAGGAAGGGGGTGTGGGCGGCCCCGGGCAGGGTCAGCGGGGCGTGGATCTCGTCGCTCAGGATCACGGCGCCGTGGGTGGCAGCGAGTTCGCCCAGGCCGGTCAGCTCGGCGGGCGACGGCACCGAGCCGGTCGGGTTCTGGGGGCTGCAGAGCAGCATCACCCGCGCGCCCTCCCGGAACCGGGCCTCGATCGCGTCGAGGTCGAGCCCGCCATCCGGCCCGAGCGGAGCCTCGACGACCCGTCCTCCGGCCTCCTCGATCAGCGAGAAGAACGGGTAGTAGACCGGCGGGTTGACCACCACGCCGTCGCCGGGCTCGATCAGGACCCGGAGCAGGGCGGTGAGGCCGTGGACGACGTCGCTGGTCGCGCTGACCTGAGCCGGGTCTACGGCCCATCCCCAGCGGCGGGAGGCGAACCCGGCGAAGGTGTCTCCCAGGCCCGATGCCGGGGCGTTGGAGTAGCCGGTGTCCCCGCGCTCGATCGCCGCGCCCAGGGCCCGCTTGACCGGCTCGGCCAGCGGGAAGTCCATCTCGGCGACGAAGGCGGGCAGCACGTCCGGCGGATACGCGGTCCACTTGACGCTCTCCCGGGAGCGGAGCTGCTCCAGGGAGGTCGATTCCAGGTCGTACCTCATCGCGGCTCGGTCCTCGTCGGGGGGAGCATCCGGGTGAAGATCAGCCCGGGGAGGGGGAGGACGGCCGTCACCAGCAGCACGGTGAGGAGGCTGGTCTGGTCGGCCAGCAGGCCGAGCAGCCAGGCGACGAGGCCGCCGAACCCGATCGCCGCCCCGAGGGTGACTCCGGAGGCGAGCCCGACCCGGCCGGGCAGGTACTCCTGGCCCAGCACGACCGTGATCGAGAAGGTGCCGACCATGAAGAAGCCGATCGCCGCCAGCAGGAGGACGGCCGGGGCCGGTCCGAGCACGAGGAAGAGCAGGATCAGCGGGGAGGTCACGCTGAGCGAGATCGCGATCACCAGGCGCTTGCCGATCCGGTCGGCGACCCGGCCCCCGACCAGGGTGCCGATCGCGCCGGCGACGAGCAGGGCGGTGAGGGCGCCGTTCCCGACGGCGGTCGACTCGTCCAGGTGCTGGATGAACCAGAGCGGCACGAAGGCCTGGAGCGCGAAGTAGGTGGCGGAGCGGAAGCCGGCGATCGCCGCGACCCCGGTGAAGGGGAGCCACCGGTCCCGGCCCGGGTCGGGCTCCGCCGTCGCGGGCTGCGCGGCCGGGGCGGAGCTCGTCCCGAACCCCGGCTCGACCGGGAGCTCGTCGCTCTCAGCCGGGTCGGCGGACCCGGGTCGGAACCGCTTGAGCCGGGGCAGCTCGGAGGCCAGCAGCGCCGCCGCGACCGCCATCGGCAGGGCGATCCAGGCGACGCCGGCGATCCCGAAGGGCAGCACGAGCGCGGTCACCGCCACCGGCCCCAGGGCGAATCCGATGTTGCCGCCGACCGCGTAGAAGCTCATGCCGGTGGCCCGCCGCTCGCCGGCCACGTAGTTGGCGAACCGCGCTCCCTCCGGGTGGTACGCGCCGACCCCGATCCCGGACAGGCAGACCGCGGCCAGGGTCATCTCGAAGGAGTCGACCAGGCCGATCACGGTGGTTCCGGCACCCCCGAGCACGATGCCGCCGGGCAGCAGCCAGGCGAGCGAGCGGCGGTCCGAGAAGTGCCCGAAGAGCGGCTGCAGCATCGAGGAGGAGAAGGTCATGACCAGCAGCAGGGCGGTCGCCGCGGAGTAGCTGTAGCCACGGCGGATCACGAGAAACGGCATCAGCGCTGGGATCGCTCCCTGGCAGACGTCCACGCAGGCATGGCCGGCCGAGAGCACGGCGATCGAACGGCGATCCATCTCCCGGGTCGTGGACATGACGTCCAAGCCTTTCAGACGGCGGTGTCGGGGGCCGCTTGCCGGCGGCTGTGCCGGCGCCCGGGGCTCAGGCGGCGTCCGAGTAGCCGTGCGGGCGGGAGCGTTCCTCGCTTAGACCGGCGAGGTTCAGCCAGGTCGGGCTGATCAGCTCGAGGCTGCGGCGGACGGCGGGTCCGACCGGCTCGAGGTTGGCCTCCAGCGTCGCGTTGAAGCGGCGGGTCAGGTCCTCCGCGTCCTCGGCGTGGTCGCACTTGGCGAGGTACGAGTCGAGCCACCGCTCGAGCGTCTCGGCCGCCCGGTCGCAGGACTGGTCGAGGCTGCCCACGTCCGGTCCGAAGTGGGCGCGGAACACCTGCGCGGCCCCGGTCCGACGGAGCCGTTCGATCGAGTCCAGGGCCTGCTCGTGGCAGAAGTCCGAGGGCGGCGTCGCCGGGCGCACGACCCGGCTGCCGGGGACCCTGACCCCGAGGGCGTCGCCGCAGAACAGGGAGTCGGTCCGGTGGTCGAGCCAGGCGAGGTGGGCGGCGGTGTGCCCGGGGGTGGCGATCGCCTCGAGCCGACGGTCGCCGAGATCCACGGTCTCGCCGTCCGCGACGGGACGGATCCGGTCGGAGCCGACCGCCGTCGGCTCGCCGAACAGCTCGACGGTGCGGTCCCCGCCCATCGCCTTCATCGCCTTGATCAGGCGCGAAGGGTCGGCGACGTGTCCGGCTCCGTCGGGATGGACCAGGAAGGTCGCCTCCGGGAAGCGGTCGGCGAGATACCCCGCGCCCCCGGCCTGGTCGGGGTGGATGTGGGTGAGGGCGATGAAGTCGAGCCGACGGACGTCCAGCTCCTCGAGCGCGCGGACCAGGGTCGCGGCGCTCCGGGCGGAGCCGGCGTCGATCAGGAGGTTGCGCCGCCCGGGCACGAAGTAGGCCGCCGTCTTCTCCGGCTGATCCCAGGTCATCGTGTCGATCGTGACCGGGTCGGTGCCGCGGGTCAGCGGGTGGGCGAGGGTGCCCTCGGGGACGTCGCCCGGGACCGATGGCTCCGGCGGCCGCGAGGCGCTTCCGCCGGCGGGTCTCGCCGGGGCGTAGCCCGGGGAGGCCGGCTTGGTGCGCCGCCCTCTGAATACCCGATCGCGAACGTGGAAGCGTGAGTTCATGGTCTGTCCCTCTAACCGTCCACTCCCGCCTTTGATTCGGTCCGGGCGTCCGGTTCCCTGCCTGAGCCCGGCCCGGTCGGCCCGGAAGGGCCCGCCGCGCGCGCCCGATCGGCCCCTTAAACGCGAAACGCCCGCCGGATGGCGGGCGCGCTCGCTTGCTGCCTTGGGCTGGGCCTAGATGGCCTCGACCGAAGCGGCGGCCGGGCCCTTGGGGCCGTCCTCAGCTTCGTAGCTCACCTTGGCGCCTTCCGCGAGGGTGCGGAAGCCGTCGGCCTGGATGGCGCTGTGATGGACGAAGACGTCCTTCGAGCCGTCATCAGGAGTGATGAAGCCGAAGCCCTTTTCGTCGCTGAACCACTTGACTGTTCCAGTGGGCATTTTGTTGTTCCTCCACATACATGGTGCTGCAAACGCGGAGGATGCTGGTAAAGCAACGACTGCGAGCGCTACACACGACTTTGCCGGGCAAACACTGCCCGACCCTGCGGGGACCGTAGCAGGGATCGGCCGGGAATGTGAGACTTTCGCCAGACGAGACGCGGCCCGGTCACGCTCGCGGCCGGACCGTCCGAGCGTGATCGGGCGTCGCGGCCCCCGGGTTCGGAGGCCGCGTCTCCTGCCGGCTCAGCGGCCTCGCTGCGAGCCGCCGCCCTGACGACCGCCGCGGGAGCCGCCCGACCGGCTGCGCTCCTGCGAGCCGGTGTTGCCGCGGCCCTTGCCGCCGGAGCCGCCGCCGTTGCGCTGGCCCCGCGGTCCGCCCTTGCCGGAGCCGCGGCCGCCCTGAGCGTTGCCGCGGGAGCCGCCGGAGGAGCCTCCCCGGGAGCCGGGACGGCCGCCGCCACCGTTGCGTCGGCGGCCACGGCCACCGGCGTCGGTGCCGGCCGGCACGTTCATCGGCACGCCGGCGGCCTCGAACTCACGGCTGAGGCCGAGCGACTTGGCGATCTTCCACATGTCGCGGGCCTGATCCGACATCACGAAGCTGATGCCGACCCCGTCGTTTCCGGCGCGGCCGGTGCGGCCCACACGGTGGACGAAGGTGTCCTCGTCCTCCGGCAGGTCGAAGTTGATCACGTGGGTGACGTCGGCGACGTCGATGCCGCGGGCGGCCACGTCGGTGGCGACCAGGGTGTCGACCTTGCCCCGCTCGAAGTCGGCGAGGGCGCGCTGCCGCTGGTTCTGCGACTTGTTGCCGTGCATCGCGACCGCGTGGATCCGGGTCTGCTTGCTCAGCTTCCTGACCAGCCGGTCGGCGCCGTGCTTGGTCCGGACGAAGACCAGGGTGCGGCCCCGCTGCTCGCCCTCGAGCTCGCTGATCAGGGTCTCGACCTTGGCCTCGTGGTTGACGTGGATGAACCGGTGCTCGATCGTGCCCCGGTCCTCGAGGCTGGGCGCGTTCTCGTGGGTCCGCGGGTCCACCGTGTAGGCGGCGGCCTGCTTGCCGGCGGCGCCTTCGAGGGTGGCCGAGAAGAACAGGGTCTGGCGGCCCGGGTCGATCAGGTTGACGATCCGGTCGACGGCGGGCTTGAAGCCCATGTCGAGCATCCGGTCGGCCTCGTCCAGCACCAGGTGCTTGACGTTGTCGAGGGTGAAGGCGCGGCGCTGGAGCTGATCCTCGAGCCGTCCCGGGCAGGCGACGACGATGTGGGCGCGGGCGGCCTTCTTCGCCTGCGCCTGCAGGCCGACGCCGCCGTAGACGGCGGCGATCGAGAGGGCGCGGGCCCGGCAGATCGACTCCATCTCGTCGACGATCTGGGAGGCGAGCTCGCGGGTCGGGGCGAGGATGAGGGCGGCCGGGCGCCGGTCCGAGGCCTCGATCAGGTCGACCAGCGGCACGCCGAAGGCGAGGGTCTTGCCGGAGCCGGTGGGGGACTGGACCAGCACGTCCTCGCCGTCGAGGACGTCCTCGATGACCTGGCGCTGGACCGGGAAGGGGGCGTCGATTCCGCGCTCGCGGAGGGCTTTGACTACAGGTTCGGACACGCCGAGATCGGCGAAGGACTGCGATGACATCAGTTACTGCTCCTGAGTTATGTGAGGGGAGGGGAGATTCGGCTACCCCGAAAACGCTCACGGCGAAGGCAGGAACAGAACCTCTCGGTGGCCGTTGGCGACCATCCGACCCGTGGGACGGTATCAGGCCGTGGCCTATAGCCTTACGGCTGCCTTATTGACTCGCGAGTCAACTTCTCGCTCAGGCTTCCACTCAAATCACCCTGGAGGATCAAGAAACCTCATGTTCGTACACAAGGCAGCCGTCGTCGGCGGCGGCACCATGGGCGGCCAGATCGCACAGGCCATCGCCGCGTCCGACACGCCCGTCGTCATCAAGGACGTCGACCAGAAGTTCGTCGATCACGCCATCGAAGAGGTCCGCAACGTCACCACCGGCCAGCTCGCCGGTCGCGTGAAGAAGGGCCGCATGACCCAGGAGGAGGCCGACGCAAGGGTCGCCGAGGTCATGTCGCTGGTCACCGGCACCGTCACCTACGACGAGTTCGGCGACGTCGACTTCGTGATCGAGGCCGTGCCGGAGAAGATGGGCATCAAGCAGGCGGTCTTCGCCGAGCTCGACGCCGTCACCCCGGGCCACGCGATCATCTCGTCCAACACCTCCGGCCTCTCGATCTCGGAGATGGCCGAAGCGACCATCCGCCCGGACAAGGTCGTCGGCTTCCACTTCTTCTACCCGGCCTCGGTCATGCCGCTGGTCGAGGTGATCATCGGCGACGAGACCAGCTCGGAGACCATCCAGGTCGCCTCGAACTTCGCGCAGTCGATCGGCAAGCAGCCGATCACCTGCGGCGAGGTCCCCGGCTTCGTCGTCAACCGCATCCTCAACTCGGCCGTCGGTGAGATCTGGCGCGCCCAGGAGGAGCGCGGCCTCTCCATCAAGAACATCGACGAGGGCGTCGGTGCCGCCAACGTCGCCCCGATGGGCCCGTTCATCCTGGTCGACATGCTCGGCCTCGACACCGTCTACCACGTCGCCGAGCACCTGGCCGACGCGTACGGCGAGCGGTTCTACGTCCACCAGGGCATGAAGAAGCTGGTCTCCGAGGGCAAGCTCGGCGCCAAGACCGGCGGTGAGGGCCTCTACAAGGACGGCGAGCCGAACGTTCCCGGCGACGCCGACGCGGACGCCCAGGAGCTGTCCGAGCTCTTCCTGGCGAAGGCCCTGGTCGAGTCCTGCCTGCTGCTCGAGGAAGGTGTCTGCTCCGTGCGCGACATCGACTTCGGCATGATGGCCGGCGCCGGCCTCGCCCCGCCCCGCGGCCTCTTCCCGCCCTTCTGGAAGGCCGACATCGAGGGCCTCGACGTCTCCCTGGAGCGGATCGAGCGCCTCAACGAGAAGTACGGCGACGAGCGGTTCCCGGTTCCGGTCACCCTCAAGCGCCTGGTCGCCCAGGGCCGCCTCGGCTTCGGCTCGGGCCAGGGCTTCTACGCCTGGCCGCAGCCGGACGAGGGCGATCAGCCGGAGAAGGTCAAGCTGGAGACCCGCGGCAACATCGCGATCGCCTGGCTGAACAACCTGCCGATGAACGCGATCTCCCCCCAGGTGATCGAGGATCTCGGCACCGTCTGGGAGCGGGTCAAGGCGAACGAGGAAGTCGGCGCGATGATCATCGCCTCGGCCAACCCGGCCGTCTTCTCCGCCGGCGCCGACATCAAGGCGTTCACCCAGATGGACGCCGAGGCGGGTGCCGCGCTGATCAACAACGGCCACGAGCTGCTCAAGGACTTCGGCAGCGGCCGCGTGGTCACGATCGCCGCGGTCAACTCGCTCGCCTTCGGCGGCGGTTGCGAGCTGGCGATGGCCTGTGACTTCCGGATCGCGGCCGAGGCGGCCGTGTTCGGTCAGCCCGAGATCAAGCTGGGCATCATCCCGGGCTTCGGCGGCACGCAGCGCCTGCCGCGCCTGGTCGGCCAGGCCAAGGCCCTGGAGATGAACACGGTCGGCGACCCGATCTCCTCGCTGGACGCACTGGAGTTCGGCCTGGTCAACCGGGTCGTCCCGGACCACGAGCTGTTCGACGTCGCGGTCAGCTGGGGCCGGCGCCTCGCCGGTCAGGCTCCGCTGGCCGTCGAGCAGGTCAAGCAGGTCTCGTTCCAGGGCGGAGACCCGGACGCCGGGATCGACGCCGAGAAGCAGGGCTTCGCCACCGTCTTCTTCAGCGAGGACGGCAAGGAGGGCATCTCCGCCTTCCTCGGCAAGCGCTCGCCGAAGTGGCAGGGCAAGTAGCCCCCGCCACATCGCTTGGGAAAGGGCGGCCGGATGGCCGCCCTTTCTCTTGCAGCTACCGGGACTCGATGCCGAGCACGCGCAGGACCTCTTCGTCCTCGAGGCTGCTCACCACGAGGTCGGCCTGGGGGAGGTCGACGCCCGGGACCGAGGGGACCCCGATCGTGAACAGTCCGGCCGCGATCCCGGCGGTGACGCCGGAGGGCGAGTCCTCCAGCGCGATGACCCGCTTCGACGGGTCCACGCCGAGGGCGCGGCATCCCTCCAGGTAGGCGTCCGGGGCCGGCTTGGCCTCGGGCACCTCGTGGCCGGAGATGACCGCGTCGAAGGGCATGCCGGTCCCGGCGACCTCGTGGGACCGTTCGATGAACCGGCGGGGGGAGTTGGAGACGAGCGCGACCGGGACGCCGGCCAGGCGCAGCAGCTCGATCAGCTCGAGCGCTCCGACCATCGCGTCGACGCCGCCCTCGAGCTCGCGCAGCACGATCTCGTCGAGCTCTTCGATCAGCTCGTCTTCCCGGCCGGGCTCGTCGAGGAACCGGGCCAGCTTCTGGCCGGCGACCTTCGCCGGCGAGCCGACCAGGCTCCGCTTGTGGTCGATCGTGAACTCGCGGCCGCGGATGGCGAACAGTTCCTGTTCCCCCCGCGACCAGACGGCTTCGGTGTCGAGGACCAGTCCGTCGTTGTCGAAGAGAACGGCTTCGGGGTAGGGCATGGCGCCAGCCTAGAGATACCGCGCCCGCTCCGGCTCCCAGGAGGGGGAGTTCGCCGGGATCGACTATTTTGACTCTCTCGCCGGTACTGGAGGCGTTGTGGCGGGTTACAGGACAAGATGAATTTCAAGGTGATCTCAAGGGAGGCGCGGGAGCGGCCGGAGCGTCAGGTTGCGCCTGCGTCCGTCGATCCGGTCCCGGAGCGCCGGGCCATGACCGGGTTTCCGGTCCTGCTGCTGATCCTGGCGGCGGTTTCCGTGACCCTGCTGGGGCTCGCCACCGCCTCGATCGCGATCGCCGAGACCAAGGCGGGATCGGCGCTGCCGTCGGTCGGCAACCTCCCGGCCGCGCCGATGCTGCTCCCCGACGGGGCTTCGACCTCGCAGTCCGACCCGGGCGCCGGCCCTGCCGGCGTGACGGCCGCCGACCTGGCCGCGAGCCGATGGATCGTCGGGGCGGCCCCGAGCGCCAGGGCCGCCCGGATCGCCGCCCGTCACGGGGCGCGGCCGATGGTCGCCGGCCTCGGGATCTACCGGGTCCCGCGGGAGCGGGCGGCCGCCTTCGCCCGCCGACTCGATCGGGTCGGGCTGCTCAGGTACGCGGAGCCCGACGTGCCGATCACCCAGGCCGGCTACCCGGACGACTGGATGATCGACCAGCAGTGGTGGCTCAACCGGATCGTCAGCCCGAACGACGTGACCCCGCCCCAGGTGACGGGCAGCAGCCCCCTGGTCGGGCTGGTCGAGCAGGGGATCGATCCGAAGCATCCCGACCTGCTCAAGGCGAACCTGACCGGTGCCACCCCGGTCAGCACCGAGCTCGACAGCCACGGGACCGCGGTCGCGGGGATCCTCGGATCGCCCGGCGAGGGCGCCGGGATCCGCGGCGTGCTGCCGGGCGCCCGGATGCGTCACTTCCCTGCCGGGGCGACCTGCGCGACCGCGACCGACGCGGTGGTGGCCGCCGCCCGCAGCGGGGTCTCGGTGATCAACATGAGCTACACGATCCCCGCCTCGCTCTGCTACTCGCACTACCTGGCGACCGAGTACGCGGTCAGCCGCGACGTGCTCCCGGTGGCCGCCGCGGGCAACTCCGGGGCGACCGGCAACGCGGTGCTCCGGCCCGCGTCCGACCCTCACGTGATCTCGGTCTCCGCGGTGGGATCCGACGGCTTGGTCGCGCCGTTCGCGACCCGTAACTCGATGGTCGACATCACCGCGCCCGGGGTGGAGGTGTTCGCTCCCTCGGTCGGCACCGTGGAGCGCGCCGACCGCGGCCTGGTGACCAGCTACTCCTGGAGCTTCATGAACGGCACCAGCTTCTCGGCCCCGATGGTCTCGGCGGCCGCCGCCTGGCTCCGGCAGGCGAGGCCCGACCTCTCGGCCCGCCAGGCCGGCCGGATCCTCACCTCCTCGGCCACCGACCTCGGCCCGCCCGGGCGGGACCCGGAGTACGGCGAGGGCCTGCTGCACATCGAGGCCGCGCTGAACGCGCGCCGGCCGATGGACGACCCGAGGGAGCCGAACGACGACATCCCGCTGCTCAAGGGCAAGGGCTGGCTGAAGAAGGCCAAGTACGCCTGGAAGCGGAAGAAGAAGGGCCGCCGGGTGACCCGGATCAAGGCGACGCTCTCGCGCAGCAAGGATCCGGCCGATGTCTACCGGGTGCGGATCCCGGCTCGCAAGCGGATCCTGGTCACGGCCGTCCAGTTGGAGGGAGACGTGAGGATCACGGCGTTGCGACCCTCGACCCGGACCTTGGCGAAGACCAAGAAGAAGGTGATCGTCACCTCCGACCGGCCCTACCCCAAGATCGAGGGGATCCGGGTCAGGAACCTCCGGCGCAAGCCGCAGGACGTCTGGATCGCCGTCACCCCCGGCTCCGCCGGCACCAGCGACCACGCCGCCTACCGGCTCACCATCCGGCCCAACTGACCTCCGGGCCGCCCCTCAGGGAGCGCGAAGTGCCCCCAGTCTAGGTCGTGTGACGACCATTAGTGGGGGCGCTTCGCCGGGTCCTACTGGGTGGCGATCCGGAAGCGGCGGATGATCCGCTCGGCGATCCGGAGCGGCTCCTCGATCCGGGCGGCGATCGCGGGCCCGTCGGCAGGCTCGGGGTCGAAGACCTCGGCCGGCAGGGAGGCCAGCCCGGGCAGCGACTCCTCCAAGAGGTCGAGGTCGGCCTCGTGCTCCGGTCCCTCGACCGCGAACTCGAGCTCGATCAAGGTGGCCCGGGCGGCCTCGTGGATCGTCAGGGCGGCCGCCTCGATCCGGTCCGCGTCGAGATCCGCCCGGACCCGGGGGATCAGCACCTCGCAGGCCGGCAGGGGCTCTCTTCCTCCCAGGATCGCGGCGATCCGGGGCAGGGGGACGATCCGCTCCAGCCGTTCCCGGCGGGGGGAGGCGGTGCCGCCCCGGGCGTCGATCTCGATCGCCTCGAGGAAACGGCCGTCATAGACCTGCTCGCCCTCGCCGAAGCCGAACCTGGCGGTCACCACCTGATCGACCCCGACCGGCTCGCCGAGCGTGCGCCCGGTGGTGGCCGCGGCGGCGGCCAGGGCCCGGTCCAGCGTCGCCAGGGCGTCCTCGATCAGCGCCTCGGTGGCTTCCTCGCCGGCGGCGTCCTGGAGCCAGGCCGAGGCGGCGGACTCGCTCTCCAACGGCTCCGAGGCCAGGACGACCGTGACCACGGTCAAGGGCAGGCTCGGGGTCCGTTCGACGGCGGTCGACTTGCGGGGGCGTCGGCGCTTGCGCCGAGCGGGAGGGAGGGCGCCCTCGGTCTCGATCGCGAGCACCCGCTGGGTGTCGCCTCGGCGGTCCAGATAGCGGCCATCGCCGAGCCGCACCGTTCCGGGGAGCTCGAGCTGGACGAACCCGAACAGGGAGCCGATGGTCTAGTCGTCCTTGCCCGGGTCGTCGGCCGGGAGCGAGCTGCTCGAAGGCTTGGTCGGAACCTCCGGGTTCCGGATCTCGCCGAGACGCTTGGTCAGACGCTCCCACTGGGCGGCGCCCAGGGTGGCCTGGACCGATCCGCCGGGGACCTCGGAGTCGCTGGCCGCCCGGTAGCCGAGGTGGAGGTGGTCGTCGTGGTCGCCCATGGCGAAGCCGGCCGGCTGCGGGTAGCTCAGCAGGGTGATGACCTCGTCCGGGGCCATGATGCCCTGGAGCGAGAGCAGCTCGCGCGCCACCTTGTCGGTGAGCGACCCGGGACCCTGCGTGGCCGAGGAGACGATCTCGCCGTTGATCGCGGCGATGTCGGCGGCGGAGGCGCGACTGTGGTTCGAGATGTTGCCCGAGGTGGTGATCGAGACCTCGCGTCCGCAGTACATGGACGTGATCAGCAGCTCGTAGCCCTTCTCGCTGAGGAAGGCGAGGGCGGCGAGCAGGCGGCGGTCGATCGTGCCGCCGGCGATGTAGCGGCGGTCGCAGTCGCCGATCTGGATCTTCTCGTCGCCGAGCACCCGGCGCTGGAGGGCCGACTTCGAGAGCAGCAGGACGCCGCCGACTCCCAGCCGGTCGGCGAACCGGTTGCCGCCCTTGGCGTTGTAGATGTTGGTCTCCGCGAGGAGGCGCCAGCCGTCGAGGAAGGGCTTGGGGTCGATCTTCGGGGTCTCTTCGCCGCCGGGCTGGATCGAGAAGTCGATCGAGGCGGACGTGCCGCTCTCGGCCAGGCGGCCGAGCACGGTGCCGGCGATGACCCGCGAGCCCTTCTTCAGCGGGTGGAGCTCGGCGGTCTTCTCGTCGAAGCGGTAGATGCCCGAGCGGCTGCCGTCGTAGATCACGTAGTCGCCGGGCAGGCCCTCGACCCCCTGGGGGGAGGTGCCGGCGACCTTGGAGTTGTTGACCGACTGACCGTCGACCCCGGCGCGCTGCTGGTTCTGGGGGCGGAGCGGGTTGGCGTAGACCCGGCCGCGGGCGTCCTCGGTGTTGCGGCTGACCTCGGTCGGCTCGCTGGAGGTGGAGAGCTCGCTCTGCTCGGCGCGGCGGGACTCGGCGACGGCGACCGGAGAGTCGTAGCCGTCCGTCCCGGCGTCGCCCTGGTCGGCGTCGGACTCGGAGGCGGCCGCAGCCGCGGCGGCCCGGGCCGCGGCGTCCGGGTCGACCATGACCTCGGAGATGTCCTGGTCGGAAGCATCACCCTCAGCTTGAGGGTCAGAGTCGGAGTCGTCGCCGTCCGGCCCGCGGGGATCGTCATGGGCCTTGGCGGTGCCCATCTCGTCGGCGGCCTCGAGCGCCTCGTCCTCGGGGGCCGAGGGGGCGTCGTCGCCGGCGGCGGCGCCGGTCTCCCGCTCACGCGGGACCGGGTGGACCTGGGCGACCGAGCCGAGGCGGGCGTAGGAGTAACGGTTGCCGTAGGCGTCGGTGACGGTCACCGTCCCGTTGGCGGGGTCGATGTCGGTGACCAGGCCGTCGTTGACCGCGATCACCGGCGATCCGCCCGCGGCGGAGATCTCGACGGTCCGCCGGTCGTCGGAGGAGTCGACGGTCTGCGAGGCGAGCCCTTCGCGCTTGGCCCGATCGGTGGAGAGCTGGCCCTCGTAGGAGGCCTCGGCGGCCACCGGGAAGCGGGCGCCCTCGGTCAGGCCGGTCAGGGCGCTGATCATCTCGGCGGGGATCTTGCCGTAGGCGGCGGCGTGCTCGAGGATGTCGTTCACGTACCAGTCGGCGTGGTTGTAGGCGAAGATCGCCTTGCGCGGATCCTCGGCGTAACCGGCGATCTTGAGGTAGCTGGCGGCGGCGCAGATCGCGTCGACCGGGTTGTACGGATCCTTGAGCCCGTCGCCGTTGGCGTCGACGCCGAACATCTTCCAGGAGGAGTCGAGGAACTGCATCCAACCCATGGCGCCCGCGTAGGAGGTCGAGAGGTTGGTGCCGAAGGCGGTCTCGATCCGGTTGATCGCGGCCAGCACGGTCCACGGGATGCCGTACTCGGTGCCGCAGGCCTGGTAGATCGGCAGGAGGAAGGGCGGGATCTCGAACTGGTTGATCAGGAAGTTGGGGACGGCCAGCGGGCTGACCTTGAGCGGGTCGGTGCTCGGGGTCTCCCCGTCGACGTCCGGCGAGACGCCGCCGTTGGCGCCGTCGACGAAGGCGGGCTCGCCCTCATCGGGGACGACCTCTTCCGTGTCGCCGCCTTCCTTCTTGCCCTCGGTGGGAACCGGCTTGACGCCGCCGGAGCCGCCCTTCGAGGGGCCGGTCTTGGTCGGGGCGGGAGTCTCGGTCTTCGAGGCGGGGACGGTGTCGGTGACGGGCTTCTCGTCCGTGGCCGGGTCGGCGGCGGCCGGCGCGACCGAGGTGCGGCCCGGCGCGGGCGGGCCGGAGGGATCGTCAGACGCGGCCGCGATCCCGCTCCCCATGCCGAATAGGGCCAAGGAGAAAACGACCGCAGCGAGAGCGGCCTTGACTATGGGGTGTGTTGAAGTCAAGCGGTGTTCCACCTGTGAGTTCCCAACTAAACCAGACGAGGCCGACGCTCCTCCGGGCCCGGCCAGAGCAGAAGGTATCGCACCAGGAGTTCTCCGGGGTGGGAGCACATCCTTCCGCGGGCGTAGGATCAATCCATGTCAGAGGATCGAGAGGGCATCAAGGATCGGGTCCAGTCGAAAGGGGAGCGGGCCGCGGCCGATCTCGCGGGCGCCCTGATCGGCAGCCCGGCGTTCGGGCAGGCGGTCTCCGCGGCGGTGGCGGCCCGCGAGAAGGCGGCCGAGGCTCAGCGCGCGGCGATGGGGGCGCTCAACGTCTCCTCCCAGGACGAGGCGGACCGACTCGAACGCCGGATCCGGGTGCTGTCCGACCGGCTGGAGGAGACCGAGGACCGGCTCGACCGGGCCTTCGAGGAGATCCGCTCGCTCAAGGCCGAGCTGAGACGTCAGTCTGACCCTCAAGTAGAGGGTTAGGGAAGGCGGTCGAGGCGGTCGACGACCGCCCTGGCCAGCGGCCGGAACCTCGCCTCGAGGTCGGCCTCCTCGAGACGGCCTCCCCGAGCGTCGTCGGACACCACCAGCAGCGCCGCGGCCGGGACCTCCAGCCGTCGGGCGAGCGCCAGCGTGGCGGCCGTCTGCAGGTCCCGCGCGTCCACCGGCTCGTGCCGGGACCGGTCGTGACGAGCGACGAGGTCGTGGCTGGCGACGGTCGCCGGCCGGCCGAGGCCGTCCAGGGCGAGGAGGAGGGAGGAGTCGGGCGTCACCGTCGGCTCGCGGTCGGCGGGGCCGGCCGCCCGGGGCTCGCCCAGCAGCGAGCGGGAGGCCCCGTCGCGGGCGACTGCCGCCTCCACCAGCAGGACCTCGCCGCAGTCGTGGCCGACGGAGACGCAGGTGCCCAGCCGGATCAGCCGCGCCGCCCCCTGCTCGACCAGGTCGCCGATCACCGGAACCGCCGAGGGGCCGCCCGAGCCGGTCGCCTGCACCGTCAGCCGGCGGCCCGAGGGGGTCTCCCCGGTGTACCCCCACAGCCCCCGGGCCTGATGGCTCATGCGCGGCTGGACGGTCAGCTCCTGGGCCAGGGCGAAGGCACGGCGCGGGTCGCCGACCAGGATCACGTCGCTGCCGGTCGGCTCCAGCGGTTTCATCTTCACGGGCATCGGGAGGCGCTTCCTCGTCGGTCGGGCTCGAGGACGTCTGCGATCGCCCTCTCGGTCTTGCCGGTCGCGACCGGTGGGCATAAACTAGCGGCATGTCAGAGAGCGACGAGAAGGGCGGCCGAGGCATTCCCGACGGACTGCGGGACGCGATCGAAGGCGCGTTCGCGGCGACGGAGAAGACCAGGGGACGGGCGCAGGACCTGACCGGCAAGACCCGCGACCGGGCTCAGGGCCTGGTCGATGAAGTCGCCAAGCGCGGCCAGGAGGCCCGCGGGACGCTTGAGGGGCTCCGCCTCGTCAGCCGTGACGAGCTGCGGCAGATCGAGGAGCAGGTCGAGCGCCTTTCCAGTCGTGTGGCCGAGTTGGAGCGCAAGTCCAAGTCTGAGCCTGACGGCTAGGCATGGCTGACGGCAGCCGCGTCGTCATAGCCGGGGTCGCCACCAGGTGGGGCGCGGACCTGGCGCGGGCGCTGGGGCGGCACCCCGACGTGGGGGAGGTCATCGGGATCGACGTGACCCGGCCCGACGCGGACATCGGCGGCGCCGAGTTCCTCGAGGCCGACATCCGGAACCCGGTCATCTCGCGGATCATCCCCGGGCTGGAGCCCGACGTGGTGGTCCACTGCGGGATCCTGTGGTACCCGGACAAGGACCGGCCGTCCCGCGCCCTCCACGACATCAACGTGATCGGCACCCTGCAGCTGCTCGCCGCCTGCGAGCGGACCCCGACCCTCAAGGCCCTGGTCGGTCGCGGATCGGCCGCGATCTACGGCTCCGCCCCGGGCGCCCCCTGCTTCTTCACCGAGGACATGTCGCGGCAGTACCCGCTCAGGACCAGGTTCCAGCGCGACATCGGCGAGCTCGAGGGGTACTTCGACAACTTCGCCCGGCGCCGCCCCGACGTCACCTGCTGCATGCTCCGGTTCCAGGTCGAGATCGGGCCGGGCCTCGACGACCCGTTCACCCGCTACCTCAACCTCCCGATCGTCCCCACCCTGATGGGCTTCGATCCCCGGCTCCAGCTGCTGCATCCGGCCGACGCGACCGGGGCGCTCGCCGCCGCGGCGCTCAACCCGGTGCGGGGCGCGGTGAACGTGGCCCCGGACGGCGCGATCTCCCTCAGCCGGCTGCTGCGGCTCACCGGCAAGACCGCGATCGGCCTGCCGCCGATCCTCGCCGGCCAGGCCTTCAAGCGCATCGGCCGGCAGCTCGCCGCGGCGGACATGTACCGCGACGCCGAGCTGCTGATCCGTTACGGCCGCGGCTGCGACAACCGGCGTCTGCGCGAGGAGGTCGGCTACCAGCTCGCCTTCGACACCGAGGGCGCCGTCCGTGACTTCGCCTCGAAGTCGTCCGGCATCCAGAGCCTGTTCCCGGCGCCCCATCCCGGATCCCCGGTGAGGACGGCGTCGTGAGCGCTCAGCATCCCCCGGCGACCGGCGAAGTGGCGGAGGGGCTGGCCGGTGCCGTCCTCGAGTGGACGGAGCTGCTCCAGCGCAGCTCCGAGCAGCTCCTGCGGCGCGCGACCGGCGAGTACCACGAGGACGAGTGGGGGTTCGACGAGGAGTTCGCCGAGGCGGTGTTCCCCATGTTCGAGTTCCTCTACCGGGTGTGGTGGCGGGTCAAGGTGGCCGGGATCTCGAACGTGCCCGCCCACGGCCGGGCCCTGCTGGTCGGCAACCACGCCGGCTCGATCCTGCCGTTCGACGCGGCGATGATCGCGACCGCGATCCAGAAGGAGCACCCGCTGCCCCGCTGGGCCCGGGCCATGGTCCTCAACTGGGCCTTCGACCTCCCGTTCGTCAGCTACGTGATGAGACGGGTCGGCGGGATCCCCGCGAACCCTGCCAATCTGACCCGGCTGCTCCAACAGGACCAGCCGGTGATGGTCTTCCCCGAGGGCGCCAAGGGCTTCGGCAAGCCGTTCTCCCAGCGCTACCGCCTGCAGCGCTTCGGCCGGGGCGGGTTCGTCGAGGTGGCGCTGGAGACCGGTTCGCCCATCGTGCCGGTGGCGGTGGTCGGCTCCGAGGAGATCTACCCCAAGCTGGGCGAGTCCCCGCTCCTGGCCCGGGCGGTCGGGGCTCCCTACGTTCCGGTGACGCCGACCTTCCCCCTGCTCGGCCCGCTCGGTCTGCTGCCGCTCCCCTCACGCTGGCGGATCGAGTTCCTCGAGCCGATCGACCTCTCCGGCTACGGGCCGGGGGCGAGCGAGGACCGCTCGCTCGTCTTCGACATCTCCGAGCAGGTCCAAGAGCGGATCCAGGACGCTCTATATAAGGGGCTGGTCGAGCGCGGCCCCGCCTTTCTCTGACCTCGACCGCGCCGGAGCGCCGATGGGACCGGCGCGGACGGCCGACCCGGGAACCGGCGGCGGGTATATCCGAGCGTCCCCCGAGGAATTAAGTTAGGGTTACCTAAGTGCCTGGCCGCCGGTCGGTCACCTCCGTCTCATCCACCGAAGGGAATCCCCACCAGATGAAGCTCTCGCGCAGCATGTTCGCCCTGCCGGCAGTGGCCGCCGTGCTCCTGGCCGGTTGCGGCAGCGACGACACCGACCCCGGGAACGACGCCCCCGACACCGGGCTGACCGCCGTCAAGTCCTACCTGACCGACCACAGCGCCGACCTCGCCACCGAGGCCGCCAAGGTCAAGACCGCAGCCGACACCTACTACGGCCTCGCCAAGGCCAACGGGTTCGACTACGCCAAGCTGATGAAGAAGGACTGCAAGGCGGTGGACGCGGCCCTGACCGACGCCCGCAACGCCTTCATCAAGGCCAACCCGGCCTACGAGGAGATGGAGGGCATCGTCGCCGGCATCCCGCGGACCGCTCAGTACGACACCGACATCGACGCCGGCTCCGACGCCTCCGACCCGGAGAGCGCCGTCTCGTTCAACCTGAAGCTGGACGACGGCACCGTCATGAAGCAGCCGGGCAACCTGTTCTTTCTGCTGGAGACCTCGCTCTACGGCACCAACGAGGATCTGGTCGTCAAGGGCGTGAAGCCCGACGTCAATTGCGACGGCAAGGTCGAGTTCGGCGAAGGCCTCCCGGACGCGGCCATCTTCAGGGCGACCGCCGACGAGTTCAACCGCCAGGCGAAGGACCTCGACGCCGACGCCCAGGAGATCGTGATCACCGACTCCGACGCCTTCACCGCGATCACGGTCATGACCCCGACCATGAGCGAGTA
>JBEBTS010000015.1:0-20316 GCA_040393665.1 Conexibacter woesei
ACCGCGACCAAGGCCGGCATGAAGGCCTTCGTGATCAACGTGATCGGCGACATCGGCCTCTACCTGGCGGCGATCCTGATCTTCGCGCAGGTCGGCGCCGTCGACTACGGCACCGTCTTCGCCAAGGCGCCCGACGTCTTCACCACCAACGAGTGGTCGATCGTCGCGATCTGCCTCTGCCTCCTGGTCGGCGCCTTCGCCAAGTCGGCCCAGATGCCGTTCCACACCTGGCTCGCCGACGCGATGGAGGGCCCGACCCCGGTCTCCTCGCTGATCCACGCGGCGACCATGGTCACCGCCGGCGTCTACCTGATCGCCCGTTGCCACCCGCTGTTCGAGCTGGCCCCGACCGCGGCCGACGTCGCCGCCTTCGTCGGCCTGGTCACCCTGCTGATCGCCGGCACGATCGCCCTGGTGGTCACCGACCTCAAGCGGATCATCGCCTACTCGACGATGAGCCAGATCGGCTACATGTTCGTCGGCGTCGGGATCGGCGCCTACTCCGCCGGGATGTTCCACCTGATGACCCACGCCTTCTTCAAGGCGCTGCTCTTCATGGCGGCCGGCTCGGTCATCGCCGCGATGGCCAACGTCCAGAACATCGACCGGATGAAGGGCTTCAAGAAGGCGATGCCGTTCACCGCGGCCATGCTGATCATCGGCTCGCTCGCCCTGGCCGGCTTCCCCGGCACCTCCGGCTGGTTCTCCAAGGACGAGATCATCGACTTCGCCGCCTTCCGCGGCGGCATGTACGGCTGGATGTCGATCGCGATGCTGATCGGCGCCTTCGTGACCGCGATCTACTCGTTCCGGATCATCTTCCGGATCCTGCCCGGCCCCGCCTGCAAGGAGGCGGAGCACCTGGTCGAGACCGGCCACGTCGTCCACGGGCACCCCGAGAACCCGGTCACCGGCGAGAGCGAGGACACCGAGGTCGGCTACCCCGGCGCGGACCACCACATCGCCGAGCAGGCCCCCGGCATGAAGATCGCGATGTCGGTGCTCGGCTTCCTCGCCCTGGTCGGCGGCCTGGTCCAGATCCCCGGGGTCACCGAGACGATCACCGAGTTCCTGGCACCGGTGTTCCACGACTCGCACTTCGCCCACATGCACCCCAGCACCTCCGACGCCTGGGCCGGCCTGGTCAAGGGCGGCGTGATCTCGATCGCCGGCATCCTCGCCGCCTGGTTCCTCTACGTCAGCCGGCCGGAGCTGCCGGCCCGGCTCCAGCGGAGCCTGGCGCCGCTCCACACCCTGTTCGTCAACAAGTGGTACGGCGACGAGCTGGTCGACTTCCTGATCGTCAAGCCGGTCAAGGGCTTCGGGCGGTTCGCCGACCGGGTCTTCGAGCGGTTCGTGATCAACGGCGCCACCGCCGGGGTCGCCGGCCTGACCCGCTCCGCGGGCAGCGCGGTCCGTGACCTGCAGACCGGGATGCTCCGCGGCTACGCCGTCCTGATGCTGTTCGGCATCGTCGCCATCGTCGTCTACTTCCTGATCCGGAGCATCTGATGCTGAGTTCGATCATCTGGACCCCGCTGATCTTCGGCCTGATCGGGCTGCTGGTCCCCCGTCGCTTCGTCGCCTGGGTCGCGGGTCTCGGCTCCGTCGTCACCCTCGGGCTCGCGATCGCGGTCCTGATCGGGTGGAACTCCGGTGGCGGCATGCAGTACGTCACCGACGTCAGCTGGATCCCCGGGCTCGGCATCGACTACTCGCTCGGGGTCGACGGCATCTCGATCTTCCTGGTGCTGCTGACCGCGGCCGCCTGGGTGCCCGCCGTCTTCTTCTCCGCCACCCGCGGGGTCGAGAAGAGCGCGGGGCTCTACTACCTGATGCTGCTGGCCGGGGAGACCGCCACCCTCGGCGCCTTCCTCGCCCAGGACCTGATCCTCTTCGTCCTCTTCTTCGACCTGATGATCGTGCCCTTCTACTTCCTGTTCGGGATCTGGGGCAAGGACCGCGACGGGGTCAAGGCCTCCGCCGCCGTCCTGAAGATGATCGTCTTCACCCTGATCGGCTCGCTGCTGATGCTGGTCGGGGCGATCGCGGCCGGCGTGATCGCGGCCGACGGCGGCCAGCTCACGTTCTCGATCGCCGAGATCACGGCCAAGGGCCTGCCGGAGGGCTCCCAGAACTGGATCTTCTGGTTCTTCGCCGCCGCCTTCCTGGTCAAGATGCCCGCCTTCCCGCTCCACGGATGGATGCCGGACGCCTACCGGGCGGCCCCGCTGCCGGCGCTGGCGGTCTTCTCCGCGGTGCTCTCCAAGGTCGGCGCCTACGGCTTCCTCCGCGTCGTGCTGCCGATGCTGCCCGACGCCACCGAGCTCTTCCAGACGACGATGCTGATCCTCGCGATCGCCGCGATCATCTACGGCTCGGCGATGGCCTTCACCAAGCTCGACCTGCGGCTGATCCTCGGGTTCTCCTCGGTCGCCCAGCTCGGCTTCATCACCGCCGGCATCTTCGCCCTCGACGACTCCGGCGCCCAGGGCGCGGTGCTGCAGATGGTCAACCACGGCCTGGTCGTGGTCCCGGCCTTCCTGATCGTCGCCCTGATCGCCGAGCGGACCGGGTCCGAGGAGATCGGGTCGATGGGCGGCCTGGCCAAGCGGGCACCGGTCTTCGCCGCCATCTTCCTGGTGGTGACGATGGCGACCCTGGCGCTGCCGGCCTCGGCCAACTTCATCGGCGAGTTCTACATCCTCAACGGCATCTACGGGCAGAGCGCCGCCCTGGCGATCATCGCCTCCTCCGGCGTCGCCCTGGCCGCCTTCTACGCCTTGCGGATGTACCAGCGCACCATGCACAACCCTCTGCCCGAAGGCGCTGACTCGCGTGAGATCTCGTTGCGCGACGCGGTCGCCGTCGTGCCGCTGGTCCTCTGCGTGGTCGTGCTCGCCTTCTGTCCGCAGCTCGTCCTCTCGGGCTCCGAGCCGGCGGTCGAGAACACCGTGAACGTGACCCTGGAGGGCGCGAAGTGATTTTCAACGCCCCCGAGATCGATTACGCCGGCCTCTCGCCGGTGATCGCGATGACCACCGGGCTGGTCCTGGTCGTGCTCGCCGCCGTCTTCGACCCGGTCAAGCGGTTCGGCCCGGCGCTGGCGCTGCTGACCCTGGCGGCCACCGCCGGGCTGATGATCTGGCAGTGGGACAACCCGGCCGAGCTGGTCGCCGGCCAGCTCCGGATCGACGGGCTGGCGATCACCCTGTCGCTGCTGGCCGTCGTCTCGGCGGCGATCGCGGTGCTGCTCTCGCTGGGGGACCCGGCCGAGGAGCAGGCCGGCCGATCCGACTACCTGGCGCTGCTGCTGGGCTCGGTGCTCGGGATGGTGATCCTCGCCCAGGCGACCAACCTGATCAGCTTCTTCATCGGCCTGGAGCTGCTCTCGATCCCGCTGTACGCGCTCTGCGGCACCAACATGCGGCGCCGGGAGTCGCTCGAGTCGGGGCTGAAGTACCTGATCATCGGCTCGCTCGGCTCGGCCACCCTGCTCTACGGGATGGCGCTGCTCTACGGCGCGTCCGGCGCCACCGGGTTCAACGCGATCGCCGAAGGACTGCGGTCCGGCGACGGCATGCTCAGCGACTCGCTGACCCTGGTCGGGGTCGGGCTGATCGCGGTCGGGCTCGCCTTCAAGGTCTCGATCGCCCCGTTCCACCAGTGGACCCCGGACGTGTACCAGGGCGCCCCGACCCCGGTCACCGCCTTCATGGCCGTCGCGACCAAGGCCGCCGCCTTCGCCATCTTCATCCGCTTCTTCCTGGTCGCCTTGGAGCCGCTGGCCGACCAGTGGGACGTGATGCTGGCCGCGCTGGCCGCGCTCTCGATCGTGGTCGGCAACGTCGGCGCCCTCGCCCAGACCTCGCTCAAGCGGATGCTCGGCTACTCCGGGATCGCCCAGGCCGGCTACATGCTGGCCGGGATCGTGGTCGCCACCCAGGCCGGGATCGACGCCCTGGTCTTCTACCTCGGCGCCTACGTCGCGATGAACATGGCCGCCTTCGCCGCCCTGGTCGCCCACGAGCGCCACACCGGCTTCTCCGACGAGATCGCCACCCTGCGTGGCCTCGGCCGCAGCAACCCGGCCCTCGCCTGGCCGCTCACGATCGCGATGCTGGCCCTGTCCGGGCTGCCGCCGACCGTCGGCTTCATCGGCAAGCTGTACCTGATGCAGGCGCTGATCGAGGCCGACTGGACCTGGCTCGCCGTGATGATCGCGCTCGGCTCGATGATCTCGCTGGGCTACTACCTGCGGGTCGTCGCCACCGTCTGGATGAGCCCGGAGGGCGAGTCCGGGGAGTCCGGCCGGACGAAGAGCCCGTGGTTCCTGGTCGGGCCGGCGCTGCTCGCCACCGCCGCCACCATCTTCTTCGGGGTGATCCCCCAGCCGCTGGTCGAGTTCGCCCAGCACGCGGGCAACGCGATCACCACGCTGGTCTGAGCCCCGGGTGCGGTGCGCGCGACCCAGGGAGCGAGGCTTCCGTTCTAGGGTCTGAGCGGTGATCTGGATCGCGCTGACCATCGCGCTGTCGGTCCTGGCCGGGATCTGGGCCGAGCGCCGCTGGCCGGAGCAGATCGGGCGCGGCTCGCGCCAGTCGCTCCTGGTGATGCTGTACGCGGTGATCCCGCCGATCATCTTCGTCAACATGGTGCACGCCGAGTTCGGGTCCGGCACCAAGATCGGGATGGCCCTGGCGATGATCACGGTGATGCTGGTCGGGATCGTCGGCTGGGTGATCGCCGTACCGATGCTGAACCTGCCCCGGCCGGTCGCCGGGGCGGTGATCTGCTGCGTGCTCACCTCGAACACCGGCTATCTCGGCTACCCGATGGTGCTCACCCTGATGGGCGGCGACGACCTCGCCCACGGAGTGATCTACGACGTGATCGTCACCGGGGTGTCGCTGCCCCTGTTCGCCTTCGCGGTCGGGGCCGCCTTCGGGACCCGCGCCGGGGACGGGTTCCGCGAACGCGTCCGCTCCTTCTTCCTCAAGAACCCGCTGCTCTACTCCGCTCTGCTGGGCGCACTCGCCCCGAGCTGGATGGCGCCGCAGCTCGCGGTCGACATCTCCTGGGTCCTGGTGATCCTGATCCTGCCGGTCGGGTTCTTCGCGGTCGGCGCGGTCCTGGCCGAGGAGGAGCGGCTCGGGGCGGTCAAGCTGCCGCCCCGGCTCCACAAGCCGGTGGCCGGGGTGATCTTCGCCCGGCTGCTGCTCTCGCCGGCGCTGCTCCTGGTCATGTCGATGCCCTTCACCGGCATCCCCCGCTCCTACTATCTGATGGCGGCCATGCCGACCGGCCTCAACTCGATGATCGTCGGCCACGCCTACGGGCTGGACCTGCGCACCACCGCCGAGTCGCTGGTCTACACCACGGGGATCGTGGTCCTCGGGGCGGGCGCCTGGAGCCTGCTGGCCTGAGCCCCCGCCGTCCGGACCGCAACTTGTCCGGTCCCGGAGGTTCTGAGAGCATGTGTCAATGCTGCATCACGTCGCCATGGAGGTGCGTCAGGGAGATGTCGAGGCCGACCAGCGGTTCTGGACCGCGGTCGGGTTCGTCGCCGTCCCCGTGCCGCCGGCCCTGGGCCAGGGATACACCTGGTTCGAGCGCGCCGGAAGCCAGATCCACCTCCTGCACCGGGACGACCCGGTGATCCCGCCGCGGGGGCATGTCGCGGTGGTCGCTCCCGACTTCGAGGAGAGCCTCGAGCGGGTGCGGGCGGCCGGCATCGACCTGGAGGAACGGAGCCGGCTCTGGGGTGCCCGGCGAGCCAAGGCGGTCCTGCCCAGTGGCCACACCGTTGAGCTGATGGCCGCCCCGCCCGAACCGTCGAACGGAGTCGAATAGATGATCAGATCCCGCCTGCTGCCCACGTTGATGGGGGCCATCCTCCTGATCGCGACCGGCATCTCGACGAGCATCGCGTCCGCGTCCAACGCGATCCCCGGGACCCGGGCGGGCGCCGCCACCCCGGTCGTGCTGATCGTGCTCGACGAGCTGCCGACCGTCTCCCTGCTGCGCCCGGACAGCCGGATCGACGCGAAGCGCTTCCCCCAGATCGCCGGGTTCGCGTCCAAGGCGACCTGGTACCGCGACAACGTGGCGGCCGGGGACTACACGGCCTGGGCGATCCCCTCGATCTTCACCGGCAACCAGGCGGACTACCGCACGCTCCCGACCAGCGAAGCCCAGCCGGACAACGTCTTCAACCTGCTCGGCCCCGGCCGTCGGGTCCACGTCAAGGAGGACCTGACCGAGCTCTGCTCCCGCCGGATCTGCCCCGACGGCAGCCAGGGCGGCGCCGAAAGCCAGAAGATCGCCAGCGAGTTCATCAAGGCGAAGTACCGTCCGGTCGACATCAAGTCGGTCAAGCGGTGGATCAAGGGAATGCCGGCGGGCGACGGGACCCTTTCGGTGCTGCACCTCACCCTGCCGCACCAGCCCCACCGGTTCACCCCCGAGGGCACCCTCTACCCGGGCACCGGCCCGTTGGGCTTCACCCAGAGCGGCGCGATCAAGGGATGGACCGTCCCCGAGCCGGGGGTCGCCCTGGTCCAACAGCGGCACCTGCTCCAGCTCGGCTACGCCGACCGCCTGGTCGGGCAGATCATGCGCAAGATCCGGCGCAACGGCGACTTCAAGCGGGCCATGATCGTGGTCACCGCCGACCACGGGTTCTCCTTCGATCCGGCTCTGTCCCGGCGCGGGGCCGTCCCGGGCAACGTCGCCGCCACGGTCAACCCGCCCCTGATCGTCAAGTACCCGGGCCAGACCGTCGGTCAGATCTCGACCGCCTCCACCCAGTCGATCGACATCGTCCCCACGATCGCCGAGCAGCTCGGGGTCGAGGACCGCTACCGGACCGCCGGGATGCCGCTGGACCGGGTGCCGACCGATCGCGTCATGACGGTCTCCCGGGACGGGGCCGCCCCGATCTCGGTGACCGCGGAAGAGATCCGGCGTCAGCGCCCCGGGATCCTCGGGGTCCAGGTCAAGCGGCTCGGCAGCGGTCCCCTCTGGACCCTCGGGCCGCGGCCGGACCTGATCGGGCGACGGGCAGGGAAGGGCAAGAGCCTGCCCCGCGCGACCGTGCGGATCGACGATCCGACCCGTCTGAGCAAGGTCAAGGCCGGTGCCGCCAAGGCGCCCGCGCTGGTCTCCGGGGTCCTGACCGGGGTCAGCCCCGGGCAACGGATCGCGATCACCCTGAACGGCCGCATCCGGGCCACCACCCGGGCCTTCCAGTACAGCGGCGCGACCCGGTTCGGGGCCATCCTGCCCCCTCGTCAGATGAAGAAGGGATACAACCGGGTGACGGTCCGAGCGATCCTCGGCAACCGGACGATGCTCGTCAAACGGCTCTCCTGAACGGTCTACATAACCCGTGGAGCAGGTCCTCCGACGGGCGTGTTAGGTTCGGTCCGTGCGCTACCCCGTCGAGAGCTTCACCCCGGCCGAGCAGGATCTGCTCCTGCCGTATTTCACCAACCTGGATCGGCCGGTCTTCGCTCTGACCAACCTGCCGGAGACCGTCAAGGGGGCGCTCTTCGCCCGCTACTCGCGGTACGGCGGCACCCTGAGACGGCTGTACCTGGAGGAGTTCGCCGGTGACGCCGCCGACGGCGCCCGGCCCTTCGACGGCGAGGAGGGCCAGCGCGCGGCCCGGCTGTACGAGAGCGTCTTCGTCGGGTTCGGGGACGACTCGATCGCCCAGCTCGGCGGTGCCCACGTCGCCTGCGAATGGGTCTCGAACATCCTGACCAAGGTGCTCCAGCGAGGCCGGCTGGCGGCCTACCTGGAGCAGTCCACCCGATACATCCCGTACGACCAGCCGATGCCCGGCGGCGGCTACCGCTACCACCGCGGCGACGCGCTCGGCCCGGAGTTCCAGGCGGCGATGGACGAGATCTTCACGATCTACAGCGACTCGCTGCGGACGGTCGAGGCCTGGGCGGCCGAACGGTGGCCGCGCGGCGACGGGGAGCCGGAGGGGCCGTGGAAGCGGTCGATCCGGGCCAAGGCGCTGGACCTGCTGCGAGGCCTGCTGCCCGCCTCGACCCTCAGCCACGTCGGGATCTACGCCTCGGGCCAGGCCTGGGAGCAACTGCTGTTCCGGCTGATGGCCTCGCCGCTGCCGGAGGCCCGCCAGTTCGGCGGCATGATCCTCGACGAGCTCAACCGGGTCATCCCGAGCTTCGTCTCCCGGGTCCAGCGGCCCGACCGCGGCGGCGAGTGGATCACCTTCCTCGAGGACCGGCGCGAGACCACCGAGAAGTGGGTCGCCCGCCTCGGCCTGGACCGTCGCGCCGACCAGGGCGAGGGGCCGACCGTCGACCTGCTCCACGTCCACGGCAGCGAAGACGACCTGCTGGCAGCCTGCCTGTTCGAGGAGTCGGGAGCCTCGGAGTCCGAGATCCGTTCCCGGATCGGCCAGCTCGGCCGGTCCGAGCGGGCCGAGCTCTTCGCGGCGATGATCGGCGAGCGGAAGAACCGCCGCCACCGGCCCGGGCGGGGCTTCGAGTCGGTCTCCTACCGGTTCGAGATCGTCTCCGACTACGGCGCCTTCCGCGACCTCCAGCGCCACCGGATGCTGACCTGCCAGTGGCAGACGCTCACCCCGGACCTCGGGGCGGGCGTGCCCGACGAGGTGATCGAGGCCGGGGTCGGAGGCGAGTACGAGCGGGCGCTCGAGATCTCCCAGGGCGAGTTCGAACGGTTGCGAGGGGAAGGCCACGCCGACCTCGCCCCGTACGCGCTCTGCCTGGGCTACCGGATCCGTTACGTGCTCGACCTCAACGCCCGCGAGGCGATGCAGCTGATCGAGCTCCGCTCCGGTCGTGAGGGCCATCCCACCTACCGGGCGGTCGCCCAGGCGATGCACGACGGGATCGCCGCGGTCCATCCCGCGGTCGCCGGGGCGATGACCCACCTCGACACCTCGACCGAGCCCCGCCTGGAGCGGATGCTCTCCGAGATCCGCACCCACAAGAAGCTGCTGGCCGCCGGGCAGATCTCCAAGGCCCCGCCCGGCTTCTCCGAGCTGGGCTGATCCGGGCCGGATGCGCCGGGCGAACCGCACCGGCGGACGGACCGGATCCGTCGGCACGCCGTTGCTGCTGGTCGGGATCGTCCTGGTCGCGATCAACCTGCGGTCGGTGATGACCGGCACCGGCCCGTTGATCGGCGAGATCCGGCAGGACACCGGGCTCGGGGCGGCCATGGCCGGGATGATCGGGACCCTGCCCGTGCTCTGCTTCGGGATCTTCTCCGTCTTCGCGCCGCGGCTCGGGCGCCGCTTCGGCCTGGAAGAGGTCATCGCCTTCGCCCTCGGGACGCTCGCCTTCGGCATCCTCATCCGCCTCGTTCCGGGCAACCTGATCCTGTTCCTCGGAACCGCGTTGATCGGCCTGGCGATCGCGATCGGCAACGTGCTGCTGCCGGCGATGGTCAAACGCTCCTTCCCGCGGGAGGCGAAGCGGCTGTCCGGCCTCTACGTCGCGGTGCTCAGCCTCATGGCCAGCACCGCCGCCGCCATCGCCATCCCGCTCTCGCAGGCCGGCCTGGGCTGGAGGGGATCCCTGGCGGTCTGGGCCGGCCCGGCGATCGTCGCGACCCTGGTCTGGGCCGTGCTGGCCCGTCGGCGGCCCGGCGACCGGCCGCCTCCGCCTCCCCGGATCGGCGTGAGAGCGCTCCTCCGTTCGCGGCTAGCGCTCGCGGTGACGCTGTTCATGGCAGCCCAGTCCTTCGCCTTCTACGTGGTCCTCACCTGGCTGACCGAGATCCTGATCGACCTCGGCCTGGGACGGGCCGAGGCCGGCATCGTCTTCGCCGCGTCGCAGCTGCTGGGCGCGGTGCCGATCATCGGCCTCTCGCTGTTCGCCCACCGGGTCAAGGACGACCGGGCGTTGATGGTCGCCGCCGCCGGCGCGACGATCGTCGGCCTGCTGACCCTGCTCGGCTTCGGTTCGTCCGGCGCGATCGTGGGCGCATCGCTGATCGGCATCGGGCAGGGCAGCTCCTTCGCCCTGGGGCTCACGTTCTTCAGCAGCCGCTCCGGCGACGACGTGGTCGCGGCGGAGCTCTCCGGGACCGGTCAGTCGGTCGCCTACCTGATCGCGGCGTCAGGGCCGGTCCTGGCCGGGCTCATCCACGGGCTCACCGGCGGCTGGGAGCCGGTCTTGGCCGGCGTGATGGTCGTCGTCGTGATCCAGATGACGATCGGGATCGAGGCCGGGCGGCCCGGGACGGTCAGCCAGGAGGACCTCACCGGCTGACCGCGGCAGCGGCGCCGGCCTCAGCCGGAAGCGGCCAGGCGGAGGCGCGCGACCGTCCCGCCGCCGGGGCGGGGCTCGAGCGTCAGCTCGCCGCCGTGGGCGTCCGCGACCCAGGCGGCGATGGACAGCCCCAGCCCGGTCCCCCCGGGCGTCGCGTCGCGGAACCGGTGGAAGCCGGCGGTGGTGACCGGCGGCGGTCCGGGGCCGCGGTCGGCGACCTCGACCCCGTCCGGCCCGACGGCCACCTCGACCCGGGCGCCCTCGCCCTGGGCCCGACCGTGCCGGATCGCGTTGTCGAGGAGGTTGCGCACGGCGATGCGCAGCAGGTCCGGGTCGCCGTCGACGACGGTCGGCTCCATGCTCAGGGAGACCACCGGCTCCGGCTCGGCCGAGGCGGACTCGGCGAGCAGGTCGGCGACGATCTGGTCGAGCCGGAGCGGCACCCTCCGGATCCCCTCGGCGCCCGCCTCCACCCGGCCGCGCTTCAGCAGCACGTCGACCGTGCGGCCCATCTGGCGCGTCGATTCGAGCGCGACCCGGATCGCCCGCTCGCGTGACTCCGGGTCCAGCTCGGCGCCCTCCAGGATCGACTGGACCGAGGCGATCGGGTTGCGCAGCTCGTGGGCGGCGTCGGCCAGCAGCGCCTCCTGCTGGGCCAGCCCGGCCGCCGCGGGGCGGAGGCTGCGGCCGGCCAGCACCCAGCCGGCGCCGCCGGCCAGGGCCAGCAGCCCGGCGCACCCGATCACCATCGCCACCACCAGGCTCCGGTGGTCATCGACCGACTCCGCGGTCGCGGTCGCGGAGACCACCGCCCCGGCGGCCCGCCCGGTCGTGTCGTCGTAGAACGGGGTGGCGATCAGGACCACGTCGGCGCCGGCCCGGTCGGTGGCCTCCGTCCGGACCGCCGACTCGGAGCGGATCGCCCGCCGGGCGGCCTCCACGATCGAGCCGGCTGTCAGCGGGAGGTGGGGGCCGCGGCCGCGGAAGACCTCCTCGAACCGGCCGTCCGCCGCCTCCCGGAGCACCCGGATCTCCGGGGAGCCCGTGGTGGCGTCGTCATCGCGCAGCCCGTCGAGGCGGAGCCGCCCCCGGGCGCTGTAGTAGATCAACCGGCTGGAGGCCTCGACCCGCTTCGACATCTCCGCGTCGAGTGCCTGCCGGCGGGAGCGGGAGTCGGTGCCGATCGCGACCGCCGCCAGGATCACGAGGCCCGCCGCGAGGGTGGCCGTGAAGGTCAGGGTGAGGATGATCCGCAGGCGCCGAAGCCGGGCGCCGACGCTCCTGTCGAGCCGGTTCCGGGGCATCAGCCCTCCAGGGCGTACCCGGCGCCCCGGACCGTCCGGATCGGCGGTGGATCGCCCAGCTTGCGGCGGAGCTGGGAGACGACGACGTCGACCGCGTTGGACATCGGCTCGGTCAGGCGGTCCCAGCAGTGCGCGGTGATCTCCTCCCGGGAGAAGACGGCCCCGGGCCGGGACGCCATTAGCTCGATCACGGCGAACTCCTTGGCGGTGGTCGAGAGGACGACGCCGCCGCGGCGGAGCTCTCGCCGACCGGAGTCGACCTCGATGTCCCCGACCCGGATCACCGCCGGCGCGATCGAGCCCCGGCGCCGGACCAGCATCCTCACCCGGGCCAGCAGCTCGCTCATCGCGAACGGCTTGGTCAGGTAGTCGTCGGCTCCGCGCTCGATGCCGCCGACCCGGTCGCGCACGGCGTCCCGGGCGGTCAGGATGAGCACCGGAACCCCCGACTCGGTGCGCCAGCGGTCGTCGACGATCTCGAGCCCGTCGCCGTCCGGGAGCATCCGGTCGGCGATCACGCAGTCGTAGCGATGAGCGCGGCCGAGGGCGCGGCCCGAGGCGAGGTCGGCCGCGGCGTCGAGGGCGAGCCCGGTCGCCCGCGCCGCCGCCGTTATCCCCTCCCGCAAGCCGGTCTCGTCTTCGATCAGCAGCAGCCGCATGCGGCAAGGGTAGGGCAGGGGCGCGGCCCGAACGTGAGGTTTGCGTGAGGCTCGCCCCGAAAACGGCCTGTCCGGACCGGGATCGGGCCTATCTTCGACCCATGAACGCACTCTCATCCCCTCTGAGGAAGCTCATCGTCCCGGCCATCTCGGCGTTGCTCGCGCTCTCGCTGCTCGCCTGCGGCGCGGCGGGACCGTCGGACGCGAGCCCGGGCCGTTGGCAGCCGAAGCCCACGACCCAGCCCTGGCAGTTCCAGCTGCAGGGGAAGGTCGACACCTCGGTCGACGCCCCGGTCTACGAGGTCGACGGGTTCGACGTCTCGGCCCGCACCGTGAAGAAGCTCCACCGCCAGGGGCGGAAGGTGATCTGTTACATCGACGTCGGCAGCTGGGAGGTCTACCGCCCCGACGCGCGCCGCTTCCCGAAGTCGGTCATCGGCAAGAAGTACGACGGCTACCCGGACGAGCGGTGGCTCGACATCCGCCGGTTCCGCAAGTTCGCCGAGCCGCTCCGGTCCCGGATCAAGATGTGCGCCCGCAAGGGATTCGACGGCCTCGAGCCGGACAACGTCAACGGCTGGGAGAACCCGACCGGCTTCCCGATCACGGCCAGGCACCAGCTCCGGTTCAACCGGTGGATCGCCCGCCAGGCGCACCGTCACGGGCTCGCCGTCGGCCTGAAGAACGACGGCCGCCAGGCGAGGAAGCTGGCCGGCCTGTTCGACTTCGCGATCGTCGAGCAGTGCTTCCAGTACCGGGAGTGCGGTCAGTACCGGCCCTTCATCCGCCGCGGCAAGGCGGTCTGGGCGGTCGAGTACGAACGACCCAACCGTTCCTTCTGCGCCCAGGCGGAGCGGATCCGGTTCAGCGCGATCGGCAAGGAGTACGACCTCTACGCCAGGCCGTGGCGCCCCTGCCGCACCGGCGGCTGACGGCCGGTTCCCCGGGTCAGGCGATCAGGCCGGCCAGCGACTCGATCTGATGCCGGGGCACGATGCCGGCATGGCCGGGCGGGGAGGACGAGTCGTTGCCGGCGACCAGGATGCCGTCGAGCCCGACCCGCTGGGCGCCGCCGACGTCGGTGTCGAGCCGGTCGCCGATCATCGCCACCGCCGAGCCGTCGGGCAGCCCCAGCACGTCCAGGCCCGCCCGGAAGATCCTCTCCTCCGGCTTGCCGGTGATGATCGCGCTCCGCCCGGAGGCGGTCTCGACCGCGGCCAGGATCGAGCCGGTGCCGGGCCAGAGCCCGTCCGGCATCGGCATGGTCGGGTCCCGGCCGGTCGCGGCGAACAGCGCGCCGGCGCGGGCCGCCATCGCGGTCGCCTTCAGCTCCCGGTAGTCGAACCGGTCGTGGCCGGTCAGCAGCACCGCGTCGGCCCGCCGCCAGTCGTCGGGGTCGAGCAGGTCGAAGCCGGCGGCGGCCACCTGCTCCAGGAAGGACCGGGTGCCGGTGGCCAGGACGGGCGCTCCCGGCCGCAGCTCGTCCCGGGCCAGGCCGATCAGGGTCAGCCCGGCGGTGACCAGCATGCCCTCCTCGGCCGGCACCCCGGCGTCGCGCAGCAGGCCGGCCTGCCGGGACGGCGAGAGCCGGGGGCTGTTGGTCACGAACGCGACCCTCTTGCCGGCGGCCAGCAGCGCGGCGATCGTCTCGGCGGCGCCCGGGATCGGCTCGTGCCCGAGCCAGACGACGCCGTCGAGGTCGATCAGGAAACCGTCATAGGAATCGGCGAGGGACACGACCACAGGCTAGACCGTGCGGCCCGGCCGGGGACCGTGACGCCGGTCACCCAGCTGGCCCGCGAAACGGCTACATTGTGCGACCGTGCGCTCCTCGAGGCTTCACCACATCGACGCGCTCAGAGGCAGCGTGATGCTCCTTCTGGTGCCGTTTCACGGACTGCTGTTCCTCCGCAACGCGGGCGACGCGGTCAGTGGCCTCGGTCTCTCGATCTTCTGGCTGCACCTGTGGCGCATGGGGCTCTTCTTCGCGGTCTCCGGCTTCCTCGCGGCGATGACGCTCGGCATGTGGGGGCCGACCAAGCAGGTCCGGCAGCGGCTGATCCGGATCGGGATCCCGCTCGCGATCGGCATGGTGACGATCGTCCCGCTGCAGCGCGCGGTCGCGATCTGGTTCTTCCAGCACCGCATCCCGGGCACGACGAACCCGGATCACCAGTGGACGATGGAGAACCTCTTCAGCTGGGCGCCGAACCATCTCTGGTTCCTCTCCTACCTGCTCGCCCTGAACCTGATCGCCCTGGTGATCTGGGCCTCGGTGCGGCCGAGCTCCACGGTCCGCGACGCGCTGGATCGCGGCTTCACGAAGCTCGCCTCGAGCTGGCTGCTGGTCCCGGTGCTGGCCGGCCTCTGCGCGTCGGCGCTCTGGGCGGGCGGATCCATCGAAGCCCCCGGCACGGTCTCCTCCTCGCTGATCCCCGAGGTGAGCCCGCTCGTCTACTACGCGATCTTCTTCCTCTTCGGCTGGATGCTCTTCCGCAACTCCGAGCTGCTGCCCCGGGTGGAGGACCATCCCTGGGCCAAGTTCACGGCCGGGATGCTCCTGACGGTGCTGGCCTGGTCCTTCTACAAGAACCACATCAACCTGCCGGACATCCTGCCCCAGGCCTGGGTGATCTCCTTCACCGCGGGGCTCGCCACCTGGATGATCCTGTTCGGGGTCTGGGGCCTCTTCGCGAAGTACCTCTCCGGCGCCCGCGGCTGGGTCCGGTACCTGGCCGACTCGGCGTACTGGGTGTACCTGATCCACCTGCCGTTCCTGGCGGTCACCCAGCGGCTGGCGTCCGACACCGGCCTGCCGCCGTTGGTCCGTCTGCTGATCGCCACCGCCGGCGCGCTCGCGCTGTCCTTCCTGACCTACGCGACCCTGGTCCGCTACACCCCGATCGGGTGGCTGCTCCACGGCAAGCGGGAGCGGAAGCGCAAGGGCACCAGGGCGGTCGCCGCGCCTCCCGGGACCCCGCCCGCGCCGTCGCTGAAGGAGATCGCGGACGCCCCGGTGGGCGCCGTGGCCGCGGACGCGGTTGTCACCTCGACGGCCACGGAGTCGCCGTCGGCTCCGAGCGTCTCGGAGATGCCGTCGACGACGGTTCCCCCGGAGACGCCGTCCGCATCCAGCTAATCTGGTCCCATGGCGGAACCGGAGCAGAGCATCGAGTCAGCCGGCCCTGCCGGCGGAGCTGACGATCGCCCCCAGGGCCACGACCCGCATGAGGGGCATGGCTACACGGCGAACAAGGATCCGCTGCTCAAGCGGCTGCGGCGGATCGAAGGGCAGGTCAGGGGCATCGAGTCGATGGTCGAGGACGACCGTTACTGCATCGACGTGGTCACCCAGATCACCGCGGTCCAGGCGGCGCTCGACAAGGTCGCCCTGGGGCTGCTGGAGGACCACGCGGCCCACTGCGTGGTCGGGGTCGAGCCCGAGCTCCGCGAGGAGCGGACCGACGAGCTGATGGGCGCGGTACGCCGGATGCTGCGCTACGGCTGAGCCGCATCTCACGAAACCGGCGGCGGGCGCGTCTTCCAAGCGATGAGCCAGAGCAAAGGCCTGCCACCCTTCGAGCTGATGCTGGACCGGCACGGCCCGGCGATCCACCGTTTCCTGGTGGCCCGGGTCGGGGCCGATCGGGCCGACGACTGCTTCCAGGAGACGATGATCGCCGCCCTGCGCGCCTGGGAAGGGGTGCGGGACCGGGCGAAGCTGCGTTCCTGGCTGTTCACGATCGCGGTCAACAAGGCGAACGACAGCCACCGGGCCGCGGCGCGGGCACCGGTCCCCGACGACGGGATCGAGGCCCGGGCGGCGGCCCCGGGATCCGACCCGGTCTTCGAGCGGGTCGGCGGCGGCAGCGCGGACCCGGTCTGGGACGCGGTGGGCCTCCTGCCGGACAAGCAGGCGGCCGCGGTGACGCTCCGGTTCCGGGGCGACCTCACCCACCGGGAGATCGGCGAGGTCCTCGGCATGTCCGAGGACGCCGCCCGCCGGAACGTGTTCGAGGGCCTGAAGCGGCTGCGGGCCGACCACGCGGAAAGGATCAGAGATGAACGCACTGTCTGAGAACGACGCCGGAGCGGCCTACCCGGGCTGGGAGCGGCTGCGGGCGGGAGTGATCGAGCGGGGGGAGGCGGAGGGCCTGATCGAGATCGCCTTCGAGTCGCACGACTCCCCGTTCGGTCGGATCCTGGTCGGGGCCTCCGGCCAGGGATTGGTCCGCGTCGCCCTCCCGGAGGAGGACGAGGAGCAGGTGCTGGAGGACCTGGCCCGTCGGGCCTCGGCCCGGATCGGCCGGCTGCCCCGACCCGTCCTGACCGCCGCTCGGACCCAGCTCGACCAGTACTTCGCCGGGGACAGGCACCTGTTCGAGCTCGATCTCGACTGGCGGCTGACCAAGGGGTTCCGCCGGGACGTGCTCCGGCAGACGGCGCACATCCCGTACGGGGTCACCGCGAGCTACGCCGAGATGGCGGAGCGGGCCGGCAGGCCGCGGGCGGTCCGGGCAGCCGGCTCGGCCCTGGCGACGAACCCGCTGCCGATCGTGATCCCGTGCCACCGGGTGCTGCGGTCCGACGGGTCGACCGGGGCCTACCTCGGCGGTCCGGAGATGAAGGTCGCGCTGCTGGAGATGGAGCGCGGAGCGGGCGGGGCGGAGCGGGGCTGAGCCGGGTCAGTCGGCGGCGCGGATCGCCTCGAGCAGCTCGGCCTTGGTCATGCTCGACCGGCCTTCGATGTCTAGCTTCTGGGCGATCTCGTAGAGCTCGGCCTTGGTCGCGTCGGGGTCGACCTCGACGGCCGCGCCGCCCCGGCTCTCCGGGCGGTTGCCGTCGGCGGCTTCCCCGGAGGCGTCGGCCCGGCCTTCCGGACGGTCGCCGAGCGTCGAAGACGACGGGGTCGCGTCGCCGTCCAGGCTGTTGTCACGCTGCACCCGACGCCATCCCGCGACGAGGACCGCGGCGGCGCCGGCGAGGGTCAGCGCGACAACCTTCTTCACGCTCTGAACCATCGGTTCGAGTGACAGTCTCCGCTCACTGGACTGACTCTACCGCCCGGACGGGTGGGCCGGCTACGATCGGTGAGCCTCATGCCATCAGCGCAGGTTCCCGACCACCGGGCGGTGAGTATCGCGAGCAGCAGAGGAAACGTCAGCCGGATCGTCCGCGACCGTCGAACCGCGATCGCGATCCTGTCCCTGGCCGTCGTCGTGGCACTCTCGGCGGCCGGCGTCGGCGAGCGCCCCCGGACCGCTTCCGCCGCCACCGCCACCGAGTCGGCGCAGCCGGTGTTCCGTGGCTCGATCAGCCGGATCGGCCCACGACTGAGGCGTCGCATGACCGGGGTCTCGTGGCACCGGGGCTGCCCCGTGGGGTTCGGGGGCCTGCGACTGGTGCGGATCACCCACTGGGACTTCGCCCGCGAGCCGCGCAACGGCCGTTTGGTGATCCGGGCCGGGCGGGCCCGGGGCGTCCTGCGCGTGTTCCGGGAGCTGTTCGAGCGGCGGTTCGCGATTCGGCGGGTGCGCTTGGTCGACGCCTACGGGGGCAGCGACCACCGGTCGATGCGGGCGGACAACACCTCCGCCTTCAACTGCCGGGAGGTCTCGGGTCGACCCGGGGTGTGGTCGGAGCACGCGTACGGGCGGGCGTTGGACCTGAACCCGGTCGAGAATCCGTGGGTGGAGCCGTCCGGGCGGGTGTCGCCGCCCGCGGGTCGGCCCTTCGCCCGGCGCAAGCCGCACCGGAAGGGGATGGTCGCCCGGCGGGGCGCGGTGGTGCGGGCGTTCGCCGCCCAGGGCTGGAAGTGGGGCGGGGCCTGGGCGGGCACGAAGGACTACCAGCACTTCTCGACCAGCGGCCGGTAGGGCTCCGCGGCGTGAAGTCGGCGGCTCCGGTTTGGCGATCGGCGGCGGGCGTGTTATGAATGCGGCCATCCCGTCGTGCTGAGTTCGTAAGCGCCGCTTCGATTAAGGAGCCCGACCCGACCGAAGGCGGACAGCATGCGCGAGCAGAGCACCACGACCCGGATCTCCCACGGCACCGGCGCCGGATTCGAACTCGAACCGGGGGACGAGATCCGGATCTCGACCCCCGACGGCGCCCAGGGCGGCGATTTCAGCTTCATCGGCTTCGACCAGTCGGTCACCCGGAACGCGCTCGGATGGGCTCGGTTCGGTCGGCCCTGGCTGGTCTACTCGGCCGGTCCGGGCGACCGGCTGTACGACGGTGACGCGGAGCCGGTCTTCGAGCTGGTCTCCTACGAGGCCGACGGGGTCGCCGACATCATGTACCCGGGCTGCTGGGCGGAGGTCTACGACGATCGCCGGCCCGGCTGCCGTGACTTGATCTCCAGGGCACTCGGAATCGACCGTCGCTACCTGACCGGCATGCTCTCCTTCTTCATCAGCTACGAGGCCGACTCCGAGGCCTATCGCGGGCTTGGTCCGGTGAAGCTGAACCCGGACGACCATCTCGCCCTGAGGGCGTTGCGCCCGGCCTCCTGCGCGGTCAGCGCCTGCCCGGACGTGGACATTCCGGGATGGTCGGCCGGTGGCCTGGAGGTCGTGGTCACCCGGGCCGGTTGAGGCTCCGGCCCCGGCCGGTACGGTCTCCGGCATGCCAGTGAACGCTCCCCACAGCCCGTCGGTCCGGCCTCGCGAAGAGCTCGGGGGGCTGGATCCGGACTCGCTGGATCACGACGCGTCGATCTCCTCGTTCGTCGCGTCGGGCTGTGAGCTGACCGGACGTCGGGTCAGGGGCCTGAGCGTCGAGGAGGGAGTCCTGGACGGAGTGGGGCTGCGGGGCTCGTCGCTGGACGCGGGCGGGTTCAGCGACCTCGTTTTGGAGCGGTGCGATCTCTCGAACCTGCGGGCCGAACGGGCCGGGATCTCGCGGGTCACCGTGGCCTCCAGCCGGCTGACCGGGCTTTCGCTGACCGATTCCGTGCTCTACGACGTCACCTTCCGGCAGTGCCGGGCGGACCTGGCTTCCTTCGCGCTGTCGAAGCTGGTCCGGGTGCGGTTCGAGGATTGCAACCTGACCGGGGTGAGCCTGTTCGAGGCGAGCTGCGAGTCGGTCAGCTTCGAGGACTGCCGCCTGGTCGAGTGCGACCTGCGCGGAGCGTCGCTCGGCGGGTGCGTCTTCCGCCGGTGCGATCTCGCCGGGCTGGAAGGGGTGGCCGCCCTGCGGGGAGTCAAGATGGACTGGCCCGACATCGTCGAGGGCGCCGGCACCTGGGCCGCCGCCCTAGGCATCGAAGCGACCGAGCCCGACTGACCGGCAGGTCACCGACCGAGCGGCCCATCCGCTCTGGGTCCCCAACACCGAGAACCGAACCAGCCCAAAGAAAAGCCCCGGCAAGCGCCGGGGCTTCACGAAGGTCAGGAGGGACGACTAGCGTTCCCGACGTACGCCTTTGAACGGCTTGCCGTCTTTCTTCTGGTCCATGAACTGACCAGTCGTCCTGTCTCTTTTCACCCAGTTCCCGTTTGGTGTGCGGGTCTGTGATCTGTTCTTGACGGCACCTTGGCGGTGTCCGTCGCCTGATGGTGGGTTGGTGGCCATGTTGAGATTCCTTTCTTGTGGGCCAGGTCGTTCGGCGCTGAGTCGCTGGACGCCCGGATGGCGGGACTTGTGACTGATCGACAGTGCCCAGGCACGGCGAATGGTCACAAGTCCCGCCAGTCGGGATGATCCAGCGGCTCAGCCGCAGCCGGTGTTGTTTCCGCAGCTGGAACAGGTGTAGCAAGAGCCAGTCCGCTGCATCATGCCTCCGCACTGGTCGCAGGCCGGGCCGAGCTCGGCTGCTCCGCCCGTCACCTTGAGCCTCGCCGGGATGACCGGAACGTCCTCGGTCAGGGCGGATCCGGCCGGGACCGCGGTGCCGCCGGTGTCGGCGACCGGTCCGGACTCATGCCCGTTCCCGTTCCCGTTTCCATTGCCGTTCCCGGAGCCGTTGGCCAGGTTGATCCCGGTGTGCTCGGCTTCCTTGCGGGACCGGACCTCCTGGGTGAGGATCCCCTGCTCCTCGAGGAAGTCGGGATCCTCGATGAACTGGGAGGC
>JBEBTS010000016.1:0-19972 GCA_040393665.1 Conexibacter woesei
GTGATCGCCCCAGCGATCCGTTGGGCGCTCGGGATCGCCCCAGCGATCCGTTAGGTGCTCGGGATTGCCCCGGCAATCTGCGGAGTGCTCGGGATCGAACCAACCAGTGGGTGCCCGGGATCGCCCCGGCGGCCAGCGGAGCGCTCGGGATTGCCACGGCGGTCCGCGGAGCGCTCCGGCTCGCCCCGACCGTGGGTCGCCAGGGCCGGTCAGTCGAGGTTGCGGACGAAGTGCCGGATCCGGGGCGTGCCCTTGGAGGTGAACGGGAAGTAGAGCTCGGAGGCGTGCCCGCGGCCGGGGACCACGAAGAGGCGGCCGCGGGGGAAGCGACGGGTCACCTGACGCGCCTCCTTGACCGACGTGATCGAGTCGAACCCGCCGGCGAGGACGAGGGTGCGGAGCCGGGCGGGCATCTTCCGGCCGGGCGGGATCGGGGGCTCCATGCGCGGCGTGGGCGCGGGCCAGGCGATGCACGCGCCGATGTCCGAGGCGGAGTCGGTCATCCACTGCCGCCGGGTGAGCGGGGCGAACAGGTCGCGCGGGCGGAAGCCGGCGATCGCCCGGTTGAACTGGCGCCGTCGCTGGGAGAGCCCGGCGGACCGGTCCCAGGGGACCGGGTAGTCGTTGCAGATCGTGGCGACGTACATGCCGGTCGAGAAGTAGCTGGAGGGACCGGCTCCCGGGGGCAAGGGCGCGGTCAGCCGCCGCAGCGCGGACCGGTCTCCCCTCAGCCACCTCGAGACCGCCCGGTTCAGCCGGTGGTAGCCGCCCGGCGCGTAGTTGGAGGCGTCCCCCATCAGGTAGGCGAGCACCTCATGGGTGAGGCCGGAGCCGGTGCCGGCCTGCCGCAGGACCCGTCGGAACCGGCCCAGCGCGTCGCCCGAGCAGTTGGGCGACCGCCGGCAGGAGACCCGGATCGCGCGGGTGGCGGCCGGGTAGAGCGTGCGCCAGAACGGATCGTTCCCGGGGTAGGCCGAGGAGAGGATCAGCCCCTTCAGGTGCCGACCGTGACGGGCGGCGTAGGACTGCCCCAGGTAGGTGCCGTAGGAGTCCCCGTAGAGGATCACGCCCTTCAGCCCGAGCGCCCGCCGGACGGCCTCGAGGTCCTCGGCCGATTCGGCCGTGGTGAAGCCCTGGCGGCGCGGGCCGAGCTGCCGCGCGCACTGCCTGACCGCGCGGTTCCAGGCCATCCGTTCGCGCTGCAGGCCGCGGCAACGGACCGGGCTGGAGCGGCCGGTGCCGCGCTGGTCGACCGCGATCAGCTCGTACCGCTTCAGGAAGGGCGCGAAGACCGCGGCGGTCGGCCGGATCGAGTCGGAGTTGGTGGCGGCGTAGCCCGGGCCGCCCTCGATGAAGACGATCGCCCCCTTCGAGGGACGGCTGCGATCGCCCCGCGGCCGGATCGCGAAGCCGATCTTCTGCTTGCCGGCGGAGGGCAGCCCGCGGACCGCCGGCACCGTGATCTGGCCGCACCGGAACGCCCGCTTGGTCCCGATGTCGCAGCGCTGGAGCTTGGGCCGGGCCTCGGCGGCCGGACCGGCGGCCAGCAGAGCCGCGAGCAGGCCCGCGAGCGCCAGGGCCGTGAGTAGGAGCAGGGACTTGGCCGGCCGCCGACGGAAGGGTGTCGGCCCGGCCCTGTTCATCGTGCCGCCCTGATCCCTCGGACGGTCTCGATGTCGGCCAGTTGCTCGTCGACCCAGTCGGCCGGCGTGCGGGCGTTGATCACCTCGCGCAGGCCGTCTGCCCGGCGGCGGCGCTCCTCGGGCGACATGGTGAGGGCGTGGTAGATCGCGTCGGCCTGGTCCTGGATGTCGAACGGGTTGACGGTGAGCACGTGCTCCTTCAGCTCGTGGTGGGAGCCGGTGTTCTCGGAGAGCATCACCACGCCGTCGCGCAGGTTGATCGTCGGCGCCTCCTTCGCGACCAGGTTCATGCCGTCGAAGATCGCGTTGACCATCAGCAGGTCGAAGTGCTTGTACCGGGCGACGGCCTCGGTGAAGTTCTCGTAGACCCGCAGGTCGATCGGCATCCAGTCGGTGGTCCCGTGCCGGTGGTTGACCACGGCCACCAGGGCCTCGATCCGCTCCAGGTACTCGGCGTACTCGGGCACGTCCTGGCGGGAGGGCTGCAGGTGGGCGACGAAGGTGACCCGCTCGCGGAACTCCGGGTGCTCGGTCAGGAAGGTGTCGAAGGCGGTGAACCCGCGCAGCACGTTCTTCGAGAGGTCGGCGCGGTCGACCCGGAGGATCAGGTGCTCGCGACGGCGGGCGAGGATCTCCTTCTCGGCCTCCTGCACCTCGTCCGAGACCGCGACCTCATGCAGGTGCCGCGAGTCGATCGAGAGCGGGTAGGCCCGGACCCGGGTGCGCCCTCCCGGGTGCGACACCTCGAGCGCCTCGTAGTCGACCTCGTAGCCCATCAGCTCGTGGCAGCAGGCGAGGAAGTTGGTGCAGTAGCTCGTCGTGTGGAAGCCGATCGTGTCGTTCGCCAGCATCCCGTCGAAGATCGCCTCGCGGATCCGGGTCGGCAGGACCCGCCAGCTGTCGGGCTGGGTCCAGGGGATGTGGACGAAGTGATGGAGCACGACGTCCGGCCGCGCCTTGCGGATCTTCGCCGGGGCCGTGTAAAGGTGGTAGTCGTGGAGCATCACCAGCGGCTGCTCGCGGTCGCTGATCTGGTTGACCACCGCCCGGGCGATGTCCTCGTTGACCACCTCATAGCCCTCGTACCAGGCCTCCAGCTCCTCGATCCGGATGTCGGGGGCGTTGGAGAGATCCCAGAGGTAGTGCTGGATGAACCACAGGATCGGGTTGGCGATCACGTTGTAGAACCGGTCGTAGGCCCGGGCGTCGCTCTCGACCAGCAGGACCCGGCAGGAGATCGAGTCGAGCTCGACGTCAATCGGTTGAAAGCCGTTCTCCTCGGTCACGGCGGCGTCCTCGGGGGTCATCGCCGAGGCGATCCAGAGCGCCTCGCGCTCGGCGACCAGGCCCGAGAGCGCGGTCACCAGGCCGCCGCCGCCCCGCGTCACCACACGTTCCCCGTCCGGGCCCCGTTCGAACTGGGCCGGACCGCGGTTGGAAACGATGATCAGGGGCTCGGTGTCGTCGCTCTCCACGCCCTCAGTCTATGGGCCTGCCGCCGTGACGCCGGCAGGTGGCGCGTTCACCGGCTCAGGGAGAGCCGATCGTGGCCGGGCGCTCCTGGAGGGTCACTTCCACCTTGCGCTTGCGGCCGTCCCGGATCACCTCGAGCTCGATCGTCTCACCCGGCTTGAAGCCGCCGATGATCCGGCCGAGATCCTCGGCCCGCTCGATCTCCTCGCCCGCCGCCGCGACGATCACGTCGCCGCCGACGTCATAGCGGGCGCCCTGGAACGTGATGTCGTCCTCAGCCCCGCGCAGGCCCGCCTCATCGGCCGGACCGCCGTCCATCACGTCGGCCACGATCGCCCCGCGCTCGTTCTCGATCCCCAGCTTCTCGGCGAGCTGGGGGTAGAGCGCCTGGGTCGAGACCCCGATGTAGGCGTAGCTCGCCTCGCCGTGCTCGCGGAGCTGGCCGGAGGACCACTTGATCGTGTTCACCGGCACCCCGAACCCGACCCCGTTGCTGGCCCCGGAGCCGGTCTTCATCTGTTGGCTGATCCCGATGACCCGGCCGTCGCCGTCCAGCATCGGGCCGCCGGAGTTGCCCGGGTTGATCGAGGCATCGGTCTGGATCGCGCCCTCGATCCGGAAGTCGGTCAGCGACATCACCGAGCGGCCGGTCTGCGAGACGATCCCGGTGGTGAGGGTCTGGTCCTCGCCGAAGGGGCTGCCGATGACCGCGATCGGCTCGCCGACGACGAGCTTGTCGCTGTCCCCCAGCTCCAGCGGCTCGAGCTCGACCTCGGCCGGATCGACCCGGAGCAGGCCGATGTCGGAGAACGGGTCGAGCCCGAGCACCTTGGCCGGGATCACGTCGCCGGTGGTGAACTCGACGAACACCTTTCCGGCCGGCTTGCGGTCCTCGCCCTCGCCGTTGCTGATCACGTGAGCGTTGGTGATGATCTCGCCGTCGTCGTTGAGGACGAACCCGGAGCCGCCGGCCGCGCCGCCCTCGAACGGGTTGGTCCCCTGGCCGAAGATGGAGCGGATCGAGACCACGCCGTCGATCGTCTCCGAGAAGATCCGGGAGGGGTTGAACGCCTTGCCCGACCGGTCCGCGATCGTCGGCGACTCGCGGGTGGCGTCGGTGCTCTTCGCCTGGTCGGATCCGGACGGGCCGGAGTCGTCCGACCCGCAGCCCGCGAGGGCCAGGGCGAGGACGAGCAGGGTCAGGGCCAGGCGGCGCGGGGCCGTGCCGGTGGGGTCGGAGGCGGTAGGCATGGCCGCGCAGGATATTGGACGGGGCGGCTCAGCCGAAATGGTCGTAGCCGCCGGAGGCGGTCGCGATCGGCTCCCCGTCGAGCTCGACGTGAACCCCGGCCTCCCGTCGCGACGAAGGCTCGAGCACCTCGCCGATCACGGTGAGCGGCACCCCCTCCCGGTCGAGCGCGGCCCGCGCCTCCTCGACCCGCTCGGGCGGCAGGGTCACGGCCAGCTCGTAGTCCTCGCCTCCGGCCAGGGCGGGCTCGAGGCGGTCGAGCCCGGCGGCGAGCGCGACCGACTCGACGCCGTCCCCCGACGGGACCAAACCGGCCTCGATCCGGATCGCGACCCCGGACCGGTCCAGGCCAGAGGCCCGCGCGATGTGGCCGAGATCGGCCACCAGCCCGTCGCTCAGGTCGATCATCGCCCGGGCCCCGGCCCGGGCGAGCGCGGCCCCGGCCTTGATCCGCGGCACCGCGTTCAGGTGGCGGTCGATCAGTTTCCGGCGGGTCGCCGCCGGCAGCTCGGGGGTGACCGGCAGGCCGGGATCCTCGAGCAGCCACAGCCCGGCCCGGGCGGAGCCGAGCGTCCCGGTGACGGCGACCGCGTCCCCGGGGAGGGCGCCGCCGCGGCGCACCGTCTCCGCCGGGTCGTTGACGTGGCCGGTCACCGTGACCGCCAGGAAGAGCACCGGCGAGGCGACGGTGTCGCCGCCGGCCAGAGCGGCGCCGTGGCGGGTCGCGATCTCGCCGGCGCCCCGGGCGAGGTCGCGCAGGAACTCAGGATCGGAGCCGCGGGGCGCGCCCAGGCTCAGGTAGACCTCCGCCCCGCCGCTCCCGGCGCCCATCGCCGCGAGATCGGAGAGCGCGGCGCCGACCGCCTTGCCGCCGATCTGCTCCGGGGTCGCCCAGTCCCGGCGGAAGTGGACGCCCTCGACCACGGTGTCGACGGAGGTGACGACCCCGCCGCGGGTAGCGACCACCGCGGCGTCGTCGCCGACCCCGACGCGGATCCGCTCCGGGTCCGGCGGACGCTCCACGAACAGCTCGATCAGCTCGAACTCGGAGAGTCCGCGGGGGGTGTCCGGGTCGTCGTTCATCGCCTCTGACACTATGGCCTGAGGAATGAGCGAGGTCAGAGAAGAAAGCGGCGCGGACGGAGCCAGCCTGCTTCACCGGATCGGGAAGCTCGCGGCGACCCTGGGCAAGCAGGGGCCGAAGAAGCGCTCGACCCGCCTGCTGCTCCAGGGCTCGATCGCCTTCCTGATCTTCGGGCTGCTGGTCTACACGGTCGCCTCCCAGTGGTCCGAGCTGCGCGAGAAGGGGGTCGAGTTCGACCTGATCTGGCTGCTGCCGGCGATCGGGTTCATGCTGCTCCACTTCATCTGCTGCGCCGCCCTGTGGGGAGTGATCCTGCGCCTGCTCGGCAGCCCGGTGACCCCGACCCAGGCCCAGAGGATCTGGGCGCAGCCGTTGCTGGTCCGTTACATCCCGGGCACGGTCCTGTTCATCCTGGCGCGGGTGCTGCTGGCCGAGAAGGCGGGAGTCAGCCGGCGGGTCTCGTCGGCCGGGATCGTCTACGAGCAGGCGGTCTCGATCGCCGGCGCCCTCACCATCGCCACCTGGTTCCTGATCGACCACCCGGACCTCTCCGGCCAGCCGGCCAGGTGGCTGCCGCTGCTGATCCTGCCGCTGATCGCGACCCTGCTCCACCCGCGGATCTTCGGTCCGGTCACCAACCGGCTGCTCAGTGCCCTGGGGCGGGAGCCGCTGCCCCAGCTGATGCGGTTCCGCGCGGTGACCGCGGTCTACTTCGCCTACGTGGGGATCTGGGCGATCATGGGGATCGGGGTCTACTTCGCCGCCCGCTCGGTCCACTTCTTCGACTTCGGCGACCTGCCGTTCGTCGCCGCTTCCCAGATGATCGGGTTCCTGGCGGCGGTCGTGTCGGCGGTCACCCCGGCCGGGCTCGGGGTGCGCGACGCGGCCTTCGCCTGGGCGGTCAAGGTCGTCCTGCCGAGCGGCAGCTTCGGGGTCGGCGCCGCGATCGCGATCGCCGTCCGCGCCACCCAGACGGTGGTCGAGCTGATCTACGTCGGGGCGGTCACCTTGATCTGGCGCCGCTCCGCTCAGCCGGGCGGTGAGACCCCGCCGGTGTCGTCGCCTCCGCCCCCGCCGCCGGTGCCTGCCGGCTCCTGACCGACGCCCGGCGCGTACTGGTCCGGGTTGTCGGTGTCGTCCTCGGTGGCGCCGTCGTCGGCGCTGTCATCGTCACCGTCGTCGCTGTCCTCGCTGTCCGGGCCGTAGTCGCTCTTGGTGCCGGGCGAGACCGTGTAGCTGCCGCTGAACGAGCCCCACGACATCGGCTCGGCCGGAGCCGGGAAGTCCTCGCAGGGCACGGCCGCGTTGACGAAGAAGTTGTGCCAGATGCTCGACGGCTCACCGCTGCCGGAGATGCCGGTGCTGATGTTGTTCGACTCCGGGTAGCCGACCCAGCTCGCCGCCGCCAGGTTCGGCTGGTAGCCGACGAACCAGGCATCGGTGAAGTTGTCGGTGGTGCCGGTCTTGCCGGCCTGGCCGCCGCAGCCGGTGTAGGCGTTGGTGCCGGTGCCGCCGGTCATGTTGCTGTGCAGCACCTTGGTGACCTCGTAGGCGGCGGCCTCGCTCATGACCCGCTTCGGCTTGGAGCGGCCGGGCCGATCGACGTCGCCGTTGGGGAAGACCACCTTCTTGATCGCGGTGGGGTCGCGCCGGACCCCGCCGGCCGCCAGGGTCGCGTAGGCACCGGCCATCTCCAGCGGGGAGACGCCGATCGTGAGGCCGCCGAGGGTCTCCGCCGGATACCCGTCGAGCTTGGTCTTGACGCCGAGCGCCTTCGCCATCGCGGCCACCTTCTCGGGGCCGATATCGAGCGCCAGCTGGGCGAACACGGAGTTGTCGGACTGCTGCGTGGCCTCGGCGACGCTGATCGTGCCCGAGTAGGAGTTCGAGTAGGTCGAGACGTTCCACTCCCCGTAGACCGGGTCGTTGATGCTGAGCGGCTTCGACTCGTAGTAGGTCGTATTCGGGTTGATGCCCTCGTTGATCGCCGCGGCGAGGGTGAAGGTCTTGAAGGTCGATCCCGGCTGCCGCTTGCCCTGGGCCGCGAGGTTGAACTTGCTGTCGCTGTAGCTGGAGGACGAAACCATCGCCTCGACGTTGCCGGTGCCCGGCTCGACCGCGACCAGCGCGCCCGAGGGGCCTCCGGCGTAGACCGAGGAGTTGATCGCGGCGAGACCGGCGTCCTGCATCGCCGGCTGGACCGTCGTGTAGACGCGGAGGCCGCCGTTGCGCACGGTCGTCACCCCGTACTTCCGGATCAGCTCGGTCTCGACGTAGTCGAAGAGGAAGGGCTCGCGCCGGTCGAACATGTCCTCCGCGGGATCGAGCTGGAGGCCGCTCTGCTTGGCCTGGTCCGCCCGCTCCTGGGTGATGTACCCCAGCCGGGCCATCGAGCTGATCACCTCGTTGCGCCGGGACTTCGCGCCCTGCGGGTTGTGGATCGGGTTGTAGTCGGTCGGCGCCTGGGGCAGGCCCGCCAGGAGAGCCGACTGCGGCAGGGTCAGCTTGCTCACGTCCTTCGAGAAGTACACCCGGGCGGCCGCCTTGGCCCCGATCGCGGTGCGTCCCTGGTTGGTGCCGTAGGGCGCCGTGTTCAGGTACTTCCCGAGGATCTCCTCCTTGGAGTGCTCCTTCTCGTAGTCGAGCGCCATCTTGGCCTCGGCGATCTTGCGCTCGTAGTCACGCTTCGGGTTCGTGATGTAGAGGTTGCGCATCAGCTGCATCGTGATCGTCGACGCGCCCTCGGTGATCCCGCCCTCGGTGATGTTCTTGACCAGGGCGCGGATGCCGCCCTCGACGTCGATCCCGTTGTGCTTGTAGAACCGCTCGTCCTCGATCGCGATCGTCGCGTCCTGGAGGTACTTCGGGACGACGTCCAGCTTGACCGGGGTGCGGACCTCGTCCGAGTCGATCATGCCGAGGCGGGAGCCGTCACCGGCGTAGATGACCGAGTTCTGACCCTTGTCGATCTGCTTGAGATCGGCCGGATCGGGGGCGTCGCTGGCGACGCTGAGCACCCAGCCACCGGCGGCGACGGCCGCGGTGAGCAGCAATCCGCCGATCACCGCGCCGACCGCGATCAGCTTCTTGCGCGGCGTGCTCCGGTGCCGGCGCACTCTCTTCTGGCGCCTGGTCATTCGACAAAGGGTAGCTGGATGAACTCCACCTGTTTCTAAAGGCCGCTGCGGCATCGCCGAATGCACGAACCGTTGCGTCCCCGCCCGAGGTGTGAGAATGCGCCCCGATGGAAGAGCAGCAGCCGACAGCCGAGCCGGTCGCCGAGCCGCCCGCGCCCGCCCAGGAGGCCCCCGCGGCGCCGGACCGCTACCCGTGGGCGACTTGGGGGCCGTGGGCCGCGATCGGCGGCACCCTGGTGGCGCTGATCCTCGGGCTGGTGCTCGCCCTGCCGATCCTCGCCTTCGACGGCGGATCCGGCGACGACCTCGGCACGCCGGCCCGGATCGGGATCCAGGTGATGACCGCCGTCGGCTTCCTGGCCATCCCCTTCCTGATGGCCTCCAACTCCGGTCCTGGCGGCTTCCGCGAGGCCGTGCGGCGACTCGGGTTCGTCTCCTTCCGCCCCGGCAACGCCTTGAAGTGGATCGGGATCGCCCTGGTGAGCTACATCGCCTTCGCCCTGGTCTGGGCCGAGATCTTCGGCCAGCCGGAGCAGGACGACATCGCCGGCGACCTCGGCCCGATCTGGAGCCAGATCCTGTTGATCGCGCTCCTCGCGCCCGTCGCCGAGGAGGTCTGCTTCCGGGGGATGCTGTTCGGCGGCTTCCGGACCCGGCTCTCCTGGCCGCTGGCCGCGCTCGGCGCCGGCCTGGTCTTCGGCCTGCTCCACTACTCGACCGGCTGGTCGACCGTGCCGCAGCTCGCCGTGCTGGGGGCCACCTTCGCCCTGGTCTACGAGAAGACCGGCTCGATCTGGCCGCCGATCCTCTTCCACGTCTTCAACAACGCCTTCGTGCTGGCCACGCTCAACTGAGCCGCCTCGTCCGCGCCGGCCCGAGGCAGAACCCCGTGAAACCAACCAATCCGACCGGAGGACCCTCCCGATGACCGACCTCGACGCCACCCGCCAGGAGCTGATCGAACAGCTGCGGGAGCACTCGCTGATCCTCGGAGAGGTGACGCTCTCCAGCGGGGCGAAGGCCTCGTACTACGTCGACGCCCGCCGCACCGTGATGCGCCCGGCCGGCCAGCGCGCCGCCGGCACCCTGATCGCCGCCCACGCGCGGGAGATCGGCGCGGTCGCCGTCGGCGGTCCGGTGATGGCCGCCATCCCGCTCGCCTGCGCCGCGATCTCGGTGCCCGAAGGCGAGGACCTGGTCGGCTTCTTCGTCCGCAAGGAACGCAAGGCCCACGGCCTGCAGCGGTGGGTCGAGGGCGGCGCCGAGCCCGGCGACCGGGTGCTGGTCGTGGAGGACACGGTGACCACCGGGGGCTCCACCGTGTCGGCGATCGAGCGGATCCGGGACGAGGGCTTCGAGATCGCCGGCGTGCTCGGCGTGGTCGACCGCCTGGCCGGCGGGGGCGAGGCGATCGCCGCCGCGGCCGGGGCGCCCTACCGCGCGCTCACCACGATCGACGACATCTACCCGGACCGGCCCGCCGCCTGAGCCGATACCCGGCCGTCGGAGCCGGAACCCGGACGCCTGGGCCCGGACCCGGCCGCGCGAATTCCCCCCAGTCGTGGTCGTCTCACGACCAGAACTGGGGGCACTTCGCTCACGGATGCTGCTTCGAGCTGAGGGTCCGCCTCAACTCTGGGTCCGGGGTCAGCGCAGCTCGTCGCGGACGCAGCGTCGGAGCGCGCGCTTGCCGGTGCCGCCGTACTCCCGGCGGAACTCACGGGGCTCGGTGCGCCGCTCGGTCCGGCACTCGACGCGGGCCTTGCGGATCTCCCGGCGCACGCAGCGCTTCAGCGCCGCCTTGCCGGTGCCGCCGTACTCGACCGCGAACTCGGCCGGCTCCGTCGCCCGCTCGTGACGGCACTCGGCCCGGGCCAGGTCGACGTTGCCGGCGCTGGCCGTGGCGGGCAGCATCGCGATCACGGCGGCGGCTCCGGCCAGCAGGAGGGGAAGTGACTTCAACATGCTCATCGGGGTGCTCCTCTCGGATGACTTCATGCCAACGATGCTGGCACCGCCGGATTGGAGCACGATGAGAGTCCCGGCCCCAGCGGGCGGCCGCGCCGATCAGGCGGGCCGGGCCGGCACCGAGAACCAGGCGTCGGCGCCCCCGGACGGGGAGTTGGCGAGGCCCGCGGCGCCGCCGTGGGAGGCCGCCACCGCCTCGACGATCGCCAGGCCGAGGCCGGTGCCGCCGCGATCGCGGCCGGGGCCCTGCCGGACGAAGCGGCCGAAGCCGCGTTCCAGCATCTCGGGCGAGAAGCCCGGCCCGTCGTCGCGCACGTGGAACTCGACCATCCCGCCCGCCCGACCGATCTCGATCCTCACCACGCCGGCCGCGTGGGCGATGCCGTTCTCCACCAGATTGGTCAGGGCCTGATCCAGCCGGGCGGGATCGGCCTCGACCGGCCCGACGGGCGAGCCCGACACGACCTCCAGCCGCAGGCCGGACTCCTCCGCCATCGCGCTCATCCGATCGACCACCCCGCGGGCGAAGCCCTCCGGGTCCACCGGCTGCGGCTGGACCGGCAGCCGACCCTCGTCGGCGCGAGCGAGGACCAGCAGGTCGTGCGAGAGCGCGGTGAGCCGATCGGTCTCCTCCATCGCCGAGACGAGTGCCGCCCTGATCTGCTCCCCGGTGCGGTCGTCGCCGAGAGCCAGCTCCAGCTCGACCCGGAGCACGGAGAGCGGGGTCCGCAACTCGTGCGAGGCGTCGGCGACGAAGCCACGCTCCCGCTCGACCGTCGCCTCGACCCGGTCGAGCAGCTGGTTGAGCGTGGTCCCGAGCCGGGCGATCTCATCCCGGGCCGGCGAGACCGGCAGGCGCTCGCCGATGCTGGTCTCGGAGATCCACTCGGCCCGCTCCCGCATCGCCTCGACCGGGCGGAGCGCGGCGGTCGCGATCAGCCAGGCCGCGCCCGTCGCGACCAGCAGCAGGATCGGCCCGCCGAGCAGCAGCAGGCCGCGCAGCTCCGCGAGCGTCTCGTCCCGCTGGTCGAGCGAGGCCCCGGCGATCACCGTGTAGTCGACGCCGTCGTCGCGGGCGAGCGCCGAGGCGACCCGCAGGCGGCCGCCGATCTCCGGCACCGAGAGATCTCGGGTCGCGATCCGGCCCGCGCTGTCGCCACCCGTCACCGCGGGGCCGATCGCGCGGGTGACCAGGGCCGGCGACGTCGCCCCGACGACCGAGCCGTCGGGATCGAGCACCTGGACGAAGCCGCCCGGGTCGATCCGGGTCAGCGGGTCCCGGGCCGGGTCGCCGAGGTCGTCGCCGTCGTCGCGCACGATCGCGATCGCCCCGGCCAGCCGGGCCGACAGCTCGCGGTCGATCGAGTCGTCGAGCCCGGACCGCAGCTCCGACTGGACGAAGAGCCCCACCCCGGCCAGCAGCACCGCCATGACGAGCGCGAAGCCGAGGCTGAGGCGCACCCGTATCGGCAGTCGATCCATGGCGCTCAGCCGTCCGGTCCGCGGAACCGATAGCCGACCCCGCGGACCGTCTCGATCGAGTCGGTGCCGAAGGGCTGATCCACCTTCTGCCGCAGGTAGCGGATGTACACGTCGACCACGTTGGACCGGTTCTCGTAGGAGGAGTCCCAGACGTGCTCGAGCAGGTCGAACCGGGACATCACCCGGCCGGCGCTCCGCATCAGCGTCTCGAGCAGGGAGAACTCGATCCGGGAGAGCTCGATCGGCTGGCCGTCCCGGGACACGGTGCGGCGGGCCGGGTCCAGGCTCAGGCCGCCGACCTCGACCACCGCGGGCCGTTCCTCGACGGGCCGCCGGACCAGCGCCCGGATCCTCGCCTTCAGTTCCTCGAACTCGAACGGCTTCACCAGGTAGTCGTCGGCGCCGTGATCGAGGCCGGCGACACGGTCGGCGAGCGATCCGCGGGCGGTGACCATCAGGATCGGCGACCAGATCCCTTCGCGCCGGAGGCGGGCGCAGACCTCGAACCCGTCGATGCCGGGCAGGGTCAGGTCCAGCAGCAGGGCGTCGTACCGGGTCGCGCCGGCCATCCAGACGGCCTCCTCCCCCGTCCCCGCGAGGTCGACCGCGTAGCCCGCCTCGGTCAGGCCGCGATCGATCAGGCCGGCCAGCTTCCCGTCGTCCTCCACCACCAGGATCCGCACGGTCAGTCCGAGAATCGGCGGTTGGGGACGCGTCGGAGCCGGGCGTCGAGGGCCACGTCGATCTCGACGCCGCCCTTCACCACCTCGACCTCGAAGGCCTCGCCGGGATCGTCGGAGCGCTCGATGTCCGTGACCCGCCCACCGCCGGCCGCCGCCGTCGCCGCCGCCGCGATCCGGCGGATCTGGGCATCGGTGATCCGCTCGCCGTCGTCGTCGATCGAGACCGCCTCGGTCGCCGGCGGCTTGGTGTCGGTAGAGAAGCCGCCCGCCTCCCGGGAGATCAGCACCGTCCGCTCGTCGTCGGACCGCAGCGCGACCAGCCAGACACCGGCGGCGAGCGCCCCCACGGCGACGAGGAGGGCGCCGACCACCACGATCTTCCTCTGCTCGAATGCCTTTCTCATCTGCCTCCCGTCGACGGCGGAACGCCCCCGGACCGGCGGGCTGGACGACGATCGTAGACCCCCGTCGATTGGAGCCCGATGAGAGTCCCGGTCAGCGGGAGTCTTCGGCGTCGGCCCCGGTGCGCGTCGTCATCACCTTGGCCGCCCCGCCGAGCAGCACCCGGCGGATCAGGCCGGGAGCGATCACCTTGAGGATGGCGACCAGTGCGTAGGGCCGGGGGACGTACCGTTCGGGGCGGCCGCCGGGGCCGGCCTCGAAGATCGCGTCGGCCGCCTTGCCGACGTCGGAGACCAGCCACCTGGTGGCGAGCCTCGCTCGCAGCTCGGCGGCCGGGAACCCCTCCGTGGCGATGAAGCCGGGCAGCACGAGGCCGACGTGGACCCCGTGCGGGCGCTCCTCCAAAAAGAGTGCGTCCGACCACCCGATCAGGGCGTACTTGGAGGCCGAGTAGGCGCCCGCCCCGGCGCGGGAGATCCGGCCGGCGGTGCTGGCCACGTTGACGATCGAGGACGGCGCGTTGGCTCGCAGCACCGGCAGCAGGGTCTCGGTCAGCCGTAGCACCGCGTCGAAGTTCAGCTCCATCGTCCGGCGCACGTTCTCGTGACCGCCCTCGCCGAACGTCGCGCGCCAGGAGGCGCCGGCGTTGTTGACCAGCAGGTTGATCCCCTCGTGGTGCTCCTGGACGTGGGCCAGCACCCGTCCGGGCGCATCCGACTCGGTCAGGTCCGCGGCGATCCAGGTGGCCTGGCAGGGCAGGGCCCGGGCCAGCTCGCGCAACCGGTCCTCGCGCCGGGCGACGAGGATCAGGCGGGTGCCCGGCTCGCGGGCGAGACGCCACGCGACGGCCTCGCCGATCCCGCTCGAGGCGCCGGTGATCAGCGCCGTTATCGGACCCCGTGTGCTCGGCCGCGTCTCCACGTCCGAAACCCTATGCGAGCCGGCCGTGCGGTGACGGCAGTCGTGGGGACCGACCGACCTGGCAGTCTTTGCCTCCGCGCATGGAGGACCATCGGGGCATAGCCGGAGCCGGAGCCCGGCTCGCCCTCGCCCTGTTGCTGCTCACCGGGATCTCCGGCTGCGGCACCGGCGACGAGGATCCCGCGGGCTCGGCCCCGACCCGGTCGGAGTTCGTCGCACAGGCGAACGAGATCTGCGAGCGGAACAACGAGTTCCTCCAGCAGGCCACGGTCGACGCCTTCGGCCCCGACCAGCAACCGGACGACCAGGCCGGCATCCGCTTCACCCATCGGGTCTGGGTCCCGAACCTGCGGCAGCAGAGCCGTGATCTCCGGGCGCTCGACCCGCCCCCGGGGGACCGTCGGCGCATCGTGCGGATGCTGGACGAGCTCGATCGCGCGACCGACCGGGTCGAGGCGGATCCGAGCCTGGCCAGCCAGGGCCCCTTCGACGAGGTCACCCGCGAGCTGACCGCCTACGGCATCGGTCCCTGCGGCTCGCCCTGAGCCGCGAGCGCCATCTCGAAACGAACCTCGAGCCCACCCTGCGGCCGCGCCGCCAGGACGACCGACCCGGCGTGGGCCCGGGCGATCGCCTCGACCACCGGCAACCCGAGCCCGAAGCCGCGCTCCGACACCGCCGACCGGTGGCGGTGGAAGCGGGAGAAGAGCAGGGCCACGTCCTCCTCGGACAGGCGCGGGCCGTCGTTGCGCACGACCAGGAAGGCCCGGCCCGCGTCCGAGCCGACCTCGGCCTCGAGCAGCCCGCCGGGCCGGTTGTAGACGACCGCGTTGCGGATCAGGTTCGAGACCAGGCGCTCGAGCAGCACCGGATCGCCTTCGACCTCGGTCTCGCTCAGCTCGATCCGCAGGTCGAGCGGGCCGGTTCCAGGCGTCGCGGTGATCACCTCGGCGGTGAGATCGGCCAGGTCGGTGCGTCGGCGGCCGACGACGGTCTCCGCCCGGGAGAGGGCGAGCATCGCCTCGACCAGCCCGCTGCCCCGGTCGACCACGTCGCCGATCTCACTCAGCCGACGGGTCTCCTCGCCGGAGAGGCCGGGTTCATCGAGGGCGACGTCGATCTGGGTCCGCATGGTCGCGAAGGGAGTCCGCAGCTCGTGCGAGGCGTCCGCGACGAAGCGGCGCTGCCGCTCGAAGGCATCGTCGAGCCGCTCCAGCATCCGGTCGAAGGCATCGGCGATCGACTTGAGCTCGTCGTCCGGCCCCTGGTGAGCCAGTCGCTGCTCGAGGTTCAGCGCGGAGATCTCCTCGACCGCGTCCGCGAGCCGGGTGGCGGGCCTCAACATGCGGCCGGCGAGGAACCAGCCCGCCACGAGCGAGCCCGAGGCCAGGAGGATCAGCCCGACGATGCCGACCGTCCGCACGTCGGCGACCGTGTCGTCGACCAGGCGCTGGTTCTGCAAGGACAAGGCGAAGGTCTGGGCGCGCAGCACCGCCGGGCTGTCGCTCCGCGTGTTGAGCGTCACCTCGGGGGCGTTCCGGTCGATCGTGCGCTGGGTCAGGTACAGCATCCCGGTCAGGACCAGGGCGCCGGTGATCGTCACCAGGGCGGCGCAGGAGAGCGCCACCCGCAGCCTGATCGTCGGGCGGCGCATCAGATGCGATACCCGCGCCCGACCACCGTCTCGATGACCGGCGGATCGCCGAGCCGCCGCCTCAGCCGCGACATCGTCACCCGGACCGAGGAGCCGAACGGGTCCGCTTCCCGTCCCCACACCTCCTCCAGCAGGCGATCGGCGGACACCACCCCGCCGTCGGCGCGGAGCAGCACCTCGAGCACCATGATCTCCCGCTGCGTCAGGTTCAGGTCCTGGCCGTCCCTCAGGGCGAGGCCGCGGGCCGGATCGAGGCTGAGGTCGCCCCGCTCCAGGGTCGCCGGCGAGGGCTTGCCGCTGCGGCGGGCGAGCGCGTGGATCCGGGCGGTCAGCTCGGGGAACCGGAACGGCTTGGTCAGGTAGTCGTCGGCGCCGAGGTTGAGGCCACTGGTCAGGTCGTCGAGCGAGGTGGCCGCGGTCAGCATGATCACCCGGGCTTCGTTGCCGGCCCGGTTCAGACGGCGGCAGACCTCGTCTCCGTGGAGGCGGGGGAGGTCCCGGTCGAGCACGATCACGTCGTACTCGGCCAACGACGCCTTGTCGAGGCCGGTCTGGCCGTCGGCCGCCGAGTCGACCGTGAAGCCTGCGCGCGACAGCCCTCGCTCAAGGTTCTCGAGCATCTGCTCTTCGTCCTCGATCACAAGGATGCGCATGTCTGCATCCTCCACCAAACGGGTGCTCACGGCAGGCAAGGGGTCCTCTCGGGCGGTGGGACCTCGCAGCCTCCCACCGGCATGTTTCAACCAGGTTACGAATGCCTCGTCCGGCTGTAACGGCGGTGAAACACCCTCTCGCGACGATCTGGGCCAGACCCAGACTGGAGAACCGATCGAGATGAAGCAGAAGATCCTGATGCTGACCGCGCTGATCGCGGCCCTTGCCGGAATGGTGGCGACGGCCGGCGCCGCTGGCGGCAGCGAGCAGACCGCGCCCAAGTGCAAGGACGGCAGCCAGCCGACCAAGGTGACCGCCGGCATCGCCCAGCTCGTCGGCTGCTGGAGCAAGGCGACGGTGAACGGGGCGGACGTCTACACCGCCCGGTGGGATGCCCAGCCGGCCTACGGCGAAGGCGAGAAGGCGATCCGCGGGGTGGACCTCAACGGCTTCCTGGTCGGTGGCTGGCAGCTCAGGGACCAGGACAAGACCGGGCTCCAGGTCAACACCAAGACGCAGTCGATCCGCTCGGTGACGATCTCCGACGGCTCGGCCTCCGACGCGGCGCTCTACTCGACCGGCTGGCCCGACCCGAAGAACCCGACCCTGATGGGCGGCGCCAGCTTCGTGCTCAACTTCACCGCCCCCAACTTCGGCGACGTCCTGATCGAGGACTTCCGACTGGGCAGCAACGCGATCTGGTCCAAGGTCCTCGGTGGGTTCTCGCCGATCGGCGACGCCGAGACCCCGGCCAAGATCAGCGAGGGCGGCAAGGGGTCGATGGACTTCACGGTCCAGCTCTCCGGCATCTTCACGCTCAAGGGCCGCCCGCAGTCGGTGACGATCAAGATCCCCACCACGCTCGGCGAAGGATCGAAGATCGACGGCTTCAACGTCCACCTGCAGGAGATCGACGGGATCAAGCTGATCAAGATCCGCGACTTCGAAGCCGAGTACTCGGCCAAGGAGAAGAAGCTCGGCGGTGGGGCCGACTTCGTGCTGCCCTTCATGGGCGACAGGGGAGTCAGCTTCGGCTTCGAGGTCGAGAACATGCTGCTGACCAAGGCGAACGTCGGGGTCTCCGGGATCAAGGTCCCGATCGGCGCCCCGCCGGCCGGGTTCCTCACCTCGCTGAACGGAGGCTTCGGCTTCAACCGGGTGGACGACTACTTCGTGCTCAACCTGAACGCCGGCGCGACCGCCGAGTTCGGCCCCGAGGTCCCGACCCCCTGGGGCAAGGTGGTGCCGTTGGAGGTCAGCTCGGCCCTGAAGATCGGCAAGGAGAAGCAGGACTTCTACTTCCTCTTCGACGGGGGCGTGAAGGTGTTCCGCCTGCCGGTCGGGAGCGTCTACCTGAAGATCCACACCGACAGCGGGGTCGCCTTCGGCTTCAACATCGGGGTCGGCTTCCCCAGCTACTCGAACAACCCGAACGACCCCTTCTACATCGGCGCCAAGGTCGACGGCTGGGTCGCCAAGCAGCGGTTCCAGTTCGAGGGCCGCGGCAAGGTCCGCCTGATCGGGCTCGACATCTTCGACGGCCGGGTCATGATCAACAGCCGGGCGGCCGGGGCCTGCTGGAAGGTGACCTGGTTCGACGGCGGCGCGGTCTACGAGTACGGGCACAAGGACGTCCAGACCTTCGGGGTCGGTTGCGGGCTCGACCGGTACCGGGAGAAGTTCCCCGCCTCGGCTGCCGCCGGAGTCGCCGCCGTCTCGGGCGAGCATCCCCGCACCCTGACCACGGGGCCGCGGGAGGTGGTGCTCAGCGCCCGCGGCCAGGGCGACGCCCCGCGCTTCCGGCTGACCTCCTCCGACGGGCGCAGCTTCGAGGTGCCGCGGGCCAAGGACGTGGTCCGCACGAAGAAGCTCATGATCGTGGTCGACCGCAAGAACAAGGTCACCCACGTCGCGGCCGGTGGCCTGGCCCGAGGCAAGTGGACCGTCGCCCCCTACCCGGACTCGGTCCCGATCATGGGCGTGAAGACCGGCAGAGCGCTGCCGCCGGAGAAGGTCCAGGCCCGCATCGTCGGCAAGGGGCTCAACCGCACCCTGATCTGGGACTCGAAGGGCAATCCCAACACCAAGATCGCCTTCTCCGAGGTGATGGCCGGCGGCTACGAGCAACCGATCCTGGTCACCGACAAGATCCGGGGGCGCCACAAGTTCAAGGCGACCAAGGGCGGCCATTACGGCGTCCGCCGCCTGCGCGCCGTGGTGGTCCACAACGGCACTCCCCGCGAGGCCACCATCGAGGACCGCTTCGCGGTGAAGCGCCCGGCGAAGCTGAGGGCGCCGCGGGTGGTCCGCGCGTGGCGCAACGTCTACACCGCGACCGCTACCTGGAAGGGCGTCCGCGGGGCCCGGGGCTACGTCGCCGAGATCACGATGAAGAAGGGCGGCAAGCGGGTCAGCGCCTACCGCCGCGTGGTCGGGCCGAAGAAGCGGACGATCGTGATCCCGTCGCATCCCGGCGGCAGCTGGGCCGTCGCCAACGTCCAGGCGCTGAACGCGGACGGCGTCCCCGGCAGGATCGGGACCAGGCGCTTTCGGCTCTCCCCGCCGAACACGCTCGAGCTCAACCAGACCGGCCGGCGCAGCGCCGACTCCGCCAAGCGGGTCGGTGGCACGGTGAGGCTGCGGGCGATCTGCCCGGTCAACGGCCACTGCCAGACCGAGGTGCTGCTGAAGCTCGGCAAGCGGATCGTGGCCCGGACCAGCTTCCAGCAGGTCCCGGACACCTACCGGTTCGTCCGGCTGGCGCCGAAGTCCCCGCAGCTCCGTCGACGGCTCGCCCGGGGCAGGCTGAACGGCCTCCGGGTCGTGGTCCACCAGCAACGGATCGGCAAGCCGCAGGCGAGCGCCGCCGGCATCTCGACGCTCGGTTCCTGACCGGGGAGGGTCGGCTGCCGCCGCAGCTCCGGGCAGCCGTTCGCGGCGGGCTGCGGCGGCCGTCGGGCCATCCCGGAAAGAGTGGAGAGCGGGGGAAGGGACTGGCCGTTCCGCGCCGTATCTTGCGGCAATGATTTTTTCGGGGGATGTGCGGAAGCTGTTGGTCTCACTGTGCCTTTTTGCGGGTCTGACCACCGTGATCGCGGTGAAAGCCGGGGCCGCAGACCCACCAACCGTCGCCTGCAAGGCGGGCACCTACAAGACGGTGGAGGTCGGGATCGTGAAGGCGGCGGCCTGCTGGACCGATGAGGAGAAGGACGGGGCCGTCATCCACACCGCCAGCTTCAACGATCACCCCCGGGGCGAGATCGACATGAACGGCTTCCTCCTGACCAACGCCTACCGGCTCAACGCCGGGATCCGGATCAACGAGAAGACCCATCAGGTCCAGTCGGTGGTGCTGGACGGACCTCCCGGGATCAGCGACGTCCAGGTCAACTCCTTCAACGTGCCGAGCGCCGGCGAGACCACCCGGATCGGCCACCCGATCAAGATCGACTTCGTCGCGCCGAACAACGGCGAGATCGTGCTGGACAACCTCCGCTTCCTGAGCGGCAACGGCTGGGTAAAGGCCCTGGGCGGGCTCGCCTGGGTCGGCAACGTCGAGACGCCGATCAAGCTGCTCGAGGACGGCAAGGGGTCGATGACCGTGACGGTCGAGCTGACCGGC
>JBEBTS010000017.1:0-19829 GCA_040393665.1 Conexibacter woesei
CGTTGAGGATCCAGTCGTCGCCGTCGCGGCGGGCGGTGGTCCGCATCGAACCGGGGTCGGAGCCGCTGTCGGGCTCGGTCAGGCCGAAGCAGCCGATCGCGTCGCCGGCGGCCATCTTCGGGAGCCACTCCTGCTTCTGCTCCTCCGAGCCCCACTTCCAGATCGCGAACATCGCCAACGAACCCTGAACCGAAACCAAGCTGCGGATGCCGCTGTCCCCGGCCTCGAGCTCCATGCAGGCGACCCCGTAGGCGGTGGCCGACGCACCGGCGCAGCCGTAGCCCTCGAGGTGCATGCCGAGCAGGCCGAGCCCGCCGAGCTCCTTCGCCAGCTCCAACGGGAGACGGCCCTCGTCGAACCAATCGCCGATCTCGGGGAGGACCCGATCACCGACCCACTTGCGGACGGTCTCCTGCAGGAGCCGCTCCTCGTCGGTCAGTTGCGAATCAATGTCGAGAAAGTCGAGCGGGTCAGCCTGGGTGCTGCTCATGGGCTCCTCCTGAAGATTGGACTCAAAAACGAGTGGCGTAGATAATATACAATTCTAAGATCAGGGTCATCCGGCCTCGGTGGCCAGGATCCCGCGCATGACCTCGAGGGCGCGATCCCGATGGCGGTTCAGCTCGAACAGGAGCAGCTCGACGTCCTCGTCCAGGGTCGCGGCGAGGATCCGATCGTGAGCCGCGACGGTCGTCTCGGCCTCGTCCGGCAGGCTGTAGTAGATGGCGCGGTAGGACTCGGTCTGGTCCCACAGCTTGCGGATGATCCTCAGGGTGTGGGGACGGCCCGGGGCGTCCATGATCGAGAAGTGGAACTCCCGGTTCGCCCGGAGCTCCTCGATCACGTCGCGGGCGGCGGCCGCGGCCCGGCACTCCTCGGCGGCGGACCGCATCCGTTCCTTGACCTGGTCGTCGATCCGCTCCATCGAGTAGCGGACCGCCCGCTCCTCCATGACCTCGCGCAGGCCGTAGATCTCCTCCACGTCCTCCAGCCTCAGCTCGGTGACGAAGTGCCCGCGCCGGGGCTTGTAGGTGAGCTGCCCTTCCTGCTCGAGCACGCGAAAGGCCTCCCGCACCGGCACGATGCTGACCCCGACCCGCTCGGCCACCTCTTCCTGCCCGACCCGCTGGCCCGGGAGGATGGTTCGGCTGGTGATCGCCTCGCGCAGCCACTCGACCACGTGCTCCTGGCTGGTCCGGGGAGGCCGGGGTGATTCAGGACTTGCTTTTACAGACATCTTTGTATATTCTATATCTATACGTTGATCCTCATACCTCATACGATCAGCGTCGCCCGGTCGGATCCTCTACTCACCGACCGGAATCTCTCCTCCCTCAGCCAGCGGGACCGGTGACAGCCATCGGTCCCATTGGCATGCGCCGATCCCTCCGCCCCGCCTCCGGGGCGTCCGGCGCGTAGGCTCCGGTCATGCCTTCGAAGGACGAGATCGCCGCGGTCATCCCGAAGCTGGGCCGCGGGGCCCGGCTGAACCTGAAGCTGGAGGACGGCGGCGAGGTGCTGGGCACGCTCTACGGGCTGTTCGACGACGTCGTCTACTTCGAGGAGGAAGGCCTCGGCCCGATCGAGCTCGATCGGATCGAGAACCTCCTCGTCCGCACCCACACCGAGATCCCGCCCGGCTGAACGACCGACGCCGCACGGACGCCTGCGGCGGGCTCCAATACGATCTCCCCATGACTACCTGTGTCGTCACCGGCGGAGCCGGATTCGTCGGATCACACCTCTGTGATGCTCTGCTCGCGAAGGGCTACCAGGTCATCTGCATCGACAATCTCGACACGGGGTCGCTGCAGAACATCGAGCACATCGACTCGCCCGAGTTCACCTTCGTCAACCACGACATCACCGAGCGGGTGGACATCGAGGGCGAGGTCGACTTCGTCTACCACCTGGCCTCGCCGGCCAGCCCGATCGACTACCTGCGGCTGCCGCTGCACACGCTGAAGGTCGGCGCCCAGGGCACCTGGCACATGCTCGGCGTCGCCAAGTTCAAGCGGGCCCGGTTCCTCCTCGCCTCGACCTCCGAGGTCTACGGCGACCCCCAGATCCACCCGCAGGAGGAGAGCTACTGGGGGCACGTCAACCCGATCGGCCCCCGCGGCGTCTACGACGAGGCGAAGCGGTACGCCGAGGCCCTGACCATGGCCTACCACCGCCAGCAGGGGGTCGACACCTCGATCGTCCGGATCTTCAACACCTACGGCTCCCGGATGCGGGCCCGCGACGGGCGGGCGATCCCGACCTTCTTCCGCCAGGCGCTCCAGAACCAGCCGCTGACCGTGTTCGGCGACGGCTCCCAGACCCGTTCCTTCTGCTTCGTCGACGACCTGGTCCGCGGGCTGATCCTGCTCGCCGAGTCGGGAGAGCACCTGCCGGTCAACATCGGCAACCCGGACGAGTACACCCTGCTCCAGCTCGCCAACGCGGTGATCGCCGCCTCCGGCTCCGAGTCCAGCGTCACCTTCGAGCCGCTGCCCACCGACGACCCCAAGGTCCGTCGACCGGACATCGCACGGGCCCGCTCGATCCTCGGCTGGGAGCCGACCGTCGCCCTGAGCGACGGCCTGGCCCAGACGCTCGAGCTCTCCGGCCGGGAACGGCTGGTCGGCGGGGAGAGCTGACCTCCGGCCGTGCCCGGCCCGGAGCGCATCCTCGTCACCGGGTCGAGTGGCTTCTTCGGGAGCTGGATCTGCCGGGCGCTTGAGGCGGCCGGGCATGAGGTGATCCGCCGGTCCCACCGGGAGCTGGACCTCACCGACGCCACGGCGGTGGCGCGGACCGTCGCCGAGACCGGCCCCGGTGTGGTCGTCAACGCGGCCGCCGTCTCCTCGCCGGCCCTGGCACGAGAGGACCCATCCCGCTGCTTCGCGGTGAACACCGGTGGCACGCTCAACCTGCTGGAGGCGCTCCGCGCCCGATCAACCCGCACCCGCCTGGTCACGCTCTCCTCCGCCGCCGTCTACAGGGCCGGCGGAGACGATCCGCTGGACGAGACGGACCCGCCCGCGCCGCACTCGATCTACGGCGCCTCGAAGCTCGCCGCCGAGACGCTGTGCGGGCAGTACTCCCGGGAGGTCGGCCTCCGGTCGACGATCCTGCGGACCTTCAACCTGGTCGGCCCCGGGCAGCCGACCGACCAGGCCGCCGCCGAGTTCGCGGCCGCGGCGGGTGCGGCACTCGATGCCGGCCGGGACGAGGTGAGGATCACGGTCGGCGACCCCGAGACCCGGAGGGACTTCACCGACGTCCGGGATGCGGCGGACGCGGTCCGGGCGGTGATCGAGTCGGGGGCGGATGGTCTCTACAACCTCTGCTCCGGGCGGACCCTGAGCTTGTGGGAGCTCGGGGAAGCGGTGGCGGCCGCCGCCACCGCTTCGGTCGGGCGGGCCTTCACCGTGCGCCTCGAGCCGGACCCCGGCCGCGCCGCTCCCGGCAGCCCCCGGACTGTCTGCGGCTCCCGGCGACGGCTCACCGAGGCGACCGGCTGGGCGCCGCACACGCCGATCACCCAGAGCCTCTCGGACCGCTTGGCCCAAACCCGACGACCCCAGCCCCAGGCGCCGCCGCACGGTTCATGAACGCGACTGCCCGAAGCCGCGCAACTTTATCTGTGAGGCGGTGTTTCCCCCAGTAAGACTGAGCTTTGTACTGATAAGCTCGCGCTTCCGAACCTGCGGGAGAGAGGGATGTCGGCCGCCACCCATTCACGGCGAAGCATCCATCTGGTTCAGCGGGGGGGAGAAGACCAACATGAACCACTCACAAGGAGACCTGATGAACGCTTCATCAACCAGCCTCGTTTCGGGGTTTGGGCGGGCGAAATACTTCGCTCTCGCGGCGCTGATCGTCGCGGCGGGCCTGTTCGCCTTTTCGAGCTCGGCCAAGGCCGAGGTCAGCCAGATCAAGGTTGACAACGGCAAGATCAACCTCGGCATCCTGTTCCAGGACGCGACCATCATCCCGGCCCCGGTTCCCGGCCTCGGCGGTAACACCTCCGGCACCGGCACCATCGACGTCGACGTCAACGGCACCACGGCCACGGTCGGCGCCGCCGACTTCAAGATGCCGGTCGTCGAGGTCCCGAACCCGACCTCGCCCGGCGACTTCGTGCCGATCGCGACCGCGGTCCCGAGTGGCATGGACGGCACCTTCGACGCCGCCACCGGCAAGCTGGAGCTGACCGCTCCCGTGCTGGCGATCAACGTGATCACCGGCGCCAACGGCATGTGTTCGATCGCGCCCACGAACGTCAAGTTCACGACCGACACGAACGCGCTCACCCCGGGTGTCCCGTTCACCAACGGCCTGACCGGCGACGGCGCGCTCTCCACCTACTGGACCGACCTGCCGAACGGCACCGAGATCGGCCCCGACGGTGACTGCTCCAAGGTCAACCCGATCATCCACGACGTCGGCAGCCTCTGGTTCTCCAGCGGCATCGCGAACCCGCCGTCCTGCACCGAGAACGAGAACGGCAACTGGCCTGACTGCACGCCGAAGCCGTGCCCCGACGGCGAGGTCGGCCCGGGCATGCCCGACTGCCAGCCGAAGCCGGCTGACCCGAAGGCGAACATCACCAAGGTCGCCATCACCCCCGCCAAGAAGGCCGTCAAGGCCGGCAAGAAGCTCAAGCTCACCGTCAAGGTGACCAACAAGGGCGATGCCGCCAAGACCGTGACCGTCAAGCTCAAGTCGAGCAACAAGAAGGTCAAGGTCACGAAGACGGTCAAGATCAAGGTTGCTGCCGGCAAGACCGCCAGCAAGAAGGTCACCGTCTCCGCGAACAAGAAGGCCAAGGGCAAGGCGCGAATCACCGCCAAGGCCGAGGGTAAGACCGGCAAGTCGGTCCTCACCGTCAAGAAGGCCAAGAAGAAGAAGCGGAAGTAATCACTTCTCCTTTGTGCGAATCAGGGCGGCCTCCGGGCCGCCCTTTTTCGTGCACTGTTTGAAGAACCTCGTATCTGGAAACGGTTGTGTTCAACGAGCCGCACATTGGCGGCTGCTCCTCGGTCCGATGGGAAGGAAACGGGAATGACACGACTGAAAGCCACTGGCCTCACGTTGGCGGCGCTGGCGGTGACGGCGCTCTGCCTCACCGGGTTCGCGAGCTCCGCCGGAGCCGCCCCGGTGACGATGACCTTCGACAACGGCCGGGTCAGCATCAGCGCCCTCTTCCAGGACAAGGTGATCCTGCCGGCGACCGACCAGTTCCCCTCGGACGACCTGCCGCTCCCCCAACGGACCGACGTCCAGCTGATCGGTGACCTCTCCGGCGACCAGCTGAGCTTCACCAAGGCTCTCAACACCGGGCTCCAGTTCCCGTACATGCACCTGATCCACCCACTCGATCCGACGCTCAAGGTGCCCTTCACCTTTCGCCTCAACGATCCCGGCCTCACCGGGACCTACGACGCGGAGACCGGCAAGGTCGACCTCACCGGCTCTCTCGACGTGATCGTGATCACCGGGACCGGCTCCGCCTTCCCGCTGCCGGACTCGCTCGACGACCTCGGCGTTCCCCCGCTGGGGCTGCTCGCCCGCTGCCGGGTCGATGACGTGCCGGTCTCCTTCACCTCCTCCGGCCAGGTCCCGACCACGCCGTTCACCGGGTCCGCCTACAAGGACGGCCTCTCCGGGAACGGCGCGCTGGTCGCGTCCTGGACCGACCTGCCGGACCCGGTCTCCGAGAACGGCGGCGAGTGCGACGACCTCAACCCGATCATCCACGGTGACGGCGGCCTCTGGCTCTCCACCGGCCTGACCGAGCCGGACCCGATCGAGGAGCCCGAGCCGACCTGCGAGACCGATCCCCGGCTCTGCCCGCCGCCCGACTTCACCGAGATCGACGCCGTCCGGGTGGCCCCGAAGAAGCGGACGGTCCGGATCGGCAAGAAGGCGAAGCGGGTGAAGCTCAGGGTGCGGGTCCACAACTCGGGCAACGTCCCCGCGACCAAGACCCTGGTCCGGATCAGGTCCTCGAACCGCCGGGTGAAGGTGAGGAAGCAGCTCCGGATCGACGTTCCCGCCGCCGGCTGGGCGACCGCCACGGTGGTCGCCACCGTGAAGAAGCGAGCCCGGGGCAGGGCCCGGATCACGGCCGCCTCCCACGGCTGGTCGAACGCGGCGAACCTGAAGATCAAGCAGGTGAAGAAGAAAAAGGTCAGGAAGCGACGTTGAGCCGGGCGGCCGCGATTCGCCCGCGGCCCATAAACTGACCGCTCAATGCGTGAGAAGAACCCTGAAACCCACGAAGAGAAGCTTGAGTACCTGCGCGACCTGCGTGACCAGGCGATCAACCCGGCCTCTGAAGAGGCGGTAGCCAAGCACCACGCCAAAGGCAAGATGACCGCGCGCGAGCGGATCGCCAAGCTGCTCGACCCGGGCAGCTTCGAGGAGCTCGACACCTTCGTCCGCCACCGCACCTACGACTTCGACATGAACAAGCGGCGGCCCTGGGGCGACGCCGTGGTCACCGGCCACGGCACGATCGACGGCCGCAAGGTCTTCGTCTTCTCGCAGGACTTCACCGTCTTCGGCGGCTCCCTCGGCGAGGTCATGGCCGAGAAGATGTGCAAGGTCATGGACCTGGCCGCCAAGGTCGGCGCCCCGGTGATCGGCCTCAACGACTCGGGCGGCGCCCGGATCCAGGAGGGCGTGGTCTCGCTCGGCGCCTACGGCGACGTCTTCGCCCGCAACGTCTCCAGCTCGGGCGTGATCCCGCAGATCTCCGTGATCATGGGCCCCTGCGCCGGCGGCGCCGTCTACTCGCCGGCGATGACCGACTTCATCTTCATGGTGAAGGAGACCTCGCACATGTTCATCACCGGCCCCGAGGTGATCAAGACGGTCACCGGCGAGGAGGTCGGCTTCGAGGAGCTCGGCGGCGCGATGACCCACAACTCCAAGTCCGGCGTCGCCCATTTCGCCGCCGACGACGAGGAGAGCTGCCTCGAGGACGTGCGGTACCTGATGAGCTTCCTGCCGCTCAACAACCTCGAGCAGCCGCCCCACTTCGCCCCGGCCGACGATCCGGACCGCGAGGACCCGGAGCTCGACACCTTCGTCCCGGACGACCCGAACAAGCCCTACGACATGCGGCAGGTCGTGGCCAAGGTCGTGGACGACGGCGAGTTCTTCGAGGTCCACGAGCACTTCGCCAAGAACATCGTCTGCGGCTTCTCCCGTCTCGACGGCCACCCGGTCGGCATCGTCGGCAACCAGCCGGCCTTCAAGGCCGGGGTGCTCGACATCGAGTCCTCGGAGAAGGCGGCCCGCTTCGTCCGGACCTGCGACGCCTTCAACATCCCGATCATCACCTTCACCGACGTGCCCGGCTTCATGCCCGGCACCGACCAGGAGTGGAACGGGATCATCCGCCACGGCGCCAAGCTGCTCTACGCCTACACCGAGGCCACCGTGCCGAAGCTGACCGTGGTCACCCGCAAGGCCTACGGCGGCGCCTACGACGTGATGGCCTCCAAGCACATGCTGGCCGACTTCAACTTCGCCTGGCCGACCGCCGAGGTGGCCGTGATGGGCGCCGAGGGCGCGGTCAACATCATCTACCGCAACGACATCGCCAAGTCGCCCACGCCGGAAGAGCGTCGGGCCACGCTGATCGCCGACTACAAGGCCCACTTCGCCAACCCGTACGCGGCGGCGGAGCGCGGCTACATCGACGACGTGATCGAGCCGCGGCAGACCCGGCCCAAGCTGATCCGCGCGCTGCGCACCCTGCTGACCAAGCGCGTCGCCCAGCCCAAGCGCAAGCACGGCAACATCCCGCTGTAGGCGCCACCGCGATGACCGACCTGACCATCAGCCAAGCCGCCACGCCCGAGGAGGCCGCCGCGATCGCGGCGGCCATCCAGCGCGTCTCCCAGGACACCACGGTCGTGGCGCCGGCCGCCCCCAAGGGCCTGGATCCCTGGCTGAAGGCCGCTCTGGAAGAGGGCGTCTCCGCCAAGGACGCCTTCGGGCCCGGCCAGCCCGCCGGCACCTTCTAGACCCCCGGCAGGTCCCTGCCGAGTGCGGTCCGCGGCTCGCCTCGCCGCGATTCGTCGTCGCGAACGGCCCGGGCGACCTCGGGCAACGCCCGGATTGCCCGGCACCCCCGGCCGGAAGGAACTACGATCGGGGACAAACCACCCTGGAGGAGGAACGATGGCAGTAGTCAAGATCATCGAGCTGGTCGGCAGCTCACGGGTTTCGACCGACGACGCCGCCCAGCAGGCGCTGAAGCAGGCCCAGGACTCGTTGCGCAACATCCGCGCCGTCGACATCGTCTCGACCGGCATCCGGGGTGAGAACCTCGACGAGTACCGCGCCCACGTCCGGGTCGCCTTCCTGATCGAGGGCAAGGACGTCACCTGAGCCTGAGGGTGCGGCTGCCGAACTGAACCGATCTCGGCCCACGACCCAGCTCCACCGACCCTTCCCGAGCTCGCTGGGGCGATCACTCACGCCAGGCAAGAGCGATCGCCCCAGCGAACTTGGTTGCGGGCCTGCTGCGGCTTGACGCCGGTGGCGGGGCGGCGACCCTCGAGGCCCGGCTGGAGACCGGTGGCGACTCCGCGCGGCCTTACTGCCGGAGAACCGGCCCGGTCACGGGCCGCCGCGTTCTCCGTGGCTGATCCTCAGGGGTAGATCACCCCGGGGTTCAGGATCCACTCCGGATCGAGGGCCCGCTTGATCCGGCGCATGTTCTCGACCTCGTCCGGTCCCAGGGCCGCCTCCAGCCAGCCGGACTTGGCCGAGCCCACTCCGTGCTCGGCGCTGATCGACCCGCCGAGGTCGATCACCATCCCGAGCACCGCCCGCTCGATGCCCTCGACCTCGGTGCCGCCGATCACGTTCACGTGGACGTTGCCGTCACCGAGGTGGCCGTAGAGCACGGTCCGGGCGGCCGGGTCGGCCGCCGCCACGGCGCCGGGGACCTCGCTCAGGAACCGCTCCAGCGAGGAGGTGGCGACCGAGACGTCGAACTTGAGGACCGGCTCGTGGGTGGCGGTGATCGCCTCCGTCAGGTGCTCGCGCGACGCCCAGATCCGGTTTCGGCCGGGCGTGTCGTCGACGACCGCCGCATCCTCGATGCCGACCTCGTCGAGGGCGTTGACCAGATCCTCGAACGGGTTGGCCCGGTCGGCGCACTCGATCAGGAGGTGGATCCGGCCCGAGGCGGGAACCGGCGACGTCGCCCCCAAGCGCGCGAGGGACAGCTGCAGGCCCTCGTCCAGCATGAAGTCGAACGACTCGAGGCTGGGCAGGATCGGCCTCAGCCTGGTGATCAGCTCGATCGAGTCGGCGATCTCGGGCAGGGTGACGAAGGCCGCCGCGCGGAGCGGCCGGCCGGGACGCAGCTGCCAGCGGACCGCCGTGATCAGGCCGAGCGTCCCCTCGGACCCGATCAGGAGCGAGGTGAGGTCGTAGCCCGCGTTGTCCTTGGCCAACCCCCTCAGCTGGGTGAAGACGGTGCCGTTGCCCAGCACCGCCTCGATCCCGGTGATCATCGTCCCGGCGGTGCCGTGGGCCAAGGCGCGCGCGCCGCCCGCGTCGCAGGCGGCGGCGCCCCCGACCGTGGCCGAGTCGCGGGACGCGTAGTCGAGCCCGAGCTCGAAGCCGGCCGCGGCGACGTGATCCTGAAGCTCCTTCAAGGTGACCCCGGCCCCGGCGGTGACCTGCCCGGTGATCGGGTCGATCTCCCCGATCCGGTTGAGCTTGCGGGTGGAGACGACCAGCGAGCCGCCCGCGGGCTCGCCCGCCGGCGCGGGTCGGGGCACGCTGCCGCCGACCAGGCCGGTGTTGCCGCCCTGCGGCACGATCGCCACGCCCGCGTCGCGGCAGGCGTCGACGATCGCGACGACCTGCTCCACGCTCTCGGGCAGGGCGACCGCGAGCGCGTCGCCGTGGAACCGACCGGTCCAGTCGGTCTCGTATCCGCTGACGACGTCCCGATCGACGCTCAGCCCGGCGGATCCGAGCGACTGGCCGAGTCGGCTCAGGAGTGCCGGATGTAGATCGACTTCCATTTTGTGTAGAACTCGATCGCGGCCTTGCCCTGCTCCGAGGGTCCGGAGGAGCTGGCCCCGGTCCCGAAGGTGGCCGGGGCCGACAGCGGCCCGACCTCGGTCGTGGAGTCGAGCGGGTCGCCGACCGTCATCTCGTCGGCGATCCCGCCGAGTTCGGCGGTGAACCGATCGGCGATCGCCGCGTCGACGATGACCCGGCTGGTCGCGGTGCATTTCTGGCCGGCGCTGAAGATGGCGGCGTTGGCGACGGCCCGGTCGCCGAGGCGTGAGGAGACCTGCCGGTTCCCTTCACGGCCGCCAAGGCACATCCGATCGAGCGGCGTTGCCCTGCCCTCGTCGAATTGCTCGATCGTCATCGTGTCTCCTAGTCTGCTCGAACCCCAGCCGCGATTCCAGAGGAGCATGCCACATGCCACCGATGAGAGCCGCTTTTCGGCCATCTGGTCCACCTCCAGCACCCTTTCGGCCATGGCTGCTCCTTCGTGCAGGTCACCCCGAGGCGTTGGCTGGCCCGCGGCTTCTGCATCGCGGTCGTAGGTGGCAGGGTCCTCGGCCTGGCCTCCGCCCTGAAGCGGACCAAACGGGATCCTCCCGCTCAGTGATTGTCCTGGAGGGGGAGGACGAGTCCTCCCAGCATAAATCAGACCACAACGGCGGCGTGCTCCACGCCGGCCACCACCACACGGCAGGCTCCCTCCAGGCCTACGGGTTCCTGCCGAAGCTCGAGAAGGCGGACGCCCTCGTCTTCTCGGAGGTCCGCCGCCGCGTCCGCAACGCCGCGTCGCCGGGAGCGACCCTCGCTGGCGATCGCGAGCCCCCTGACGACCGGGTCGGCCTAGCGAGGACGGGATGGCCTGAGGGTCACTTCGCCTGCTGAAGGATCAGAAAGTCGCGGGACGCTTCTAGGTTGGACCGCATCGCTTCTACTGCTCGGCCCGGCGACCTTTCCCGCACCGCTGCGATGATCGGCGCGTGCTCATCGACGTTGGCCAACAAAGTTCGCGAACGGCCTCCCGTGGTCTGTCCGCGGGAGAGGACGAGATCTCGCAGCTCATCGACCATCCGAGCGGCACGCATGTTGCGCGACGCTTCGAGCAGAATGCGATGCAGGTTCCTGTCCTCCCGCTGCATGCCGTGCGGGTCCCCCACTACAACCCGTTCGCGCATCGCCTCGAAGGTCGCGTCGACCCGGACCAGCTCTTCATCGGACCGCGACTCGCCGGCCATCCTCATTGCCGGGACTTCTATCCAGAGTCGGAGTTCGAAGATCGACTCCAAGTCCCGCGAGACAGCTCGAGTATTCGCGAACGCCCTGGTTGCGGACGATGTCAACCATCCCTCTCCGGGCTAGCTGGAGCATGGCTTCCCTCACCGGGGTTCGAGAGACACCGAACTGTTCAGCAAGCTCCTTCACCGAGTACAGCTCACCGGACTTCAGCCTTTCCGTGACGATCGCGGAGACGAGAGCATCGTGGACCATTCCCGTCAGTTCACGTTGTGACCGAGCTTGGGCAACGGTGTTTCCGACACGACGGGATTATCCCAGCGTCCGGGTACTCAGCTGGCCGTCGGGCTCAGGAGGCGACGCTTCCAGGCTTCAGGCCGGGCTGACCGAACCGTGCGAGAGGCCCCACTCCGGGTTAATCCATGAAATCCGGTCCGATTTTGGCCTTTTGCTACGATCGCCCTCTGGATTACCGGTGATCCGCTGACGACATGCCGGTTTGCACGACCGTCCCGGCCGACCGAAGGCAGGGTCGCATCAGGCGCCGCCGTCCCGGCGGGGCCGGCCCACCGGCCATCCGGGCGGGCCCACGAATTGGAAATAGCCGCAGGAGGAGCACCATGGAGCCGCACGGCCCCCTCAGAACCCAAGACCGCCGGACCCGCCCCGACGGCCCCTGCCGGAGCGGGGGAGTGATGGAGCTCACCTTGCCCTCCGAGTTCAGCCCTGACACGATGCAGGGGTTCATCGACTGGAACCGGTCCGTCCCGCGAGAGCTCGAACGCGGAGCAGGCAAGCGCGCGATCTAGCGCGACGCCGGACGCCTTGAACCCATGGAACCGACTACTTCGACATTGAACGCCACCCCGGAAGAGCTCGAGACGGCCCGCAACCGCTTCGACGCGGAGGCCGTCGCGGCCGAGCTCGAGAAGCTCTCCGCCTCGGAGGTGCTGGAGTGGGCCTTCGACCAGTTCGGGCAGGACATGTACATCGCCTGCTCCTTCCAGAAGACCAGCTCGGTGGTGATGCACCTCGCCACCTCGATCAACCCGGCGGCCCGGTTCTTCTACCTGGACACCGACCTGCTCTTCGACGAGACCTACGAGACCCGCGACCGCCTGGCGGAGCGCTTCGGGGTCGAGTTCGAGCGCTGGCACGGCATCTCCCTGGAGGAGCAGGCCGAGCAGCACGGCGACCGGCTGTGGCAGACCGACCCCGACGCCTGCTGCGGCCTGCGGAAGGTCGATCCGATGCGGCGCGCGCTTTCCACCGTAGACTGTTGGGTCTCCGGAATCCGGCGCGAGGATTCCGCCACCCGGGCCAACGCACCCAAGCTGCTCTGGGACCCCCGCTTCAACCTGTGGAAGATCAACCCGCTCGCCGACTGGACGGAGCGGGATGTTTGGACCCACCTGTATGAAAACGACATTCCGTACAACCCGCTTCACGATCAGGGATACCCGTCGATCGGCTGCACCCATTGCACCCGGCCGGTCGTGCCCGGACAGTCTGCCCGGGACGGTCGCTGGTCGGGGACGGGGAAGACGGAATGCGGCATCAACTGACCTGCTGAGAGGGCCGGCGCCGAGCGTCGCGAACCACCGCCCGACCGCATGGGAGCCGGAATGTGGCTACCCTGAGCGGGTAATTCCCCACCTACTCAGTCAACATACCCCCGAAACAGACGAGCGTGAACATGACCCAATCCAGCCTGCAGCTTTCTGAACGGCAGACCGCCGACTTCGAGATGATCGGCAACGGTGGCTTCGCGCCGCTGACCGGTTTCCAGGGTTCCGCCGACTGGGAGAGCGTCTGCTCCGGGATGCGGACCGCCGACGGCGAGTACTGGCCGATCCCGATCACGCTCGCCACCGATCACCCGGCCGAGGTCGGCGACGTGATCGCCCTCACCTCGGACGAGGGCGTGGCCCTCGGCTCGCTCAAGGTCGAGGAGGTCTTCGAGCGCGACGTGAACCGCGAGGCGACCTCCGTCTACGGCACCGAGGACCTCGAGCACCCCGGGGTCGCCGCGATCCACGAGGAGGGCACCCGCTGCCTCGCCGGCCCGATCACCGTCGACGCCCTGCCGGGCCATGAGGACGCGTTCATGCGCCGCTACCTCACCCCGGCCGAGTCGAAGGCCGCCTTCGAGGAGCGCGGCTGGAAGAAGGTCGTCGCCTTCCAGACCCGAAACCCGATCCACCGGGCCCACGAATACCTGACCAAGGCCGCCCTCGAGACCTGCGACGGGCTGTTCATCCACCCGCTGATCGGCAAGACGAAGGCGGGCGACATCCCCGCCGACGTGCGGATGAAGTGCTACGAGATCCTGATGGAGGACTACTACCCGAACGACCGGGTCATCCTCGGAGTGAACCCTTCGAAGATGCACTACGCCGGTCCGCGCGAGGCCGTCCTCCACGCGATCGTGCGTCGCAACTACGGCTGCACCCACTTCATCGTCGGGCGCGACCACGCCGGCGTCGGTGACTACTACGGCACCTACGACGCCCAGAAGATCTTCGACGACATCGACACCCGTGAGCTCGGCATCGAGCCGCTGATGTTCGAGCACACCTTCTGGTGCCACGAATGCGAAGGCATGGCGTCGGGCAAGACCTGCCCCCATGACGCCGAGTCGCACCTGTTCCTTTCCGGGACCAAGGTCCGCGAGATGCTGGGCAAGGGCGAGGTCCCGCCGCCCGAGTTCTCTCGTCCCGAGGTCGCGGCAATCCTGATCGACTCTTACAAGGAGGACAACTAACCAATGTCTGAAAAGGGCTTCACCCTCTGGTTCACCGGGCTCTCCGGCGCCGGCAAGACGACCATCTCCGAGCTGCTCGCCGCCGAGCTGACGGCCCGCGGGTCCCGCCTGGAGATCCTGGACGGCGACATCGTGCGCGAGAACCTCTCCAAGGGCCTCGGCTTCTCGAAGGAGGATCGCGACACCAACGTGCGGCGGATCGCCTTCGTCGCCGACCTGCTCTCCCGCAACGGCACCCCGGTGATCACGGCCGCGATCTCGCCTTACCGCGCGATCCGCGACGAGGCCCGGGAGATGATGGGCGACCGGTTCATCGAGGTCTACATCGAGGCCTCGGTCGACGCCTGCGCCGAGCGCGACGTCAAGGGCCTCTACGCCAAGGCCTTCGCCGGCGAGATCAAGGAGTTCACCGGTGTGTCCGACCCGTACGAGGCGCCCGAGAACCCCGAGGTGACCCTGAAGACGGAGTCAGAGGAGCCGGCCGAGTCGGCCGCCCGCCTGATCACCTACCTGGAGGAGCGCGAGCTCATCCCCGCCGCGGTCGCCTCCTAGGCACGCGGAAGCCCTGCCTTCGAACCCGGGTTTTTAGGTCATATAGACCTAAAAACCCGGGTTCGTTTGCGTTTGGCCCTGCTTTTGGCCCTCATCTTCACAACTGTTCACTTGTAGAGTGATAGACTGGGCGCATGTCCACCTCGGTGACCGTCGATCGCGCTCCCGCCCCGGAGGGCCATGAGGCCCGTCGCGTCCCGGAGGTCGGTGCGGACGGCCTGGTCCTGATCGACCCGTGGTGGGGGACGATCCAGCCGCAGCAGCTCCACCCGCGGACGCCCACCTGGGGCGAGCTGGAGGTGATCGCCCACATCGAAGCGGGCGGGACGCTCATCGACACCAGGCTGCCCGAGTACGTCGAGCGGAGCGGCACCCTCCCCGGCGCGGCCGTCGTCCCCTGGCAGGAGATCGCCGATCGCACCGACCTGCTGGCTCCCGACGGGATCACCGTGCTCTTCTGCAACGGGCCGCAGTGCGCCGCCACTCCGCGAGCCGTGGCCAGGCTGCTCGAAGCCGGGATCGACCCGGCCTCGCTCGCCTACTACCGCGGCGGGATCCAGGACTGGCTCGGCCTCGGGCTGCCGACCGTCAAGCCCGAGGCGGATTGAGCCGCGCGGTTCGCCTCGACGGACGGACGCGCCCGCCGGAGACGCCGCCTCGGCGCAGCCTCAGGGGCGCGGCGGGACCGCCGGCTGACCGAGGTCGTAGGTCTGGTAGGCGCCGAACCGGCTGAAGGTCTTGTGGGTCGGGCCGTGGTAGTCGGACGAGCCGGTCGCCGTCACGCCCAGCTCCTCGGAGAGCTTGAGCAGGTGCTCGGTCTGGGCCCGGGTGTGCGACGGGTAGAAGACCTCGATCCCGCCGATGTCGAGCGAGCGGATCAGGGACTCGACCTGGGCCGGGTCCTTCACGTCCCAGTAGGGATGCGCGATCACCGGCACGCCGCCCGCCTCGCGGATGATCGCGCAGGCCTGATGCGCGTCCGGCCAGCGGCGGGAGACGAAGGCCTTGGCGCCGGGCACCAGGTACTCCTCGAAGAACGGGCCCATGTTGTTCGCGGCGCCGGCGGCGTGAGCGATGTGGGGACGGCCGATCGCGTCGGCGGCCCCGGCCTCCCGCACCGCGTCCTCGAAGGTGATGTCGAAGCCGAAGCCGCGGAGGTTCTCGATGATCTGCTTGGCCCGATCGCGGCGCTCCTCCTGGGCGCGCTCGCAGGCGGGCCGCATCTTCTCCAAGTCCACCCAGTAGCCGCAGATGTGGAGGTCCTCGGCGAACTCGTGCACCGACGACATCTCGATCGCCGGCACGATCTCCACCCCGAGCCGCTCGCCCGCCTCGATCGCCTCCGGCACCCCGGCGATGCCGTCGTGGTCGGTCAGGGCGAGCACCTCGACCCCGGCCTTGGCCGCTTCCTCGACGACCCCCGCGGGTGCGAGCTGGCCGTCGGAGACTGTGGAGTGGCTCTGAAGTTCGATCATGGGGCGGGAATCATAGAGAGGGAGAAGTGGCCTCGGCCGGGCCCGAGCGACCGCCCCGCGAGGGCCCGACCGGACGCGGCCCGAGGCGTCGCCTGGCTCCGGGACGCCGCTTTGAGCGCAGCGTCCATAGAATCCGAGGAATGTTCGAGAAGGTTCTGATCGCCAACCGCGGCGAGATCGCAATCCGTGTAGCCCGAGCCCTCAAGGAGATGGACATCACCTCGGTGGCTGTCTACTCGGAGGCCGACCGCGAGGCGCGTCACGTCGCCGCCTGCGACGAGGCCTACCTGATCGGCCCGGCCGTCCCGGCCGAGAGCTACCTCTCGATCGAGAAGATCATCCAGGCCTGCAAGGACTCCGGCGCCGACGCCGTCCACCCGGGCTACGGCTTCCTCGCCGAGAACTCCGACTTCGCCCGCGCCTGCGACGAGGCCGGCATCGTCTTCATCGGCCCGCCCGCCTCGGCCATCGACGCCATGGGCTCGAAGACCATGGCCCGCGAGGTCATGGAGAAGGCCGGCGTGCCGATCGTCCCCGGCGCCACCGAGCCCGCCAAGGACCTCGACGAGGCCCGGAAGCAAGCCGAGTCCGCCGGCTACCCGGTCGCCTGCAAGGCGGTCGGCGGCGGCGGCGGCAAGGGCTTCCGCGTCGCGATGACCCCGGACGACCTGCAGGAGGCCTTCGAGGGCTCCGCCCGCGAGGGTGAGAAGTTCTTCTCCGACGACCGCGTATACGTCGAGCGCTACCTCGAGGACCCGCGCCACGTCGAGGTCCAGGTCCTGGCCGACAAGCACGGCAACGTGATCCACCTGGGCGAGCGCGACTGCTCGATCCAGCGTCGTCACCAGAAGGTGATCGAGGAGGCCCCCGGCCCGCACGTCGACGAGGAGATGCGCGAGCGCATCGGCAAGATCGCGACCGACGCGGCCAAGGCGGTCGGCTACTTCTCCGCCGGCACGATCGAAGGCATGCAGGTCGGCGACGAGTACTTCTTCCTCGAGATGAACACCCGGGTCCAGGTCGAGCACTGCGTGACCGAGATGATCACCGGCGTCGACATCGTCCGCGAGCAGATCAAGATCGCCGCCGGCGAGGAGCTCTCGCTCAAGCAGGAGGACGTCCAGATCAACGGCTGGGCGATCGAGTGCCGGATCAACGCCGAGAAGGCGGACATGAACTTCGCCCCGGCCCCCGGCCTGATCACCTCCTACCGCGAGCCCTCGGGCCCCGGCGTCCGGGTCGACTCCGGCGTCTCCGCCGGCTCCGAGGTAACCCCGATGTACGACCCGATGGTCGCCAAGCTGATCGTGTGGGACAGCGACCGCGAGGCAGCCACCAAGCGGATGCTGCGCGCCCTCGACGAGTACGAGGTCGGCGGTCTCTCCACCCTCATTCCCTTCCACAAGACGATCCTCGCCACCGAGCAGTGGGACCGCGGCGAGACCTGCCGTGACCTCATGGAAGACAAGAAGTGGCTGAAGACGACCAAGCCCGAGGCCGCCCCGGACCTCAGCCCCGACGAGGAAGGCGGCGCCGAGAAGGTCGCCCGTGACTACCAGGTCGAAGTCTCCGGCAAGCGGTTCGACGTGAAGGTGATCGGCGAGGCGACCGGATTCGCCGCCGCTTCGGCGAACGGCGCCGGTCCCGCCGGCGGCCCGCGGCCCAAGCGCGAGAAGAAGGCCGGCGGCAGCGGCGGTGGCGGCGGCCCCGTGCTGGAGTCGCCGCTGCAGGGCTCGATCTTCAAGGTCGAGGTCGCGGAGGGAGCCGAGGTCAAGGAAGGAGATCTCGTCTGCATCATCGAAGCAATGAAGATGGAGAACGAGATCACCGCCCACCGAGACGGGAAGATCACGAAGATCGCGGTCGCCGTCGGTGACGCCGTTGCGTCGGGCGACCCTCTCTTCACCATCGAGTAACATCCCGCGGTCGGCGGACCAGCCGGCGTCCACAGAGAAGAGAGGACTCTGCAATGGAACTTTTCGCTTATCTCGACCCAGGAAGTGCCAGCGCCCTGCTGGCGGCAGTGCTCGCCGGTGTCGCCGGCATCGGCGCCGCCCTGCGGTCCTACGGCAAGAACTTCATGAGCAAGCTCATGTTCTGGAAGAAGGACGAGCCCGCAGCCGCCGGCTCCACCGAGAGCGGTGAGCAGGCGAGTCCCGACCAGGCCGACGACAAGCCGGCCGAGCAGTAAGCAGTGGCAAACGCAGAGCCGGGCTCCTTCCGGGACCGCGACAGTCGCGTCGTCGTCAGCGACGCCGCGATCTACCGGGCGCTGAGCCCGGAGGGCGTTGAGGACTGGGACGCGCTGGCGGCCAGCCCGCTGCTCGAGACCCTGGTCAACCGCGGCGACCTGATCCCCACCAAGGAGGTCGACGCCGCGGTCCTGGAGCAGAGCGGCTCCGCCACCGGCACCGACCTGCTGCCGACCGGCGTCGACCGGGTGCTCGAGCACCAGCGGGTCCCGTTCATCTCGTACCCCTACGAGTGGACCTTCAGCATGCTGCGGGACGCGGCCCTGCTCCAGCTCGACCTCGGGATCGCCGCGATCGACGAGGGGCTCTCGCTCAAGGACGCGACCCCGTACAACGTCCAGTTCCAGGGATCCAGCCCGGTCTTCATCGACGTCGGCTCCTTCGAGAAGCTGCCCGAGGGCCTGCCCTGGATCGGGTACCGCCAGTTCTGCATGCTGTTCCTGTACCCGCTGCTGTTCCAGGCCCACAAGGACCTGCCGTTCCACCCCTGGCTGCGGGGCTCGATCGACGGCATCCAGCCGATCGACGCGATCAAGGTGTTCTCCCTCCGTGACCGTCTGCGCAAGGGCGTCTTCCTCCACACCTCGCTCCACGCCCGGCTCGACCGCCGCGCCAACAAGTCCGGCCCCGGCGACGCCGAGGAGAACGCCAAGCCGAAGCAGCGCACCGTGAAGCCGGAAGCGGTCCAGGCGCACATGAAGAGCATGCGCCGCCTGGTCGAGAAGCTGCGGTGGAAGTCCGGCGAGACCGCCTGGAGCGGCTACCGCCAGGACAACACCTACAGCGACGACGACGACCGGCGCAAGCAGGCCTTCGTCGCCGAGGTCACCGCCACCGAGAAGCCCGGCCTGACCTGGGACATGGGCTGCAACGACGGCGCCTACTCCCGGATCGCGGCGACCGACTCGGACCTGGTGATCGCCTTCGACTTCGATCACGCCACGGTCGAGTCGCTCTACCGCTCGCTCAAGGCGGAGGGCAACACCAAGATCCTGCCGCTGGTCTCGAACATCGCCGATCCGTCGCCCGCCCTCGGCTGGCGCGGGCTCGAGCGGCAGACCCTGGCCGATCGCGGCGCCCCCGACCTGATGCTGGCCCTGGCCCTGATCCACCACGTCTCGATCTCGGCCAACATCCCCGTCGCCGACTTCCTCCAGTGGGCCCGGGACCTCGGCACCACCCTGGTGATCGAGTTCCCGAAACGGACCGACCCGATGGTCCGGGCGCTGCTGGCCAACAAGCACGAGGGCGCCAACCCCGACTACGAGCTGGAAACCTTCGAACGAGAGCTGGAGAGGAGATTCTCGGTCGAGAGACGAGAAGAGCTCCCCTCCGGCGACCGGGTCCTGTACCTGGCCAAGCCCCGGCCATGAGCGAACGACCGCCGACTCCGAAGCAGCTGCTTCTGGGCGGCGGTCACCTCGCCGCCCTCTGGGCGCTTGCCTTCGTCCAGCCCTTGCTGGACCTGCTCGGCAAGAACCCGGACTTCTTCGTGGCCCGCGGCAACAGCCC
>JBEBTS010000018.1:0-19646 GCA_040393665.1 Conexibacter woesei
GCCAGGGCCTCGAGGTATCGCTCGGAGACGTCGCTCCACGAGTAGCGCTCGGCCACGGTGGCCTGGCCCCGGCGGGACCATTCGGCCCGCAGGTCGGGATCGGACGCGGCCCGCTCGATCAGCGCGGCGAGCGCCCCCGGGTCGGATGGGAAGAGCTGATCGTCGTAGCCGACCACCTCGCGGTTGAAGACGGTGTCCAGCGCGACGGTCGGGGCGCCGGCCCCGAGGGCCTGGAGGAGGGCAGGATTGGTGCCGCCGACCGAGTGGCCGTGGATGTAGAGGCCGGAGTGGCACCACAGCTGGGTCAGCTGCTCCTGGTCGGCGACGTGCCCCAGCCACCGGATCCGCCCGGTGCGATCGAGCTCCGCCAGGCGTTCCTCCAGCGGCGTGCCGCCGAGGCCGGTCCCGACGATCACGGTCTCTCCCTCCGTCTCCATCAGCGCGTCCAGGGCGAGGTCGACGTTGTTCTCGGGCACCATGCGCGCCACGACCAGGCGGTAGGAGCCGGGCTCCAGGCCGAGCTCGCGCACCCGGTCGTCCGGCTGGTCGGTCAGCACGGGAGCGCCATAGGGGATGAACTCCGACTCCGCCGCGAACGTCTCCCGCCAGATGTCGGCGATCGCCACCGAGTCGGCGATCAGCACGTCGGCGAACCTCGCGCTGGCCTCGGCCCCGACCCGGAACACCTTGCGGGCCGTGGTCCCCCACTTGCCGCGCTCCCACTCGATCCCGTCGGTGTTGATCGCACAGGGGACCCCCCTTGCGTTGAGGAAGGGCAGGAAGTACCCGTTGGCGATGTTGACCACCAGGGCGGCGTCGAAGCCGCGGGCGGCGGCGTCGAGGTGGTTGGTCAGGCCGAAGGAGAGCGTCGAGAGCGAGCCGGACTCGATCCCCGGGGTCCACCGGCAACGGACCCCGTCCACGGTCCACGCCCTGACCCGGCGGGGACGCTCGCGACAGTAGACGGTGACCTCGATCCCGCGCCGGACCCAGTCTCGGGCCAGGTAGCGGACCATGGTCTCGTAGCCGCCGTAAGTGCTGGGGAAGCCCCGGCTGCCGAGAATCGCGATCCGGTTCAGTCCTTCGGGGCGGTCCATGCGGTGGCCGATCATAGAGCCTGCCTCAGCCCCGGGATCTGACCGTCGTCATGACGTCGTCGCGGAGCGACGGCATCAGCAGCATGGCGACGGCCCAGTAGAGCGCGGTCACGGCGACGATCACGAGCGAGAGCGCCACGACCCCCGAGAGGTCGACCAGCTGGCGCAGGCCCAAGAGCGCGAGGACCATCAGGAAGGCGATCGAGGTCACCCCGGCGAGGCTCTTGATCACCGCCGACGGCTTCAGGTTGATCAGTCGGCCCGGGATGTACCAAGAGGGGTAGAAGAGGATCAACGCCGCGACCAGGTAGGCCCAGGCCACCCCCAGGGCGCCCCACTTCGCCCCGATCACGAAGCAGATCAGGTTGACCGAGGTCGCGGCGATCCCCCAGCGCATCAGCAGGCCGGTCGCGCTGCGGTAGAGGAAGATGATCCCGGCCAGGGTGCTGGCGGTCTGGAGGAAGGCGATCGGGCCGAAGACCTGGACGATCGGCCCGGCCTCGGTCCACTCGGTGCCGAGGAAGGCCGGGATCGCCAGGTCACCGAGGGCCACCGCGGCGATGCTGACCGGCGCGGCGAACCACACCAGCATCCGCTGCGAGCGCAGGAAGGCGGCCCGCATCCTCGCCTCCTCCTTGATGTGGACGATCGCCGGGAAGGCCACGTTCTCGGCGATCATGCCGACCTGGCCGACCGGCACCTCGATGAACCGGTACGCGATCGAGTAGAGGCCGAGGGCGTGGGCGCTGACGAGGCCGCCGACCAGGATGTCGTCGCCCTTGCGGGCGAACTGGTTGATCGCGTTGAACCCGGCGACGCCCCGGGCGTAGCCCATGATCTTCGCGACGACCTGCCGGTCGAGCCTCAGCCGCGGCATCCAGCTCCCGGTCACCAGGATGTGCAGCGACTGGAACAACGGGGCCAGCGTGGTCCGGGCGACGAGCGAGACGACCGGTTCGCCGAGCACGAGGAAGCCCAGCGACGCGGCCGTGCTGAGGATCGCGCCGACGATCCGCGAGGAGGCCAGCGAGCGGAACTCGAGGCTCTGCTGGAGATGGGCCATCAGGATCTGCCGGGACGCCATGAAGGGCAGCGAGACCCCGACCCCGACCGCGATCACCAGCTCGGAGCCGTGGGCGCCCAGCGCCAGGGCGGCGAGCACGGTCGCGGCGAACAGGGCGACGCAGGGGATGTGGGCCAGCCACCAGGCGGTGTCCAGCCCCTCGCCGGCCGGGATCTTCTGCGCGACCACGGCGCTGCCGACCGGGATCGCGAGGACCCCGACCAGGATCGTCACCACAGCGGTCCCCCAGGCGATCAGGCCGAACTCGCCGGGGGAGACGTAGTGCGCCAAGAGCAGCATGATCGCCATCGCCGAGACCAGGTCGACGATCTGGGAGATCAGCTGCCAGCGGGCGCCGGAGCGGGTCGCCTCGCCCAGGTTCTCGGGGGTCTGGCTCCCGTCCTCGGGCACCTAGGCGGAGACCTCGCTGTAGACCGCCTCGCGGCCGATCGCGTTGGCCTCGGGGCCGTGCATCGACCGGGCGAACTCGCGGGCGGCGTCGCCCATCGAGCTCAGCTTCGCGGGCTGTTCGTACAGCTCCCGCATCGCCTCGGCCCAGGTCGCTCGATCCCGGTCCTCCAGGACGATGGACCCGTCCGGGGCGGCCGCGAACGGCAGGTCGTCATGGGTGCTCACGATCGACGGCACGCCGAGCCACTGGCCTTCGATCAGGGTCACCGGGGCTCCGCCCTCGCCGTCGCCGTTGGCGGCGGTGACGCTGGGGAAGACCGCGACGTGGGCGCTCGCCACCCGGGTCATGAACTCGTGATGCTGCAGCCGCCCGGCCCACTCGACCTGTCGCTCGATCCCGAGCTCCGCGACCTGCTGCCGGTAGGCACCTTCCAGCGGCCCGCCGCCGATCAGGACGAGCCTCGTGTCGTCGCGGCCGGCGAAGGCCTCCGCGAAGGCGGCGATCGCCAGGTCGAAGCCCTTCTTCTCGACGAAGCGGCCGGCCGCGACGACCGTGAAGTCGTCCGCCGGCCTGCGGGTCACCGAGGCGAGGCTCTGCTCGTCCGCCGGCAGCCTGACGACCCGGATCCGGTCCTCCGGGCATCCGAGGCCCGCGACGCGGGCCGCCATCGCCGGTCCCTCGACCACGAAGGCCGCGGCGCGACGGAACAGGCGCATGTACGGACGCCGCCACAGCCAGCTCTCCCGGTACCGGTTGAGGCTGGCGTCGTAGCCGTAGAAGCTCGCCACCAGCGGGCGGTCCAGCGCCCTGGCGAAGCGGGTCAGCTGCGCGGCCGGCGGGGCGTAGTGGACGTGGATCACGTCCGGCCGGTGCTGCCGCATGCGGGCCGCCAGGTACAGCGGGCTCAGCCCGTCGGTCACCGACATGGCCCGGTACGCGAGCCAGGCGGCGCTGCCCCGGCGCGGGACGACCCAGCGCTCGCCGAGCTCGGTGACGCCCTCGGCGACGCCCGCCCCGAGGATCCTCGAGTCGAAGCGGTCGGTCGCGTTCACCTGGGAGTCGATCCAGCGCTCGGTGATGTGCCCGAGGACCGGCGTCGTATGCAGCACCCACGGGCTCTCCGGCTCGGCCAGGGCGCCCGCCGGCCCGAAGACCGGGGCTTTCGGGCGGGGCTCAGGCACTTTGCGGCCGGGCGAGGATCGAGTGCAGCGTCTCGACGACGTCGACCCGGTCCTGCTCGGTCAGCGTGGCGTGCAGCGGCAGGCTGAGCGTCGTCTCCGATATCTCGGTCGCGTTCGGCAGCGCCGCCGGGTCGATCCCGTCCCGGTCGCGGTAGTAGGGATGCAGGTGGACGCCCCGATAGTGGACGCCCGTGCCGATGTTGCGCTGCCGCATCTCCTCGAGCAGCTCGTCCCGGGTCATGCCGGTGTCGGGGCGGACCCGGACCTGGTAGATGTGGCGAGCGTGCCGCACGTGATCCGGCACCGGGGACGGCAGGGTGAGCGGCAGGTCGGCCAGGTCGCGGTCGTACGCGTCCCAGATCTCGGCCCGCCGGTCGATCCAGCCGTCCAGGCGGGGCAGCTGATGGATGCCGAGGGCAGCCTGGACGTCGGTCATGTTGTACTTGTAACCGGGCTCGGTCGCCTCGTAGTGCTTGAAGCCGGCGTCGGAGAAACGCTGCCAGGCGCCGGCGCTGAGCCCGTGCAGCGCGAGCTGCTCGATCCGCGTCGCCGTCTCCTCGTCACGCGCGACCAGGGCGCCGCCTTCGATCGTGGTGATGTTCTTGTTCACGTAGAACGAGAACGCGGTCAGGTTGCCGAAGGAGCCGACCGGACGGCCGCGCCACTCGGCGCCGAGGGCGTGGGCGCCGTCTTCGATGATCTCGATCCCATGCCGGTCCCGGATCGAGTTGAGCCGGTCCATCTCGACCGGGAGGCCCCAGAGGTGGACGGGCATGATCGCCCTGGTCCGGGGAGTGATCGCCGCCTCCGCGGCGTCGAGGTCGATCAGGCCCGTGTCGGCGTCGACGTCGACCAGGACCGCTCGGGCCCCGGTGTGCTCGACCGCGTTGGCGGATGCGACGAAGGTCATCGCCGGGACGATCACCTCGTCTCCCTCCCCGATCCCGAGGGTCTTCATCGCGAGGAAGAGGGCGGCGGTGCAGGACGAGACGCAACGGACCTCGCTCTCGCCGACGTACGACCCGAGCATCTCCTCGAACCGCTGGACCTTGGGCCCGGTGCCGATCCAGCCGGAGCGCAGCGAGTCCACGACTTCGGCGATCTCGGCTTCTTCGATGGCCGGCCTTCCGAACACGAGGAATTCTTTTCGCATGATTCTCTGCTCTTTCGACGGACGGGCGGTGGTGGAGGCCACGAGCGAACCGGGTTCCGAACCGGATTCGTTACTGGGCCTAACCTTCGTGCTCAGGGCGGGTCGCTACGACCAGATACGCCCAAGTCCATGCTTCGGCCCGGTCGAGCCTATCAAGGACAGCAGCCATTCCCTGGACGAACAGACCGATCAGCGGAATGATCGGGATGAAGCGCATGAAGCCCCGATTGAAGCGGTAGATGTAATAGACGAACAGCTGACCGAAGGTGACCCAGAAGCCGGATAGTGGAATGAGCTCGCTCACCTCGAAACCGGCCTTTTCGAACAGGTGCGTCAGACCGTACTTCGAGTAACGGAAGAAGTCTCTCGGCTCCTCGTGGAGATGCCAGATGAAGGGCGCCATGTATATGGCCGAGCCGCCGGGCTTGAGCACTCTCTGCGCTTCCCGGAGAGCGTCGCCGGGCTCCTCCAGGTGCTCCAGGACCATCGAGCAGAGCACCGTGTCGAAGGTCTCGTCCGCGACCGGGATGTCGTACGCGGTCGCTTCGATGTCGACCGCGTTCGAGCTGTGCTGGGTGTCGGCGTGGTCGAGGCCGACGTGCTCGTCCACGTACGGCGCGAACATCCCCTCGTAGGGCTTCACCCCGCAGCCGATGTCCAGCATCTTGCCTCTGGCCCAGCGCTGCGCGGCCTGCCGGAGATGCCTCTCGGCGATCGAGTTGATCAGGATGTTCTTGGTCTCACGCGCCATTGCGGCTCCCGTCCTTCGAGGTCTCTTCGTGGGTCGGATCCCCGGCGAGGATCCTCGCCCGGATCTTGCGGAGTGGATCGAAGAAGCGCCGGAGTCGGCGCCGGATCCGGCCCACCCGGGGGTAGGCCCCGACCAGCTCGCCGTTCCACCGTTCGTAGATGTCGGCCATGCCCTCCCGGTCCGAGACCAGGATCAGCCCGTCGAGCCCGCGTTCCTCGGCCGTCCGCAGGAGGGAGGTCAGGAGCGGCGCGTAGATTCCCCGCCCCCGGAATCCGGGCGAGACGACCGGGTAGTGGATCTGGCCGTACCCGCCCAGGTCGAGCTCGTTCTCCGGGCTCAGGTAGATCAGGCCCGCCAGCTCGTCGCCGTGGCGGACCCCGACGATCGCGGCGTCCTCGCCTCCGGGGAACCCACGCTCGTAAGGGATCTGCCACTGGGGGTACTCGGTCTCCAGCAGGCGCCGCTCCGCCTCCCGGGAAGGGGCGGGCTCGAACTCGAATCCGTCGGGCAGGGGCGCCGAGTCCCGAAATCGGCTGCGCCGAAACAGGAACACCTCGAACTGGGCGGCTGGCTCATTCCACATGGGCCGTACCTTCGCAGGGTCCCGGGACGAGTCGACGGCCCGCCGCGGGCGCGGCGGGGTGAACTGAGCATCGCCCGTAGCCCGCGATCACAGGTCGAGCAGCTCCAGGATGCGCTCGGTCTTGTGTCGCCAGGTCCAGGTCGGATCGGCCTCGAGCGGGACCCGGGGCGGCCGCGCGGGCGCCGCGGAGCGCAGGATCTGCTCGAGCGCGTCCCGGGCGCCGGGCGCTCCTTCCGCGACGGTGACCCCGGGCAGGCGATCCGCGCCGATGATCGGGGTGCTCACCACCGGCAGGCCGGCGGCCCGGTACTCGTACGTCTTCATCGCGTCGCCGCCGACCTCGTCCCGCCCGACCCGGTGGGGCACCCACCCGACGTCCCAGGACGCGATCCGGGTCGGCAGCTCCGCGTACGGGACGTCGCCGGCCAGGGTGACGTTGTCGATCCGGTCCAGCGCCCGGATCGCCCGGGCCGCTTCCGCGGAGGCGGTCGCGTAGGGGCCGCAGATCTCGAATCGGACCTCGGGCAGGTCAGAGGCGACGGAGGCGATCAGCTCCACGTCGAGCCTCTCGCTGAGCTTGCCCGCGTAGCCCACCACGACCGGGCCGTCGGCGCGGCGGTCGCCGGGGGCGGCGAACCGCTCCGGGTCGCATCCGTTCGGCAGCAGCTCCGCCTCGCGGCCGAAGCGGGCGGCCAGCGCGACCGTGCCTTCGCTGTTGGCGGTGATCGCGTCGGCGAGCTCGAACACGCGCCGGTAGGCGGCTTCGACCTCCTTGCGGATCGGCTGCAGCGCGACGTGGATCGACCAGTCGTCGAGCAGGTCGATCACGAACCGGTCGGTGCGGATCGTCGCGCCGACCAGTCGGGCCGCGGCGATCGGGTTCCAGGCGAGGACGGCGCCGCTCTCGACCGGGGCGGACGGTTCGTGGGCGAGGCTGTCGACCCACCAGCGGCGGCGCGCCCGCGGGGACGGCAGCGCCAGCGGCTGGGGCGACTGCCACTCCCAGGTCGGGCTGATCCGGCCGTGGCGCCGCGCGAGCGAGACCCGCGGGAAGGGCTCCGGGCGGCTGCGGACCGTCACGTCGAGCTCCGGCCGGAGCCGCTCGATCCACTCGAGGACGTGGCCGTCGCGGGTGCGGTACCCCTCCCGCCGCAGCTTGACCTCGCCGTGCATCGGCAGGGCGATCAGGCTGTCCTCACGTCCCATGGTCCGCCATCCCGTCCTCGATCGGGACGGCTCGCCCGGCCGCGTACACGCCGATGATCAGCATCAGGCAGAGCGAGATCGGCAACGCCGCCAACGCGTCGCCGAGCAGCCAGAGGACCGCGAGCGGCGCGATCGCGGCCAGCGCGAAGCCGGCGGCCGCGGGCTGACGCAGACGGCGCAGCTCGCGCCACACCCCGAGGCCGACCGAGCCGATGATCGCCAGGAACGCGGCCAGGGCGCCGATCCCCGCGTCCACGGTCAGGACCAGGACGCCGCTGTGCGGATTGACCTGGGTCTTGCCGTTGTCGGTGAAGTCGGTTCGGAGCCCGCTGGCGGAGGCGCCGGGCCCCCAGCCGGTGAGCGGCGAGTCCAGGGAGAGCTCGGCTGCCAGCTCGATGGCTTTGGCGCGGTCCTTGGTGCGGTGATCGCCGGAGATGCCCTGCAGCTCCGTGATCGCGGAGTTGGCGCCGCCACCGTTGCTCGTGGTCTCCTGGCCGTTGCCGTCGGCGTCGTTGACGGACCGGTCGATGTTTCCGGACACGGCGCCGATCAGGACCATCAGCACCGGGAGGATCGCGAAGCCGGTCAGGAGCCGGGACTTGCTCAGGCCGGCCAGGCGCGGGTCCCGCTCGCGCTGGAACCAGGCGAGCGCGAAGAGGGCGATCAGGCCCAGGGCGGTCGCGATCAGGCCGGAGCGGACGCGCGCCAGCAGCAGCACGGTCTCGCCGATCAGTAGGACCACCAGTCCCAGCGGCTGGCGCCGAAGCAGCTGCCAGGCGCCGCCGAGGGTGAGGAAGCAGCCCAGCATGGCGACGTGGAACGGCCCCGAGAGGAGGCCCTGCATCCGGGGCTGGCCGCCCAGCGACGCCGTCGACGTCTCGGCCGCCCGGTCGAAGGATGACTCGGCGCCGGGGAAGAACAGGTGCACCACGAGGGAGGCCGCCGCTGCCGCCAGCATGAGCGCGGCGATGCCCGGGATCAGCCGGACGGTCGGGCTCCGCTGGCCCTGGGGCCGGAGGTCCGGCAGGGAGAGGCCGAGGACCAGGCCCGAGAGCGCGACCATCGCGTACCGGATGCCCTCCATGCCGACCTTGACGCTGGGCAGGTTCGTGTGGAGGAGGAGGGCGACGTACAGGGCGAGCATGAGCAGATACGCGATCCGCGCGACCCGGAAATGGGGTTGCCGGGCCAACCCCAGGACGGTCACGACCACGGCCGCGGCCATGAACCCGACCTCGATCAGGGCCCGGATCGGGATTGGGACGGGGAGCCCGATCAGGAGGACTCCGAGGGCAGCGAGAAGGGCGATCCGGCCGGTCGCGGCCGGGTCCAGAGCTTTCATTGACTTCACCATCGGTGTACGCAGGCTACGGTGCGAGCAGCTTCGACCGCGGATTCAGCCGGCGGGCCTCGCGGAAGTCCATCAGCGCGATCTCGGTCTGGCCGTCCCGGGCCTCGATGCCCGCCAGGACCAGCCAGTTACGCCAGTTCACCGGTTCCGCCTCGGTCGCCTGGCGGGCTCTGGCGATGGCCAGATCGACCTCGCCCATGGCCTCGAGGAGGCCGGCCTCCTGGATCAGCGGCGCCGCGGTCGAGGGGCTCACCCCGTGGGCCGAACGGGCCGAGTCGAGCGCCGCCTCCAGGTTCCCCTGCCGCGCGTACTCACTGCTCCGGTCGAGCAGGATCGCGGTCGAGACCGGGATGGTCAGGGCGGCGATGCCGGCCACCGAGATCACGGCGAGAACGGCTCGTGGTCGGGGCCCGGCGGTCGCCGAGACGATGCCGGCCCGCTGGATCTCCGCGCCGGACTGGCTGAGGATGGTCGCCGCCAGCAGCAGGAACGCGGCGACCACGGCCGGGATCTGCCAGGTCCAGTCGAGGGCGGCCGACACGGCGAAGGCGAGGCAGCCGGCGACCGCCGGGGCCAGCCAGGACGATCGTTCGTCGCGGGATGAGAGCGACCGGACGGTTCCGCTCGCCAGCACGAAGAGGATCAGCCCGGCGATCAGGAGGAAGCCGACCACGCCCGACTCGCCCAGGGTCTGGAAGTAGAGCGAGTGGGCGTCCCGGACGAAGCCGGGCCGGTCGCCGCGCTCGGCCCACCAGTACTCGTAGGTGCCGGCGCCCCGGCCGGTGATCGGCGCCGACTCGAACTGCCTCAGGGCCGAGGACCAGAGCTGGTACCGGCCGTTGCCGTTGGCGGCGGAGAGCCGGGTGCTTCCCTGCTCCGGGGTCTCGCTCGACTTGAAGCTGGTCCAGCCGTCGGAGACCTTGCCGGGCGCGCCGAGCGCGACCAGCGCCACGACCAGGACCGCGGCGGCCGCGCCGGCGCCGATCAGCGCCTGCGTCCGGCTGATCCGCATCCAGCCCGGACGGCTCCGACCGGCGGTCAGGTGGATCGCGCCCCAGGCGGCCAGACCGGTCAGCACGCAGATGAGCGGCGTCAACCACATCATCCGGTCGCCCTGCCGATGGGCGGCGGAGTTGAGCAGCCCCTCGCGCACGTCGGGCATCGAGTGGGCGATCAGCACCAGGACCACGCCGCCCCCGATAGCGATCGCCGAGACCATGACCTTGGTCAGGCGATGCGTCGTCAGGCAGAGGTACGCGGCCACGGCGATGGCGGCCGCGAGCAGCCCGCCCCGGGAGAACGTGAAGTAGAGGGCGAGGACGATGATCGGCACGGCCCCCGCGGCGACGGCCCGCACCGGCACCGGGTTCCTAGCTCCGGCCACCTGCAGCAGCGCCGGCAACCCCAGCGCGAGCAGCGCCCCCAGACCGTTCCAGTAGTTGAGCGGGAAGGAGAGCCGCGCCGCCTCCGAGGTGAGGATCCGGCCGGTCTCCGCCGCCGAGGGGAAGAGGTCGGGCTGGAAGCGGGAGAGCAGGGCCACCCCCGCGATCGCGACGACCCCGGCGCCGACCGCGCCGATCTGATGGGGCAGCTGGTCCCGGCCCCGGGAGGCGACGGCCAGGGTGAAGATCGCCGCATAGGTGGAGAGGCGGGCGATCTCGACCAGGGTCTTGTCGGTGCTGTCGGTCCACGACAGGCCGAGGCAGGCCCAGGCGAGCAGCGCCACGAGCAGCCCGACCCCGAGCCAGGCCTGTTTGCCCGGCCGACCGACCGGGAACAGGCCGAGGATGGCTCCCAGGATCAAGATCAACCACGCGAACGTGCCGAACTGTCCGAAGACGTCGATTCCGTGCCCGCCGCCGTTGGCTCCCAGGAAGACGATCAGGCCGAAGCCGAGGATCCAGCTCGCGACCGTGTCCGGACCGGGGAGATTCTTTTTGGCAGGGGCGGAACTTCCGCGGTCCCGATCGGTTTCATTGTCCATGCGACGCTCTATAGTAGCCTCGGTTCAGGCTGGTACACACAGGTCGTCGAGCATGAAGCCGACCGTCCCAACTCAGTCATCGAGTCCTTTCTCTTACCCCTCAGTAAGGAGTACCGTGCAACTTCGTGCCACCAGATTGCTGGCGGTAGTTTCCCTTCTCGCCATGATCCCGTTGTTCTCGTTGAGTCAGGCAGGCGCCAACTCGGCTCTGGACCAGTACGTCGAGGAGGTTCCCAACATCGGGAACACCGGCAACGACGGATCCAACGGCAACGGGTCGGGCACCAAGCCCCTGAAGCCCGAGGTCGCGAAGAAGCTCGATTCGAGCGGCGACGACGGCAGCGCGCTCGGCCAGGTGGCCGCGGCGACCGCGCCGGTCGTGGCGATGACCGGCAGCCCCGCCGGTTCGGGCAAGTCCGGGAAGCCGGGCGGCAAGGACTCCCATCCGACCAAGCAGCGCGACGCCTCGGGCAAGGACGAGCTCTCGAAGCTGCTGGTGGCAGACACTCCCGGCGCGGGCAAGTCGCTCGCGGCCGCGGCTGACGCCTCCGGCGTGAACGGCCCTCTGGCCATCTTCGTCGCGGTCGTCGCCCTGGCGATGGGCGCCTTCGCCTACCGACGTCACCTCCGGAGTCGTTCGCGTTGAGGCGGCTACTGGCGATTTGCCTCCTCCTCGGAGGAGCGATGTTCGGTGCTCTCGCGTCGACGGCCACGGCGTCGAAGCTGACCACCGGGGTCTCCTACGTCACGGATAGCGACGCGGTCGCCTTCCAGCGCGTCAAGGGATCCGGCGGCAGCTTCGTGCACGGTTGGGTGCGGTGGAACCAGATCGCGCCGGCGACCGAGCCGGAGTCCTGGGATCCCCGGGACCCGACCGACCCCAACTACAACTGGGCCGCGATCGACACCTGGGTCACCAACGCGGTCGCGGCGGGCCTCACCCCGCTGCTCCAGATCTACTACGCCCCGGTCTGGGCGAACCGTTGCGAGCCCGACCACAAGTACGCCGGGACCAACCCTCCCTGCGACCCGGATCCGGACAAGATGGCCGATTTCGGCTACGCCGCCGCGAAACGGTACGACGGCAAGACCCTCGGCCTGCCCCGGGTCAGGTACTGGCAGCCCCAGAACGAGCCGAACCTGTCGGTCTTCTTCCAGCCGCAGTTCGGTTCCGGTGGCCAGCCGCTCTCGCCCGGGCTCTACCGGACCCTGCTCAACAAGTACTACACGGCGGTGAAGTCGGTCAACCGGACCAACAAGATCCTCGCGGCCGGCCTCGCGCCGAACGGCAACTCTGCCACCGTGGCCCCGATGGAGTTCGCCCGCAAGCTGTTCTGCATGGCGGGTCGGGCGAAGCCCCGCCCGACCGCGGCCAACTGCAAGGTCAAGCTCGACATCTTCGACATGCACCCGTACACCTCGGGCGGCCCGACCCACAAGGGCTACGGCAAGGACAACGTCCAGCTAGGCGACCTGCCCAAGCTCAAGGCGCTGCTCAAGGCCGCCGACAAGGCGGGCCGGATCAGCGGCGACACCAGGCAGACCCCGCTCTGGGTCTCCGAGATGGCCTGGGACTCGCGCGGCCCCGATCCGGGCGGCGTGCCGATGAACCTGCTCAAGCGGTGGACCTCGGAAGCCATGTTCCGCAGCTACCAGGCCGGAGTGCGGGTCTTCATGTGGTACAGCCTCCGCGATCAGGACCGCGGAACCCGCCCGTGGAGCGAGACCACCCAGGCCGGTCTGTTCTTCCGGGGGGCCACGATCGACGCCGATCGGGCCAAGCCGATACGTCAGGCCTTCCGTTTCCCCTTCGTCGCGTTCACGCGCAACAAGACCAAGAAGAAGAAGGGAATCTCGATCTGGGGTCGAACCGCGACCTCGAAGGGCGGTTGGGTCGCGATCGAACGCAAGAAGGGCGGAAAGTGGCAGCGGCTAGCCCGGGTAAGGGCGAACGGGAACGGTCTGTTCAGGGGATTCGTGCGGATCCGCAAGGGGTCCAACCGGGCCGGGATGGTCCGCGCGACCTTCCGCCGGGAGTCCTCGGTGCCCTTCTCGCTGAAGCCGGTGAAGGACCGTCCGGTCCGTCCTTTCGGTTGATCTGGAGCGACATCCGGGGCCTGCCCCGGATGTCGCCCGATTTTTCCGTGAAAAGCACCGCATCTATTCGCTTCACATCGTGTTTCGGCGGGTATGGGGGATTGCATCCGCATCCACAACCGTTTCGCAACCGCATTAGACCTCGGCTTCGATCCAGTCCTGAAGCCGAATGTGTTTGAGACATCCAGTTAGGAGTCATCGTGTCTCAGCTTGACAGCCAGTCCAAATTTGAACAACACGTCCCGAGCCGACACAACGGCGTCGGGGTGACCATGAACAGCGCCGGGCTACCGGTCCTCGATCCGGGGCAGGCGCTCCCGTCCTCGCCTGCCGGCAGCGAGCCGCTGCCGGCCGAGTTCGAGTTCGAGACGCGCGCGGCGCGATCCGAGGTGGACTACAGCCGCCTGCTCGCGTTCGCCGACGTGATCTCGATCGTGCTCTCGATGGTGGTGGCGGTCGGCCTGCTCAGCGCGGGCGGACGTCATCTGGACATCTCGCACCTGGCGGTCACCGTCGGGGTGATGCTCCCGGTGTGGTTCGTCATCGCCTACGTCGCCGGCCTCTACAACCTGGCCGACCTGAAGATCAACCACAGCCTGGTCGACGACATCGGCAAGGTCGCGATCGCGGTGACGGCCTGGAGCTGGTTGCTCTTGGTCGCGCGCACCGCGCTCTCGGTCGGGCCCACGGCCATGGCCGGGCCGATCCTGCTCTGGACCCTGGCGATGCCGGCGATGCTGATCTCCCGGGTCGTGGTCCGCGCCATCTCGCGCCGCCGCGGCAGGGGCCGTCAGCCGGTCGCCCTGATCGGGGAGTGGCTCGAGGTCCGCGCCCTGCGGCAGCGCATCGAGCGCCACCCCGAGTGGGGGCTGGACGTCAGCGCCGAGATCGACTTCGGCAACGGCTTCCCGGTCGAGATCGGCGAGATGGCGGAGGCGCTCGAGGTCTCGGGCGTCGGCCGCGTGATGATCGTCGGCGGCGGCGAGGGCCTCTCGGAGCGCACCCGCCTGGCTCACGAGCTGATCGAGCGCGGGCTGATGATCGACATCGTCACCGGCGGACCGGAGACGCTCTACTCCAACGCGGCGCTCCACGACCTCGAAGGGCTGCCCGTCCTCAGCGTGCGCTCGACCCGGATGCGCCCGCTCGACCTCCACATGAAGCGTGCCTTCGACATCCTGGCCTCGAGCATCGGCCTGATCCTCGCGGCCCCGGTTTTGGCCTGGGCGGCGATCCGGATCAAGCGGGACTCTCCCGGGCCGGTCTTCTTCCGCCAGGTCCGTTGCGGCCTCGACGGCGAGGAGTTCGAGCTGCTGAAGCTGCGCACCATGGTCGACGGCGCCCACGAGATGCGCTCGGCGCTGCGCGAGTCGACCGCCGACTCCGGCAACGACGACGTGCTGTTCAAGCTCGAGGACGATCCCCGGATCACCCGTTTCGGGCGGGTGCTGCGCAAGTGGTCGATCGACGAGCTGCCCCAGCTCTGGAACGTCTTCGTCGGCGACATGAGCATGGTCGGGCCGCGGCCGCTGGTCTTCGACGAGGCCCTGCAGGCGACCGACCTGTTCCGGGCCCGGACGCAGGTCAAGCCCGGCATCGCCGGTCCTTGGCAGGCCTACGGCCGCAGCGCCATCCCCTTCTCCGAGATGATCAAGCTCGACTACTCGTACGTGGTCGGCTGGTCGATGTCCGAAGACCTGCGGCTGCTGCTGCAGACCTCGGTCGCCGTGGCGCGGACGCGCGGCGCCCACTGAGCGCGCCCGAGGCCGCTTCGTCATAGATTGGGGACATGTCCCGACGCGACCAGATAAAGCTTGAGCAGGACGAGGTCATCGAGCTGATGGCGGAGAGCGAGATCGTCACCGTCTCCTCGAACGGTCCTCGCGGCTGGCCGCACTCGATGCCGCTCTGGTTCCTGGAGCGGGACGGGGAGATCTGGGCGTGGACCTACGGCAAGTCGCAGAAGGTGATGAACCTGGAGCGCGACCCGCGCGCCACCGCCCTGATCGAGGCCGGCGAGAGCTACGCCGAGCTTCGCGGGATCATGGTCGAGGCCGAGGCCGAGATCCACCGGGACCCGGAGACGGTCGGGGAGTTCGCCCGCGAGCTCGGGGTCAGATACGCCTCCCGGATCGGGCTCGAACCGGCCGCCGCCGCGGAGTCCTTCGCGCCCCAGGTGCCCAAGCGGGTCGTGATCCGGTTCCGCCCGGTGCGGACCGCGACCTGGGATCACCGCAAGCTCGCCGGCACGTACTGAGCGCCCCTCCCGCAAGTGATCGAACGACAGTCCGGCCCGGGACGTGGGCCTATACCCTCAACCACATGACACGGCTCAAGGGTCTCATCCTCTCGGGTGGGGCCGGCACGAGGCTCCGGCCCATCACCCATACTTCCGCCAAGCAGCTGGTCCCGGTGGCCAACAAGCCCGTGCTCTTCTACGGGATCGAGGCGTTGGTCGAGGCCGGGGTCACCGAGATCGGGATCATCATCAGCCCGGACACCGGCGGCGAGATCCGCGAGGCCGTCGGCGACGGGAGCGGATTCGGGGCCGCCGTCACCTTCATCGAGCAGGACCGGCCGGCCGGCCTGGCCCACGCCATGCTCACCGCCGAGGAGTTCCTCGCCGGATCGCCCTTCGTCATGTACCTGGGGGACAACCTCTTGCGCGACGGGATCGGTGGCCTGCTGGAGGGCTTCGAGCCGGACCGGACCGCGGCGAGCATCCTGCTGACCCCGGTCGAGGACCCGACCTCCTACGGGGTGGCCGAGCTCGACGGCAGCCGGGTGATCCGGCTGGTCGAGAAGCCGAAGGACCCGCCGTCCAACCTCGCTCTGGTCGGGGTCTACCTGTTCTCGCCTGAGATCATGGAAGCCGCCCGCACCCTGGAGCCGTCCTGGCGGGGCGAGCTCGAGATCACCGAGGCGATCCAGGTCCTGATCGACCGTGGCCGACCGGTCAGCTCTCAGGTGGTCGACGGGTGGTGGAAGGACACCGGCCAGCTGGAGGACATGCTCGCCGCCAACCGGCTCGTGCTGGAGGAGGTCGAGACCGCCCTCGACGGGGAGATCGACGACTCCAAGGTCGAGGGAAGGGTGGTCGTGGAGCCCGGCGCCTTGCTGCGCGGGTCCATCGTCCGCGGCCCGGCGGTGATCGGGGCCGGGGCGGTGGTCGAGGACTCCTACGTCGGCCCCTACACCTCGATCGGCGAGGGCGTCGTGGTGCGACGGTCGGAGGTCGAGCACTCGATCCTGCTCAGCGGCGCCCGGGTCGAGGATCTCGGGACCCGCCTCGAGGCCAGCCTGCTCGGGCGCGACTCCTCGGTGGTCCGCACCGACGGCCTGCCGAAGACCTTGAAGCTGCTGGTCGGGGACCGGTCCCGGATCGAGATCGTCTGATGAAGGTCCTGGTGCTCGGGGCCCGGGGGATGCTCGGCAGCGACCTGCTGCTGGCCGCCGACGGAGCCGGACACGAGGTCAAGGGATTCGGGCGCACCGAGCTGGACGTCACCGACTTCGAGGCGCTGCGGCGCCGGTTCGATCGCGAGGCGCCCGACGCCGTGATCAACTGCGCCGCCTGGACCGACGTCGACGGGGCGGAGGACGATCCCGACGGCGCGATGGCGGTCAACGGCGGCGGGGCGGCCAACGCGGCCGCGGCGGCCGCCGAGGTCGAGGCCAAGGTCCTCTACGTGTCCACCGACTACGTCTTCGACGGCGACAAGGGCCGGGACTACGTCGAGAGCGACAAGGTCGCCCCGATCAACGTCTACGGGCGGACCAAGGCCGCCGGGGAGCAGGCGACCGTCGCCGCCAACCGGCGCTCCTGGGTGGTCCGCTCCTCCTGGCTCTTCGGTCTGAACGGCCCCAACTTCGTCGACACGATGCTGCGGCTCGGCGCCGACCACGGGCAGGTGCTGGTGGTCCGTGACCAGGTCGGGTCCCCCACCTGGACCTGGCACCTCGCGCACGGGCTGGTCCGCCTGCTCGACTCGGACGCCTACGGGGTCCACCACATGTCCGCCGCCGGCCGCTGCTCCTGGTACGACTTCGCGCGCGAGATCTTCTCCCGGTCCAAGCTGGACGTGGCGACGCTCTCCGCGACCACCGACATGCTCGGCCGCAAGGCGCCGCGCCCGGCCTGGTCGGCCTTGGCGAGCGAGAGCCGGCACGTGATCGAACTTCCCTCGTGGCAGGAGGGCCTGGCCGGATATCTGGCCCAGCGCGAACAGACAAAGGCAGGTAACTCGTGAAGCTCCTCGTGACCGGCGGCGCCGGTTTCATCGGCTCCAACTTCGTCCGCCATCGGCTGGCCGCCAGGCCCGAGGACGAGATCGTCGTCCTCGACAAGCTGACCTACGCCGGCCGGCCCGAGAACCTCGCCGGGCTGCCGGAGGACCGGTGCCGGCTCGTGGTCGGGGACATCGGCGACCGCGACGTGGTCCGGGAGGCGATCAAGGGATGCGACGGGGTGATCAACTTCGCCGCCGAGTCGCACGTCGACCGTTCGATCGAGTCGCCGGGAGAGTTCATCACCACGGACGTCTTCGGCACCTTCGTCCTGCTGGAGGCGGCGCGCGACGCCGGGATCCGGCACCTCCAGATCTCGACCGACGAGGTCTACGGCTCGATCGACGAGGGTTCCTTCACCGAGCTGTCGCCGATCGAGCCCTCGTCCCCCTACTCCGCCTCCAAGGCCGGCGGCGACCTGATCGTCGGCGCCTTCCACCGGACCTGGGGCGCCGACTGCCTGATCGTGCGCGCCTCGAACAACTACGGCCCGCAGCAGCATCCCGAGAAGCTGATCCCGCTGACCGTGCTCAACGCGATCCACGGCGACCCGATCCCCGTCTACGGGAACGGCATGCAGGTCCGGAACTGGCTCTACGTCACCGACTTCTGCGCCGCGATCGGGACGGTCTTCGAGCACGGCGAGGCCGGTCAGGTCTACAACGTCGGCGGGCCGGACGAGCTGCCGAACATCGACGTCGTCAAGGTCATCCTCGAGATGACGGGCCGGGACGAGTCGCTGATCACCTACGTCGACGACCGGCTGGGGCACGACGTCCGGTACTCGCTTGCGTCGGAGCGGACCGAGGGCCTCGGCTGGAAGGCCGAGGTCTCGTTCGAGCAGGGCATCGAGCGGACCGTCTCCTGGTACCGGGACAACGCTGAGTGGTGGGGGCCGCTGCGCTCCGGCGAGTACCGCGAGTACTACCGACGCCAGTACGGCTCGGGCCTGCGGGACGACGGGCACGACGGCGAGTAGGCATGGCCGAGGCCACGGAAACGGGGCTCGACGGCCTGGTCCTGGTTGAGCCGGAGGTCCACGGGGACGAGCGCGGCTTCTTCGTCGAGACCTTCAGCGCCGACCGTTGGCGGGAGCTCGGGGTGGAGGCGGGCTTCGTCCAGCACAACCACTCCCGCTCCCGTCGCGGGACGCTGCGCGGCCTTCACTTCCAGACCGACCCCGGACAGGCGAAGCTGATCCGATGCGCCCGCGGGGAGATCTTCGACGTCGCGGTCGACCTCCGGCGCGAGTCGCCGACCTTCGGGCAGTGGCGGGGCTTCCGGCTCGACGACGAGAGCCACCGGCAGCTCTACGTGCCGGTCGGCTTCGCCCACGGCTTCTGCGTGCTCTCGGACGTGGCCGACGTCGCCTACCTGGTCTCCAGCCTCTACGACCCGGCCACGGAGGCGGGGATCCGGTGGGACGATCCCGCGGTCGGGGTCGAGTGGCCGGTCGCCGATCCGCTGCTCTCGCCCCGGGACGCGGAGGCCCCTCTGCTGGAGGAAGTGGCCGCCGACCTGCCGTTCTGAGCCGACCCGCGGGAGGCGGGGCGTAGCATCAAGGGGTTGCAGATGGCGAAGAACGCGACCCTCGATCCACTCGAACCGTTCAGCCCGGAGGTCCGGCGGTGGTTCGAGGCATCCTTCGAGGGGCCGACCCCGGCCCAGGCGGCGGGCTGGCGGGCGATCTCGAGCGGGGCCGACACGCTGATCTGCGCCCCGACCGGGTCGGGCAAGACCCTGGCCAGCTTCCTCTGGGGGATCGACCGGCTCTCCCGCGCCCCCGCCGGGTCAGAGGACCGGGACGGCGACCCCGGGGCGGAGCCTCCCGCCGGGGTGCGGCTGGTCTACGTCTCGCCCCTGAAGGCGCTCTCCTACGACATCGAGCGCAACCTGCGGGCGCCGTTGCGCGGGATCGGCTCCGGCATCACGGTCGGGCTGCGGACCGGGGACACCTCCCAGAGCGACCGGGCCCGGATGCGCCGGGAGCCGCCGGACATCCTGATCACCACGCCGGAGTCGCTCTACCTGATGATCTCCTCCGGGGCGAGGGAGATCCTGCGCACGGTGGAGACGGTGATCGTCGACGAGATCCACGCGGTCGCCGCGACCAAGCGCGGCGCCCATCTCGCGCTCACCCTGGAGCGGCTCGAGCACCTTGCAGCCGAAGCGGACGTCGACGCGGAGGGTGACGGCCGGTCGTCGCGCCGCATCCAGCGGATCGGCCTCTCCGCCACCCAGCGCCCGTTGGAGCGGATCGCCGGGTTCCTCTCCGGCCCGGGACGGGAGTGCGAGGTGGTCGACGCCGGGCAGCGCAAGGACCTCGACCTGGAGATCGTGGTCCCGGTGGAGGACATGGCCAGCCCCGGGGCCCTGCCCGACGGGGGCGGGGACGGCGCCTCCGGCGATCTCGCCGACCCGCCGATCCGTTCGATCTGGCCCGCGATCTACCCCGAGCTGCTGGCCCAGGTCAAGGCCCAC
>JBEBTS010000019.1:0-19416 GCA_040393665.1 Conexibacter woesei
CCACCCAGGCCGAGGGCGAGATCCTGATCTTCGAGAAGATGTTCGAGAACCGTCTCTTCTTCGTCGACAAGCTGGTCGCGATGGGTGCCCGGATCACGCTCTGCGACCCGCACCGGGCGATCGTGTCCGGGCCGGCGCCGCTCCACGGCGAGCGGGTCGACAGCCCCGACATCCGGGCCGGCATGGCGATGCTGATCGCCGCGCTGGCGGCGGAGGGCACCTCCGAGATCGGCAACATCCGCCAGATCGACCGCGGCTACGAGGAGATCGACAGCCGGCTCCGGTCGCTCGGGGCGCACATCGAACGCGTCGGGGACTAGGGCCTTTGCTCCACCCGATACCCCCAGGCACCCGGGACGTCCTCCCGGACGAGATGCTCGAGCTGCGCCGGATCCAGTCGGCGCTGCTCGACGTGTTCGGCGAGTTCTCGTACCGGGAGGTCAGGACCCCGACCCTCGAGTACGCCGACGCGCTGGAGCTGGGCGACCGCCGCTCGGCCGGCGACGCCTATCGTTTCTTCGACGACCGCAGCGAGCTGCTGGCCCTGCGGACCGACATGACGATCCCGATCGCCCGCCTGGTCGCGGCGCGGCTCGGGGAGGTCGAACCGCCGCACCGGCTCTGCTACCTGGCCAACGCCTACCGGGCGATCACCCCGCAGCGCGGCGAGCTGCGGGAGTTCGGTCAGGCCGGGATCGAGCTGATCGGCGTGTCCGGCGCGGAGGCGACGGCCGAGGTGATCGAAGTGCTCTCCCGGGCGCTCGCCGCGGTCGGGCTCGACGAAGCCGTGATCGGCCTCGGGCACGCCGGCCTCTGGCCCGGCCTCCTGGCCGACTGCGGCGCCTCGGCCGAGACGACGGAGCGTTCCTCCGACCTGCTGGTCGGACACGACCTGGTCGGCGTCGAGGCCGTGCTGCGGGACGCCCCCGAGCTGGAGGACGCCCACGTCAACGCGCTGCTCGAGGTGATCGGCATGCGCGGCGACGAAGGGGTGTTCGACCGTGCCGCGACGATCGGCGGGGACCGCTTCGGCTCCGCCCTGGGCCGCCTGCGCTCGACCAGCGCCGCCCTCCGAGGGCGCTCGATCGGCCACGAGGTCCTGATCGACATCGGGATGCTGCGGGACATCGGCTACTACAGCGGCTCGACCATCGAGGTCTACGACCCGACCGTGGGCGACATCGTCGGCGGCGGCGGCCGGTACGACGACCTGATGGGCAAGTTCGGCGTGAACCTGCCCGCCGCCGGCTTCACCTTGTACATCGAGCGGATCCACAAGGCCCAGATCCAGCAGGGGGTGTCCGGTGTTTGAGTCTTTGCGCGACCCGGGCGGCCCGCTCAAGCTGGCCGTCCCCCGCGGGGCGCTGCTGGGCGAGACGCTCGAGCTGCTGGACCGCATCGGGATCGACACCTCCGGGGTCCGCGGCGACTCCCGGTCGCTGGTCTTCGACGGCGGCGAGCTGATCCTGGTGACCATGCGCCCCTACGACGTGCCGACCTACGTCGAGGCCGGGGCGGCGGACATCGGGATCACCGGCAAGGACGTCCTGATCGAGCAGGGAGACCGGCCCGTCTACGAGCTGGTCGACCTCGGCATCGGCCGATGCCGGATGGTGCTCGCCACCCAGAAGGGCGACTCGGGCCCGTCCGAGCATCAGCGCCGCCTCGGCATGATGCGGATCGCGACCAAGTACCCGCGGATCGCCGGCCGGTACTTCGAGGAGCGGGGCCGCCAGGTCGAGATGGTCGAGGTCAAGGGCTCGATCGAGCTCGCGCCCTTGGTCGGGCTGGCCGACGGCATCGTCGACCTGGTCGCCACCGGGCGCACCCTGGAGGAGAACAACCTCGAGGTCCGCGAGGAGATCGTGACCTGCACCGCGCGGCTGGTCGCCAACCGGGTCTCCTACAAGATCCGGGCGCGGGAAGTCGACCAGCTGGCCTCCCGGCTGCGCCAGGCCGCGGCGGAGTCAGAGACATGAGGATCCGCCGTCTCGAGTGGACGGCGGCCCCGGCAGTCGCCGGAGCGATCCGGGAATGGTTCGGCCGTGAGGCCGAGGGCATCGACGTGTCCGGGATCGAGCGGGAGCTCGCGACCGGGGGGGACGACGCCCTGCGGGCGATGACCGCCCGGTTCGACGCGACCGAGCTGGAGCCCGACGCGGTCGAGCTGGCCGTGTCGCGGGAAGCCGCGGAAGCGGCCGTGGCCGACAGCGACCCGGAGGTGATCGCCGCGCTCAGGCTGGCGATCGAGAACGTCGGGGCGGTCGCCCGGGCGCAGCTCCACGAGGATCTCGAGCCGGTCGCGCTGCCTCAGGGGCAGACCGTCACGGTCGGCGAGGTGCCCGTCTCCGCCGCCGCCGTCTACGCGCCGGGCGGCCGCGCCTCGTACCCGTCGACCGTCGTCATGGGCTGCGTCACCGCCCGGACCGCCGGGGTCGGGCGGGTCGTGCTGGTCTCCCCGCCGGGCCCGGACGGCCGGGTCAACCGGACCACGTTGGCCGCCGCCGCGCTCTGCGGCGTCGACGAGATCTACGCGATCGGCGGCGCCCAGGCCGTCTTCGCGCTGGCCCGCGGCACCGGCACCATCGCCCCCGTCGACGTGATCGCCGGCCCCGGCAACGCCTGGGTCCAGGCCGCGAAGCGGATCGTCTTCGGGGAGGTGGGGATCGACTCCCTGGCCGGCCCTTCGGACCTGACGGTGGTGCTCGACTCCGGGGTCGATCCGGAATGGGCCGCTCTCGACCTCTGCGCGCAGGCCGAGCACGGCAGCGAGAGCCCGCTGGTGGCGATCGCCACCGAGCCCGGCGTGACCGAGCCGCTGCTGGCCGCGATCGAACGGGTCGAGGCCGAGCAGCCCTCGGTCAACGACTGCCGCCTGGCCGTGGTCGAGGCCCCCGGCCCGGAGGCCGCCGTGGCCCTCGCCGGGGAGCTGGCCCCCGAGCATCTCCAGCTGATGGATCCCGGCTCCGCCGCGCTCGCCGACCGGGTCGGCACCGCCGGCTGCGTCTTCGTCGGCCCCGAGGCCGGCACCGCCTTCGGCGACTACGTCGCCGGCTCCAACCACGTCCTCCCGACCGACGGCACCGGACGGTTCTTCGGCCCGCTCTCCCCGGCCACCTTTCGCCGCCCGGTCTCCCGGGTAAGCTTGACCCCGGCCGCGGTCGGGCGACTGGCGCCGCCGCTGGCCGCGCTGGCCCGGGCGGAAGGACTGCCCGTGCACGGCCTTTCGGCCATGGAGCGGATCCCGGCTGAGGCGAACCCCGATCAGGAAACGGAATGAGCAGACAGGCGACAATCGAACGATCGACCAAAGAGACCCAGATCTCCGTCTCACTCGACCTCGACGGCACGGAGTCCTCGGCCGCGACCGGGGTCGGGTTCTTCGATCACATGCTGGACCTGCTCGCCCGTCACGCCAACATCGGCTTGAAGGTCGAGGCGAACGGGGACCTCGAGACCGGCTCCCACCACACGGTCGAGGACGTCGGCATCGTGATCGGGCAGGCGCTCGACCAGGCCCTGGGCGACCGGGCCGGCATCCGGCGCTACGGGTCGGCCGTCGTCCCGATGGACGAGGCCGCGGCGGCGTGCTCGCTCGACATCTCGGGACGGCCGCTCTCGGTGTTCCGCGGCGAGATCCCGATCACCTCGATCGCCAACTTCGAGACCGAGCTGGCCGAGGAGTTCTTCCGGGCGGTGGCGAACGGCGGACGGCTCACGCTCCACATGGAGATCAAGTACGGCTCCAACGTCCACCACATGATCGAGGCGGCCTTCAAGGCCTTCGCCCGGGCCCTCCGGGTGGCGATCTCGATCGACCCCGATGAGAAGGGCGTGCCCAGCACCAAGGGCACGCTCAACGCTTGAGCGCCCGCGCTATGGGTTCGGGGCCGCAGATCGCCGTCCTCGACTACGGGATGGGCAATCTCCGCTCGGTCGAGAAGGGCTTGGAGAAGGTCGGCGCCCGCGCGGTGGTCACCGCGGACGAGAGCGTCATCGCCGCCGCGGACGGCCTGTTGCTGCCCGGCGTCGGGGCCTTCCCCAAGGCGATGGAGCGGATCCGTGAGCTGGGCCTGGACCGCATGCTGGACCGGGCGGTGGCCGAGGACAAGCCGGTGCTGGGAATCTGCCTCGGCCTGCAGCTGCTGTTCGAGAGCTCGGTCGAGCTCGGCGGGGCCGACGGCCTCGGGCTGCTGGAAGGCCCGGTGGTCGAGGTGCCGGCCGGCGGCCGCAAGGTCCCGCACATCGGCTGGGCCCAGGTCACCTGGGAGCGGCCGACCGCGCTGACCGACGGGCTGCGGCCCGGAGAGCCCTTCTACTTCGTCCATTCCTTCGTGGTCTCGCCGACCGGCGACGAGCTGATCGGCACCGCCGAGTACGGCGGGCGGTTCGCCTGCGTCGCCGGGCGCGGCAAGGTCTGGGGGGTCCAGTTCCACCCCGAGAAATCGAGTACCGCAGGCCTGCGCCTGCTGCAGAACTTCAAGGAGATATGCGCGTGATCCTCTACCCGGCGATCGACATCCTCGGCGGCAGGGCGGTTCGCTTGCTCCAGGGCGAGTACGACCAGGAGACCCGGTACTTCGACGATCCGGCCGATGCCGCCCGCGAGTGGGCGGCCGGCGGGGCGGAGTGGATCCACGTGGTCGACCTCGACGGGGCGAAGGCCGGCCGGCCGGTCAACCTGGAGACGATCGGCCGGATCGCGACCGCGGTCGAGTGCCCGATCGAGGTCGGGGGCGGGATCCGCGACCTCGCCTCGGCCGAGGCGGTCCTCGACGCCGGGGCGGCCCGGGTCGTGGTCGGCACCGCGGCGCTGCGGGACCCGGACTTCCTCGAGGTCCTGATCTCCACCCAGGGGGCGGAACGGGTCGTGGTCTCGATCGACGCCCGCGGCGGCGAGGTCTCGCTGGCCGGATGGACCGAGTCGAGCGGGGTGGACGTGGCCGACGCGGCCGCCGAGCTCACCCGCCGCGGCGCGGTCCGCTTCCTCTTCACCCCGATCGAGGTCGACGGCACGATGGAGGGCCCCAACCTGCCCGAGCTGGCCCGGGTGGCAGCGGCCACCAACGCCTCGGTGATCGCCTCCGGCGGGGTCGGGGAGCTCTCCCACCTGACCGGGCTCGCGGCCGCCGCGCCGCCCAACGTCGAAGGGGTGATCGTCGGCCGCGCCCTCTACGAGGGCAAGTTCACGGTGCCGGAGGGCATCGCCGCCCTGAAAGGACATGACCATGAGTGACCTGAAGCGGATCATCCCCTGCCTCGACGTGGACAACGGCCGCGTCGTCAAGGGCACCAACTTCGTCGACATCCGCGACGCCGGCGATCCGGTCGAGCTGGCCGAGCGGTACGACGCCGAGGGGGCGGACGAGCTGGTCTTCCTCGACATCACCGCCTCCCACGAGGGGCGCGACACGATCGTCGACCTGGCCCGCCGCACCGCGGAGAACGTGTTCATCCCGTTCACGATCGGCGGCGGCATCCGCTCGGTCGAGGACGCCCGGGCCGTGCTCGGGGCGGGGGCCGACAAGGTCGCCGTGAACAGCGCCGCGCTGAAGCGGCCGGAGCTGCTGACCGAGCTGGCCGAGGTCTTCGGCTCGCAATGCGTGGTGGTCGCGATCGACGCGAAGAAGGAAGAGGACGGCCATTACGGCGTCTACCTGAACGGAGGACGGGTCGCCACCGGGCGTGACGCGATCGAGTGGGCGGTCGAGGCCACCCGGCTCGGGGCGGGCGAGGTGCTGCTGACCAGCATGGACCGGGACGGGACCAACATCGGCTACGAGCTGGAGCTGACCCGTGAGGTCGCCCGGGCGACCGACGTGCCGGTGATCGCTTCCGGCGGCGCGGGCGCGCTCACCCACCTGGTCGAGGCGATCGAGGAGGGGGAGGCCGACGCCGTCCTCTGCGCCTCGATCTTCCACTACGGCCAGCACACGGTCGAAGAGGCCAAGCAGCACATGGTGATGCACGGCATCCCCGTCCGGATCTGACCCGCGCCGGACGGTGGGGCCTTCACCCGGCGGTGGGGAAGGCCGCCAGCCACCGGGTCAGCTCGACGGGCGGCATCGGCTTGGCGAAGTGGTACCCCTGGATCTCGTCGCAGCCCAGCCGGACCAGCTCGTCGACGGTCTCGGCGTCCTCGGCTCCCTCGGCCACCACATGCAGGCCCAGGTCCCGGGCGATCGAGATCGACGCGGAGACGATCACCGCGTCGTCGCCGCTGCCGCCGAGCGGCGCGACCATCGAACGGTCCATCTTCACCTCGTCGAGCGGCAGGTCGCGCAGATAGGCGAGCGAGGTGGTCCCGGCCCCGAAGTCGTCCAGTGAGAGCTTCATCCCGGCGGCCTTCAGGGCGTTGAGGTTGCCCAGGACCCGGTCCGGGTCGGACATGAGCACGTTCTCGGTGACCTCGAGGGTGAGGCGGCCGCGGTCCAGGCCCCGTTCGTCGAGCCGGTCGGCGATCCGTTCCGGGAGGGCGGTGTCGAGCAGGTTCGGCATGGCCAGGTTGACCGCGACCGAGAGGTCGACCCCCTCGTCGCGCCAGCGCGCCATCTGGTCGATCGCCAGGGAGACGATCCGCTCGGTCAGCTGGTGCATCAGTCCGTTGCGCTCGGCCAGGTCGAGGAACTGGTACGGCCCGAGCAGGCCGCGCCGTGGGTGACGCCACCGGACCAGGGCCTCGACCGTGTCCACCGAGCGGTCGGCCGGATGGACCTTTGGCTGGTAGTGGAGCTCGAGCTCGCCCCGGTCGATCCCGGCCTTGAGGTCCGCCAGCAGCTCGAGGGTCTCACGGGTCGTGTCGCTCTCGCCGGAGTAGACGGCGACCTCCTGGTCGCGGTCCTTGACGTGCTGGGTGGCGGCGGTCGCCAGGCGCAGCAGGTCGCCACCGGCCGAGGCGTGCTCGGGGAACAGGGCGATGCCGACGATCGGTCGCAGATAGACCCGCAGCCCCTCGATCCAGAGCGGAGGCTCCAGCGCGGTGCGGATCTCGGTGGTCACCGCGTCGATCACGTCGTCCTCGGGCGGCCGCTCCAGGATCAGGATGAAGGCCTCGGTCCCGACCCGTCCGAGCCGTCCGAGATGCCCGACCGAGCGGTTCAGCCGGGTGCCGACCGCGCTGAGGATGTCGCCGCCCGCCCGCAGCCCGAGGGCCAGGTTGACCGTCTGGAAGCGGTCGATCCCGATCGTCATCACCGCCAGCCTGGCGTTCGGCGCCGCCGACCCGTCATCCCGCTGCGGCGGGATCGCCGAGAGCCAACGGTCCACCTGCTGCTCCGACGCGAGGCCGGTCAGGTCGTCGACCACCTGGCCGGGCGCCGTGTCGAGCGTGCGCGAAGCCTCCCGGGCACTGACCAGCAGCCGCAGCGCCACCACGATGACGACGCCGACCGCGCACGCGATCGCGACCGGCTCGAGGTCGCGGCCCTGGCCGGCGATCAACACCACGAGCGCGCTCATGAGGAAGACCATGGGCACGATCACCTGTCCGCTCTTCAGCTTGAGCTCGCGGATGTCGGTGTCCTGGCGCCAGGCGCCCATCGCCACCAGGATCAAGCCGAGGTACCAGACGCCGTAGAGCGCGATCCCGAGGTAGCTGTCCTCGGGCGCGGTCAGGGCGAAGGCGATGTCGGCCGAGATGAACAGCAGCAGGCCCGCGCCGACCAGCGGCCAGGGCCCGTCGAGCCGGCGCCCGTTGAACCGGAGCGCGAACGAGACCGCGACCAGCAGCGCGAAGTCGCCCACCGGGTAGGCGAGCAGCACCAACGAGCCCAGCCGGTCGGACCCGGTCAGGTTGTCGACCTCCCCGTAGAGGAAGGCGAAGCTGACGGCGGCGAGTGCGAGGGCTCCGGCGATGCCGTCGTACCAGGGGACGTGCCGGTAGTTGCGCAGGCGGTTCCGGATCAGGGTGACCATGCCGGCGAAGACCAGCGGGTACATGGCGAGGAAGAGCGGGTCGACCCAGGACGGCACCGGCCGGTTCCCGGGATCGTCGAACATGGTGAACCGGGCGATCGCACCGAGCGACCAGAAGCCGAACCCGGCCGCGATCAAGGCCCAGGAAAGACGATCCCGCCGGGAGCGGAGCGCCTTCCCGACGCAGGCCAGCGTCGCCATCGCCGGGATCACGCAGGAGATCGCGGTCAGCCAGGGACCGTTGAAGAAGGTCTCGGCCAGGTCGAGGGAGGTGGTGATCACGAAGGCCAGCACCGCGGCCAGGGCGGTCGCGGCCGCGAGCTTCCGCGCGGCCGCCGACTGCGACCGATCGCGGCTGGATCGGACCGGATCCCCGAGCTTCATGAAACCACCCAAGCAGCTGCCGGCCGCGTCGGCGGCCGACGCGACGAGATGGGATCAGCCGCCCGCCGCGGCGAGCTTTCCGGCAAGGGCCTCGGCATCGTCTCCCCGGTCGATCCGGATCCGGTTGAGCTCGAAGGGCATGTCCCGCCGTCCGAGGCCGGGATTGACGGTCGTCGCGCCGCGGTAGCCGGCGGCCTCGACCGCGGCGACGACCTCGTCGTCGTACATCCCGGCCGGGTAGCAGAAGTTCGGCACCTCGACCCCGAGGTCCCGCTCCAGCTGCCGCTTCGATCCTTCCAGCTCCTCGCGGAGCTGATCCGGCGAGATGTTGCGCAGGTCGGGGTGGGTGATCGTGTGCGAGGCGATCTCCCAGCCGGCCCGGATCATCTTCTTCACCTGCTTGGTCGAGAGGTCGGAGCCCTCGGACTTGAGGTTGAGCTGACCGGCCCAGCCCTGGCGGCGGAGGATCGGCATCGCGTCCAGGTACTGGCCGAGGTAGCCGTCGTCGAAGGACAGGACGACCGGCTTCTCGGGGAGGGTGCCGCCGTCGTACCAGGCTTCCTGCACCTGGACCAGGGTGACCGCGGTGTACCCGTTGTCCGCGAGCCAGCCCACCTGGGCCTCGAAGTCGCCGGTCGACAGGTAGAGGTCCGGGTAGGCGACCTCGCCGGCCGGTTCGCCGATCACGTGGTACATCAGGATCGGGACCGGCGCCCGGCTGGGCTTCCAGCTGTCGTCGGGCTGCGCCCCGCCGGTCGTGGGCTCGCCCGAGGCGGCGTCCTCCCGGCCGGAGTTGCCCGGCTTCGACCCGGACTTCGCGGCAACCCCGGCGTCGGCCGGCGCGGGGTCGTCCCCGCCGCGGGTCAGGGCCAGCGCGGCGCCGGCGATCAGGATCACCCCGAGCACGGAGAGGATCACCGCGCGGCGTCGGCGGACCTGCTGGCGCCGGAGCAGCTCTCGGCGGCGGGCGAGTCGGTCTTCGAGGCCGGAAGCCACCGCTACTGCTTACCGGCGTTCCCGGATCCGGACCGCTTGCCCCGGCGGGCCTTCGCCTTGGCCTTGGCCCTCGCCTTCGCCCGCTTGGCCTTCGCCTTGACCTGCTTGGCCTTGCGCTTCGCCTTGCTCCGGGCGCGCACGGCCTTGGCCTTCGCCTTCTTCTTGCGGGCGGCGCGGACCTGCTTCCAGGTCACCGGCTTCAGCGCGTGGATGCTGGAGTAGCCGACCAGGTAGAGGAGCTTGCCGTCGGAGATCGCCGGCATGTAGGCGCCAGTGTGGAAGGAGAAGGTGCGACGCCCGTTCTTGGCGCTCATCCCGTAGGTGTTGGTGCCGTCGAAGGTCGCGGCGTACACGGTGCGCCCGATCACGCTGAGCGAGCCGATCACCCGGCCGCCCATCGAGTGGGTCCACCGGACCGATCCGCTCTTGGCGTCGAGCGCGTAGACGTTGCCGTCGAAGGAGCCGATGTAGACCGTCGGCGGGGTGCCGGGCACCTTCGCCACCGTCGGTCCCGAGTACACCCAGTTCCCGGTCGAGTGGGTCCAGGCGAGATCGCCGTTCTCGGCGTTGAAGCTGTAGACCCGGCTGTCGTTGTTGCCGACGTACACCCGCCCGTAGGCGACCGCCGGGGTCGAGTAGAAGGCCCCGGGCTGGCCGAGCCCCGGGCCGAGCGCCTGGGTCTGCCACCGGATCGCGCCGTTCTTGGCCCGGATCGCGGTCATCGCCCCGCCGTAGTCGCCGACGAACAGGGTGCCGTTCGAGTACGCGGGGGCGGCCTTGATCGCGCCGGCCACCGAGGTCGTCCAGACCTGACGGCCGTTCTTCGCCCTCAGCGCGTACATCACGCCGTTCTCGCAGCCGAAGTAGACCCGCTTGTGGACCACGACGGGGGAGGACTCGGAGCGGCAGGGCAACGACTTCTTCCAGATCCGCTTGCCGGTCTTCGCCTTCAGCGCCATCACCTGGCCGGGCTGCATGTTGACGATGTAGAGCCGCCCGTCGGCGTAGGTCGGGGTGGCGGCGTTCAGCTTCGCGATCCTCCGATGCCAGACCTTGCGGCCGTTCTTCGCGTTCAGGGCGTAGGCGTTGCCGTCGTTGTCGACGAAGTAGAGGACGCCCTTGACCACGATCGGCGGGAACTCGAGCAGCGGCTGGTCGCCGTACTTCCAGATGCGCTTGAACGGGGGCTTGATCCCCTTCGCCGGCAGGTAGCCGGTGCGCTGGCGGTCGTAGCGGAAGGTCGGCCAGTCGACCGTGTCCCGCTTCGCCTTCTTTTTCTTCTTGGCGGTCTTCTTGGCCGGCTGCTCGAAGGGGACGTGCGGGTTGCTGACGTCGTCCGGCCGCTTGAGCTCGTTCCAGGCGATCAGGCCGATCCCGGCCAGGGCGACCAGCGCGACCAGGGCCAGTCCGAGCAGCCGGCGACGATCGCGATACCAGGGGCCGCGCTCGTCCGCGCCGCCCGGGGCGGCGTCTTCCTGCTTCGGCTTCTGCTCTTCGTCATTCATCCGGAAGGAGGATCATGGTACGGGAGTAACCCGATGGCCACCCGGACCCGCCCCGAAATATCCCGTTTGGAACGCTTCCTCGAGTCCGATCCCGTGCTGGGGCGGGTGCGCGACGCGGCGGCCGGCGAGCCCGTGTTCCTGGTCGGGGGAGCGATCCGGGACGCCCTCTGCGGCTTCCCCGTGGACGACGTCGACCTGGTCGTCGAGGGCGACCCGACGGCGCTGGTGGCGGCGCTCGACCCGGGAGCCACGGTCCACGAGCGGTTCGGCACCGCCGAGCTCAGGGTCGACGGCCGGCCGGTGGACGTGGCCCGGGCCCGCACCGAGAGCTACGCCCGGCCCGGAGCGCTCCCCGACGTCAGCCCCGGGCTGATCGAGGACGACCTCGGCCGGCGCGACTTCACGATCAACGCGATCGCGATCCCGCTGACCGACGGGTCGTCCGGGGCGGAGCGGATGCTGGACCCGTTCGGGGGGCTCAAGGACCTCGAGCTCGGCGTGCTGCGGCTGCTGCACCGCCGGTCCTTCGAGGACGACCCGACCCGGGCGTTGCGGGCGGCCCGGTACGCGGCCCGCTTCGACTTCGACCTCGCCCGTCAGACGGCCGACCTGCTGGACACGGTCGACTTCGGCTCGATCTCGAGCGACCGGTACTGGGCCGAGCTCGAGCTGATCAGCGAGGAGCCGCAGGCGCTGGAGGCGCTGCGACTGCTCTCCGTGTGGGGCCTGATCCCGATGGAGGACTTCCGCCTGTCCCTGGCGGACCGGGCGGTCTCGCTGCTCTCCGATCCGGCCTGGGAACGGGCCGCCGAGCCGGCGAAGGTGATCCTGGCGGCCTGCTTCCGGACCTTGGAGCCGGATCTCGCGCCGCTGTCGGACCCGCCGACGACACCCTCCGACGGGGTCGAGCTGGCGGGGCGGTTCGACTCGATCGACCTGCTCCTGGCCCGGGCCGCCGGGGCCGAATGGCTCGACCGCTGGCGGGAGGAATGGCGCTGGGTGGAGCTGGAGATCACCGGTGCCGACCTGCTCGCCGCCGGCATCCCCGAGGGCCCGGCGGTCGGCGCCGGGATGAAGGCGGCGCTGCGGGCGAAGCTGGACCGGGGGATCGCGGGCCCCGGCCCCGAGCTGGAGATCGCGCTGGAAGCCGCACGTGCACTCGCCTGATCGGCGATAATCACGGCACCGGTCTTCGGCACTTGTCTTTCGGGGGAAGGATTCAGCCCGGACGGGCAGAAAAGGCGCTTACCTATGGCACTACGCGATTCATGGCACCGCACACTCGTCTACTTCGGCCTCGCCGAGGAGGACGACCACCACGCCGACTACGACGACTACGGCGACGACTACGTGGAGGAGGAGCAGGAGTACGAGGCCCCTCGCCGCGAGCGCGGTCGTGCCCGCGAGGCCAACGTGCGCCGTCTGCCGACCAGCAGGCGCAGCCGCCACGACGAGATCGACGACATCTTCGCCGACGACGAGCCGATGCCGAGCCCGCGGACCCGGGTCCTGCGCTCGGTCTCCGATGACGACGACAGCGACGTCCAGGTCCACCTGGTCGTGCCGCGGAACTTCAACGACGCCCAGCAGGTCGCCGACCAGTTCAAGCGCAAGGTGCCGGTGATCCTCAACCTGCAGACGACCGATCACGAGCTCTCCAAGCGGCTGATCGACTTTGCCTCGGGCCTCACCTACGCCCTGGACGGCGGCATGCAGCGGATCGCCGAGAAGGTCTTCCTGCTGACCCCGCGCAACGTCGAGGTCTCGGCCGAGGAGAAGGCCCGCCTGATCGACAAGGGCTTCTTCAACCAGTCCTGAGCCGGCGACGGCAGCGGCCGGCGCCCGCCCTGCGGGTGGCGCCGGCCGGCAAGTAAGCTCCACCAATGATCGTCGGATTCATCGGGTCGGGGAACATGGCTGCCGCGATGGCGCGCGGGTGGCGGCAGGCAGACGGTTCCGGCCCCTCTCAGATGCTCTTCACCGACTCCGGGTCGGGGCGCGCCAACGCTCTGGCCGAGGAGGTCGGTGGCCAGGCGATCGAGACCAACCGGGAGCTGGTCGAGCGCTCCGACTTCGTGGTGCTGGCGGTCAAGCCCGGGGCGCTGGAGGAGGTCGCGGCCGCGCTGCCGGCTCCCCGCGCCGTGCTCTCCCTGCTGGGGGCGACGCCGCTGGAGAAGCTGGTCCGCCGCTTCCCCGACTCCGCGGTGCTCAGGCTGATGCCGAACCTCGGGGTCGAGGTCCGGCAGGGAGTGATCTGCGTCGCCCACGCCGAGGAGCTGGACCGCGAGATCGCCGAGGAGGCCCAGGGCCTGCTCTCCGCGATCGCCCGGGTCTTCGAGTTGCCCGACGACCAGATGGACGTCGCGACCGCCCTGATGGGGTGCTCACCGGCCTACTTCGCGGTCGCCGCCCACGCGCTGGCGACCGAAGGGGTCGCCGGCGGCCTCGAGCCGGAGGTCGCCAACGCGATGGTCGCGGAGTCGCTCGCCGGCACCGCGGGCCTGCTCGGCCACCGCTCGCCCTTCGAGATCCAGGTGGCGGTCGCATCGCCCGGCGGCAGCACCGAGGCGGGCCTGGAGGCACTGGCCGCGGCGGGCGGGAGCGAAGCCTTCCGGGCCGCCGTCGAGGCGTCGCTGGTCCGGATGCGCGGCCAGTGAGGCGGGCATGATCCTCGCCGCCCTCGACCGGGGAGACGTGGCCGCGTACGTGAACGCGCTCTTCACGGTCTACATAATCCTGATCTTCGTCCGCATCCTGATGTCGTGGATCCCCTCGCTGCCGACCTCCGGCCCGGTGGCGGTCGTGATCGGCTTCGTGCGGGACACGACCGACCCGTACCTGAACGTCTTCCGGCGGTTCCTGCCCCCGGTCGGGGGATCCGGCTTCGCGCTCGACCTGAGCCCGATGGTGGGCGTGATCCTGCTGCTGGTGGCGCAGGCGCTGGTCGTCGGAGTGATCCGCGGGTGAGGTCCCGGCGTCACCTGGCCATCGTCGTCCTGCTCGCGGCGGGGGTGGTCGTCCTCGACCAGGTGGTCAAGTCCCTGGTCACCGCCCGGATCGACCCGGGCGGCCTGGTCGACGTGCTGGGGCCGCTGAAGCTCACCCTGACCTACAACGACGGGGTCGCCTTCGGCTTCGCCGGCGGCAGCGGCCCGTTCGTGATCGTCCTGGCGGTGGTCGCCCTGATCGCGCTCGGGGCGTTCATCGCCACCGCGCCGGCCCGCACGCCCACCGCGGTCGCCGGCGGGTTGATCCTCGGCGGCGCGGCGGGCAACCTGATCGACCGGGTCCGCCTCGGCCACGTCACCGACTTCGTCCACCTGCCGAGCTTCCCGGCCTTCAACCTCGCCGACTGCGCGATCACCGTCGGGGTGATCCTGCTCGCCTGGTCGCTGCTCACCGAGGACTCCCGCACCGGTCGCTCCCCGGCCGGTGAGGGCGCCGAGCCGGAGGAGATCGGGCCGGAGGGCGCCCCGACCGAAGAGAGCGCGGGACGTTGAGCCCCGAGGCAGACCGGGACGAGCCCTTCCGGATCGTGTGGAGCGACGACTACCTGTCGGTGATCGACAAGTCCCAGGACCTGGTGATCCACCCGGCCCCGTCCTGGCAGGGGGAGACCCTGGTCGGTCTGCTCTCCGGGCAGCTCGCCGGGGGCGACGACCCCGAGCGGCCGGGGATCGTGCACCGGCTGGACCGGGGGACCAGCGGCCTGCTGGTGGTCGCCCGCGAGGCCCAGACCCACGTCGACCTCCAGCGGATGATCCAGAGGCGCGAGGTGGGCCGGACCTACCGGGCCCTGGTCGACGGCCGCATGCGCTCCCGGACCGGGACCGTCGACGCCCCGATCGGGCGGGCGGCCCGCAAGCGGCACCGGATGGCGGTGAACGGGGCGGCCCCGCGCGAGGCGCGCACCCATTTCGAGGTGATCGAGGCCCTGCGGCGCGACAGCCTGCTCGAGGTGAGGCTGGAGACCGGCAGGACCCATCAGATCCGGGTCCACATGGAGGCGATCGGGCATCCCGTGGTGGGGGACTCGGTCTACGGCGGCCCGTCCCGCTACGGCCTGGAGCGGCAGTTCCTGCATTCCTCGCGGCTCACCTTCACCCATCCCCGGACCGGGGAGGAGCTGGAGTTCGAGGCCGAGCTCCCGCCCGACCTGGCGGCGGCTCTGGAGCAGGCCCGCGCGGCCTGACCCGGAGCGGGATCCGGGCGGCCCGGCGGCGCTCCCCGGGTCGATCGGCAGACCGGCGTGATTCTGTCTAGAATCATCGTCCGATCTGTCCCCTAACCCCTGGGGCCAAGGTTTGGCGTCTCCTGCCCGTATCGGGTCTTCGCCGCCTCCCGGGGAGCTCTGTCAAGAACTGATTCAAGGAGAAGCATGTCCCAGACAGGAATCCAGGAACTGCTGGAAGCCGGTGTCCACTTCGGTCACCAGACCAGCCGTTGGAACCCGAACATGCGCCGGCACATCGCCGGTGAGCTCGACGGCATCCACATCATCGACCTCCTCCAGACCGAGGAGATGCTCGAGAACGCCCGCCGGTTCGTCGGCGAGCTGACCAGCGGCGGCGGCAAGGTGCTGTTCGTCGGCACCAAGAAGCAGGCCTCCGACGTCGTCCAGGAATGGGCCGAGAAGGCCAACATGCCGTACGTCAACCGGCGCTGGCTGCCCGGCCTGCTGACCAACTTCAACGTCGCCTCGCAGCGGATCAAGCGGATGCACGAGCTGCGTGAGCTGACCGCCACCGGTCAGATCGAGCTGCTCCCGACCAAGGAGCGGATGAACATGCAGGCCGAGCTGGTCAAGCTCGAGTTCGCCCTCGGCGGCGTCGCCGACATGGACCGCGTCCCGGACGCCGTCTTCGTGGTCGACCTCAAGGCCGAGGAGATCGCCCTGCGTGAGGCGACCCGCCTCCGCCTGCCGGTCGTCGCGCTGGTCGACTCGAACTGCGACCCGGGCCACATCGACTACGTCATCCCCGGCAACGACGACGCGATCCGTTCCTGCGGCCTCGTGATCTCGACGGTCGGCCAGGCCGTCGAGACCGGTGCCTCCGCCTGGGCCGTGGTCGAGGAGAAGCGCCGCGCCGAGGAGCGTGCCCGCCGCGAGAAGGAAGAGGCCGAGCGCCGCAAGCGAGAAGAGGAAGAGCGTGCCCGCCGCGAGCAGATCGAGAAGGAGCAGGCCGAGCAGAAGGCCCGCGCCCGCGCCGAGGAGAAGGCCAAGGCCGAGGCCGCCCGCGCCGCCGAGTCGAAGCCGCACCCGAACGCGATCGCGCCGGACGCCCCGCACCCGAACGCGGTGCCGGACAACCCGCACCCCAACGCGGTGCCGGACAACCCGCACCCCAACGCGATCCCCGACAACCCGCATCCGAACGCGATCCAGGACGAGCCGCACCCGAACGCGGTGCCGGACAACCCGCACCCCAACGCGATCCCGGATCACCCGAACGCCGTCGCTCCGGACCCGGAGCCGGCCGAAGCCGAACAGCCGGCCGCCGACGAGGCCGCCGAGAGCACCGAGGAGACCAACCAGTGAGCACCAAGATCAGCGCCGCCGACGTCAAGTCGCTCCGCGACCAGACCGGCGCGGGCATGATGGACTGCAAGTCCGCCCTGGCCGAGGCTGAAGGCGACATGGAGCGCGCCGCCGAGCTGCTGCGCGTGAAGGGTCAGGCCTCCGCCGCCAAGCGGTCCGGCCGCGGCACCTCGGAGGGCGTCGTCGCCGCCTACATCCACGCCAACAAGAAGGTCGGCGCGATGGTGGAGGTCCAGTGCGAGACCGACTTCGTGGCCCGCAACGAGGACTTCTCCGAGTTCGCCTACGAGGTCGCGATGCACGTCGCCGCTGCCAACCCGAAGGTCGTCTCGGTCGACGAGATCCCGGAGGAAGAAGTGGCCGAGGAGCGTCGCCTCTTCCTGGAGAAGGCGCTCGAGGACGGCAAGCCCGAGAACGTCGTCGAGAAGATCGTCGACGGTCAGGTGGCCAAGTGGTCGCGTGAGATCGCCCTGCTGGAGCAGGAGCACGTCAACGGCGACAAGCACGACGGCAAGACGATCGAGCAGATGCGTGAGGCCCTCGCGGCCAAGATCGGCGAGAACGTGGTGATCAGCCGGTTCTCCTGCTTCCGGATCGGGGAGTGAGGCTGCGGCCGACCCGATGAGCGATCCCGAGCCGCGGTTCAGGCGGATTCTCCTCAAGCTGTCCGGCGAGGCCCTGATGGGCAAGCTCGACTTCGGCACCGACACCGACGAAGTCGCGCGCATCGCCAGGCAGCTGGTCCGGATCCGGGACCGCGGCGTCGAGGTCGCGATCGTGGTCGGCGCCGGCAACATCTATCGCGGGATCGACGGCGCGGCCCAGGGGATGGACCGCGCCACCGGCGACTACATGGGGATGATGGCGACCGTCCTGAACGCGCTGACGCTTCAGGACACGCTCGAGAAGCACGGCGTCTACACCCGCGTGATGTCGGCGATCGACGCCCGCGAGGTGGCCGAGCCCTACATCCGGCGGCGCGCGATGCGCCACCTGGAGAAGGGCCGGATCGTGATCTTCGCCGCCGGCACCGGCAACCCGTTCTTCACCACCGACACGGCCGCCGCGCTGCGGGCGCTGGAGATCCACGCCGAGGCCATCCTGATGGCCAAGAACGGGGTGGAGGGCGTCTACGACTGCGACCCGGCCACCAACCCCGACGCCCGGTTCATCCCCGAGATCAGCCACCTGGAGGCGATCGAGCGTGAGCTCAAGGTGATGGACTCGACCGCGCTCAGCCTCTGCATGGACAACGACCTGCCGATCTACGTCTTCAACATGGCCGACGAGCGGAATATAGATAGGATCGTCTCCGGCGAGAAAGTGGGCACGCTGGTCAGCTCCGGGGTCGCCGCGAACGGCTCGTCCGAGGAGGCCAATTCATGATCGAAGACCTGCTTTCAGATGCCCGGGAGAGGATGGCCAAGACGGTCGAATCGACCCGTGGCGAGTTCGCGACCGTGCGCACGGGGCGGGCCACCCCGCACCTGCTCGACCGGATCGTGGTCGACTACTACGGCGCCGTCACCCCGCTGAACCAGCTGGCCAACGTGGCCGCCTCCGACGCCCGCCTGCTCAGCGTCACCCCGTATGACAAGGGTGCGCTCGGCCTGATCGAGAAGGCGATCCAGGAGTCCGACATCGGCATCAGCCCGTCCAACGACGGCAACGTGATCCGGCTCCAGATCCCCGAGATGACCGAGGAGCGGCGCCGCGAGATGGTCAAGGTCGTCCACGGCGTGGCCGAGGACGGGAAGATCGCGATCCGGAACGTCCGCCGTGACGTCATCGGCGACCTGCGTGAGCTGATGAAGGAAGGCGAGATCGGCGAGGACGAGGAGCGCCGCGCCGAGGAAGAGCTGCAGAAGGTCACCGACAGCGCCACCGGCGAGATCGATTCCCTGCTGAAGGGCAAGGAAGAGGAAATCCTCGAGGTGTGAAAGCACCGCGATACGTCGCCATAATCACCGACGGCAACGGCCGTTGGGCCCAGCAGCGGGGCCTGCCGGTGAAGGAAGGGCACAAGGCCGGGGCCGACACGGTCAAGGCGAGGTTGAGGGACGCGGTCGAGCTCGGAGTGGAGGAGCTGACGGTGTTCTCGTTCTCCACGGAGAACTGGTCCCGCTCCCCGGAGGAGGTCTCCGCGCTGATGGAGATGTTCTCCTGGCGGATCGTCAACGAGACCCCGGAGCTCCACGAGGAGGGCGTGCGGATGCGGTTCATCGGCCGCCGCGAAGGGGTCGACCCCGAGCTGCTGGCCCAGATGGACGCGGCCGAGGCCCTGACCGCCGCCAACGAGCGGATCACGTTCTTCATCGCCTTCAACTACGGCGGGCGGGCCGAGATCGTCGACGCCGCCCGGCGGTTCCAGGGGGAGACCGAGGAGGAGTTCCGGCAGTGCCTCTACGCGCCGGAGATGCATGATCCCGAGCTGCTGATCAGGACCAGCGGCGAGCAGCGGATCTCCAACTACCTGCTCTGGCAGTGTGCCTACTCCGAGTTCGTGTTCCGCGACGAGATGTGGCCCGACTTCTCGCGCGAGGCCTTCGTCGAGTCGCTCGAGACCTACGGCAACCGCCGGCGGCGGTTCGGACGGCGGGAGGGCGCGTGAGGGGGGAGACCGCCCGACGGGTCCTGGTGGCGCTGCCCTGGGCCGCGGTCGCGCTGGCGATCGTGATCGCCGGTGGGCCGATCTTCGCGGCCGCCCTGGTCGGCTTCGGCGTGATCGGGCTCCGCGAGTTCTTCCAGATGGCGACCACGACCCGGCCGCTGGAGTGGGCCGCCTACCTGGGGCTGGCCGGCATGATCGCCGCGGCCCTCTTCGGCACGGCCTTCAACGTGCTGCTGATGATGGCCGTCCCGTTCCTGCTGGTCTTCTTCTTCGCGGCCGCGCGGGAGGACCGCCGGGACATCACCGGCTCGATCGCGATCACGATCCTCGGCCTGTTCTGGATCGGGATCCCGCTGACCCACGCGGTCCTGCTGCGGGAGCTGCCGGACCACGGCAGCGCCCTGCTGATCAACGTCCTGGTCGGGACCTTCGTCGCCGACACCGGCGCCTACGCGGTCGGCCGGATG
>JBEBTS010000020.1:0-19332 GCA_040393665.1 Conexibacter woesei
ATCACCGTTTCGATCTCAGGGGTCATCGCGCTCCGTTCACCTTCACCTTCACCCGCTTGCTCTTGAGGTCCGGCCAGGGCCATCCCAGCGTCCGGCGGACTAACGCGCGGAAGGAAAAGATGGCGTTCCGCTCGACGAAGCGGAAACGGTATCGCCAGGCGAAGCTCCCGTTGCGGCGGGCACGGACGTTCGCGATCGCCCGCCAGCCCCCGCTGACGATCGCCTGGATCTCGACGTTGGCGCCGCTGACCGCGGTTCCGCCACCGACGAGCCGGCCGCTGAACCTGACCTTCTTCCCGCGCTTGACCCGCGCCGGCCGGCGCTTCAGCCGGACCGTGACCCGGGCTCGTGCCATCGCGCTGACCGAGGCCACCGGGACGGATCCCTTGATCGGCGCGTACGAGACGGTCACCTGCTTCGCCCCGGCGCCCTTCACCGGAACCCGGAACCGGCCGTCGGCGGTGGTCGTCACCGGCGCCAGGTCCCGGCCGGACTGGTCGGCTGAGCCGACCGTGGTCATCTTCACGGTCAGCGTGGCGCTGCTGACCGGGATGCCCGTCTCGGTGGTCAGGCGACCGCTGATGGTCGCCTCGCGCCCGGCCGGGTGGCTGACCACCGAGCGGTCAGCGGTCAGTCGGGGCGAAGCGGTTGCGGGGGTGCCGTTGTCGGGGACCCGGTCCGGGGGCTCGGGCGGATCGGCGACCGTGAAGTAGACCGGTCCCCACGGGGTCGAGTTCCCGGCGGCGTCGACGATCGTGCCGGCCGCGAAGTGCTGCCCCGGAGACATCGTCTCGGTGTCGAAGGTGAAGGTGCGGGAGCCGCCGCGCAGGCAGGGCCGGGGCACTGTGTAGGGAGTGGCGCAGGTCGCGGGCGAGCCGTCGGGCGCGCCGGAGACGACCCCGGCCCCGTCGAGGTTCAGGCTGAAGGCGGCCAGGCCGCCGCCGGAGTCGGTGCCGGTCACGGTCACGCTGGCCCGGCCGGAGACTGGATCCGGGCCGGCGATGGTGCCGCCGATCGACTCCAGAGATGGCGAGGAGTTGTCGGCGATCCGCACCTGTGAGCGGTAGAGGCGGAAGGAGGAACCGGTGGTCGGGGCGGTCGGCGGGCAGCTCGTCGAGATGCACCCCGTGTACAGGTCGAGCCCGCTCAGCGAGATCCCCGGACGGTCACGCAGGTTCGAGGGGTCGAGGGGGTCGGAGGTGGATCCGGCAAACGAGCAGGTGTAGTTCGGCAGGGCGAGGACCGAGGCGCAGCCGTCGTCGACGGTCGTCCCGCCGGTCCGCTCCTGGATCGCGGAGACGTATATCCCGCCCAGGATCGCCGGCGCGTACAGGTAGCGCCAGACCCTGTATCCGGTGATCACGTCGCCGCGGGGCAGGTCGAAGCCGGCCCAGGCCTGCGCCTTGATCCCAAGTCCGGTGGCGGCCGACTCCGCACGGAGCGACCCTCCGGTCTGGCAGTCGTCGCTCAGCGCGAAGTCCGAGGGGGCGGCGTTCCAGATCTGGAGCCGCCAGGCGTCAGCGGAGACCGGCGAGCCGTCCGGGCCGCGGCAAGACCACACGGAGTACTCGGCCGCCGAGGCCGAGGGCATCGAACTCGACGGAGCCAACCCCATCGCCCCCAGGCAGGCCAGCAGACCGAGAAAAAGGATCGCCATATCCCCCAGGAGTAGGTGACCTGCCCGCGAATCCCCGATCGATTCGAAGCCTGCTTTTGGTGCCATCCCGCTTCCCGAGCTGCATCCCGCAGCGATTTGAGGATTGAAGAATCGCCAAGGGTAACCAATCCGATCAGTCGGTGGTCCGGGCCTTGAAGCGCCGCATCGTGAGTGGTATCACCGCCGCGAGCAGCAGCCCGCACCAGATGAACGACGAGAGCACCGGGTGCTGCAGCGGCCAGGCCGCGGCGCCGTGGATCGCCGTCGGGTTGCCGAACAGCTCCCGCACGGCGAGGGCCACGCAGCTCACGGGGTTCCACTCCGCGACCTGCCGCAGCCCGTCGGGGAGCGATCCGGTCGGGACGAACACGGCGGAGACGAAGGTCAGCGGGAAGACCGTGGTGAAGACGATCCCACCGACCGCGTCGGGCGTGCGCACCGAGATCCCGATGAAGGTTCCGAGCCACAGCATCGCGAAGGCGAACAGCTCCAGCAGCCCGAAGGCCGCGATCGCCTCCGGCACCGAGCTGTGGATCCGCCAGCCGACGATCAGCCCGGCGCCGCAGAGCACGAGTATCGCCACCGTTATCGCGGCCATCTCCGCCAGCAGGTGCCCGGTGAGGTAGGCCGAGCGCCGGATCGGCAGGCTGCGCAACCGGTCGATCACCCCTTCCCCGAGGTCGGTCGCGATCGACACGCCGGGCCCCATCACCCCGAAGGCGAGGGACTGCACGAGGATGCCGCCACCGCCGCGGTCCGGTCGTGAGCGTTGTCGGTAAGGCTGAGGAACACGTCGTCGAGAGTCGCGTCGCGTCGGTGGACGTCGGTGACGTCGATGCCGGCGGCGTCGAGCGCCCGGACGACTTCGACCAGCCGGGTGCCGGGATGGACCGAGGCCGTGACCAGCCCTGCCTCGGCATCGGGCAAGGGATCCGACTCGGCGAACGCCGCCAGCGCGCCCGCGGCCGGGTCGACGTCCGCCGGCGAGGACACCGCGACCTCGATCCGCTCGCCGCCGATCCGGGCCTTGAGCTCGAACGGGGAGCCGGCCGCGGCGACGCGGCCGTGGTCGAGCACCACGATCTCGTCGGCGAGCTGATCGGCTTCCTCGAGGTACTGCGTGCTCAGCAGCAGGGTGGCCCCGGCGGACACGTGCTCACGCAGCAGCGCCCACAGCTCGTTGCGGCTCTGAGGGTCGAGCCCGGTGGTCGGCTCGTCGAGGAAGAGGATCGGCGGCGAGTTGACCAGGCTGACGGCGAGGTCGACCCGGCCGGCTCGCCGGAGATGACGGAGATCACGAGGTTCGTCACCAAGGAGCTCGAGTCGGGCGAGTACCCGAACATCGCCGCCCAGTTCACGTCCGGCGACCCGATCGCGGAGTGGAGGGAGATCATCCGCGAGATCGGCGACTCAGACCGGTTCGGCCGGGGCCTCGACCGGTTGCTCGACGGGATCGAGGCCGAGCTGAGGTCGGTCGGCGCCATCCGCGGCTGACCGACCCGGCTCAGCCGGCCCGTCCGCCGCGCTCAGGGAATCGCCTTCAGCCAGGGGATCGCGAAGCCGATCTCGTCGTCGGCCAGCCTCCTCATCCGCTCGGTTCCGTAGAAAACCCGGACCTGACCCGGATCTCGTTAGGTTAGGCTAATTTCGCCACGACGGATGTGATTACCGTGAATCTCTTGCGAACAGTGAGGCGACGATGGATTCAGCGACTACGGACCGGTGCCCGGCCCACCACGACGACCGGGTGCCACCGCCGATTGATGAGGCGGCGCGGGCGCTCTCGACGCGGACACCGTTCGACCCGGCGGCGAAGACCGGGATCCTGCTGATCAACCACGGCTCGCGGTCGCCCGCCTGGCGCCGCCTCCTGCTCGACGTCCACCGCGAGGTCGCCGACGACCTGTTGGCCATCCCCGGCGTGGGCCAGGTGAGGACCGCCTTCATGGAGTACACCGAGCCCTCCATCGCGACCCAGCTCAGGGCCTTCGACCGGGACGGGATCGAGGAGGTGATCGTGATCCCGCTGCTGCTCACCATCAGCGACCACAGCTACGACGACATCCCCGCGATCTGCGGGCTCTCCGACGACGCGGAGCGGATCGCCGAGCTGGAAGCGGAGAAGATCGAGATCTACTCGCCCCGGGCCCGACTCGACTTCGCTCCCCTCCTCGACTTCTCCGGCCTGGTCCAACGGAACACGGCCCGGCGGGTCAACGCGATCCTCGGCCGGCGGAACGGCTCCGATGATGAGGCCAGCCACGGCCTGGTCCTGGTCGGATACGGCAGCGCCGAGTTCAACGACGACTGGGACCGCTTCTTCTCCGAGATCCGCGGCTACGCCGAGCAGGAGCTGGGGATCGCCGAGTCGGCCCACGCCTGGTGCGGCCACCTGGTCAGCTACAGCCGGCAACCGACGATCGACGCGATCGAGTCGGTGCTGGAGACGACCGACCGGGTGATCCTGCTGCCGGTGCTGATCGCCTACGACCCCATGTTCCAGGACAAGATCATCGGTCGGGCCGCCTCGCGCTGCGCGGCGCCGGAACGGGTCCTCTACCGGCCGGACTCGATCCTGCCCGAGCCCGAGGTCGGTCGATGGGTGGTCGAGATCGCCACCCGGATGGCCCGGCCGCACGCCGCGGCCCGGGGGTGAGGCCGGTCAGGCCCGGCGGCGGACCAGGGTGAGGCCGTCGGCCATCCCCAGCAGCACCGAGTCGACCCGCCGGTCGGCGGTGACCCGGTCGTTCAGCTCCGCCACGGCGAGCGCGCCCTCGTCGCCCGGATCGGGACGGAGCACCCGCCCGCTCATGAGCACGTTGTCGATCGCCAGCAGCCCGTTCGGTCGGAGCCGTGGGATCAGCTCCTCGTAGTAGTCCGGGTAGCCGGTCTTGTCGGCGTCGAGGTAGGCGAAGTCGAAGAAGGGCTCGGCCGGGAGCGCCCGCAGCGTGGCGATCGCCGGGCCGACCTGGATCTCGACCCGTTCGCCCACCCCGGCCCGATCGAGGTTCGCCCGGGCGGTCCTCGCCCGGGCTGGGTCGAGCTCGCAGCAGAGCAGCGTCCCGCCGTCACCGAGGCCGCGCGCGATCCGGATCGCCCCGTACCCGGTGAAGGTGCCGATCTCCAGCGCCCGCTCGGCGCCCGAGACGCGGACCAGCATCTCCAGCAGCGCCGCCTGGCCGGGGTCGGTCTGCATGACCGCCAGGTCACCCAGCGCCGCCGTCTCCGCCTCGACCTGCGACAGCGCCTCGTCGCGGCCACTGAGGTGCCGCTCTATATACGTGGCCAGCTCGGGTGTGATCGGGGTCGGCTCGAGGGACATGCCCCCAAGCTATCCGGCCAGCCGGGTCGAGGCGGAAGGAACGCCGTCGCCGTCGGTGGCCTGGCGGGCCCCGTCGCGGATCGCCTCGGCCACCACCTCGGCCGCGAAGATCGTCAGCAGGAAGGGATCGGCCTCGACCTTGCCGGTCGAGAGGCAGACGGTCAGGTCCCCGTCCACGGCGGTCGCGGCCGGCGAGAGCGCCCGGGCGAATCCCGGGGCGGCCGCCCGGGCCACGTTCCACGCCTCGGCCTTGGTCAGCCGGGCATCGGTGGTCAGGCAGACCAGGGTGGTCGCCTCGCCGAGGGGCATCCGGGCCGGGCCTTCGCTCAGGGCCTCCAGCGTCCGCTTCCAGCCCCCCTCGCCACCGTTCTCGCCGTCCCGCCAGTAGCCGGCGATGACCTCGCCGTCCGGGCCGATCACCTCGCCGAACGGGTTGACCACCGCGATCGCGGTCATCAGCGCGTCGCCGACCTTGATCGTGGCGGCGCCGAGGCCGGTCTTGGTCCAGCCGCCGGCCGGGTCCACCTTGCCGGCGGTGCAGCCGGTGCCGGCCCCGACCGTCCCGCGCTCGAATCGGCTCGAGGCCGACTCGCAGGCGGCGCGGGCGCCGTCCGGCCCGGGCCAGGCGGTGTTCGAGCCGATCGGCAGGTCGAAGCAGACCGCACCGGTCACGAGCGGCACCGGACCGGCCGGGGTCGGGAAGCCCTTGCCCTGCTCGCGCAGCCACTCGACCACGCCGGTGGTGGCCCCGAGGCCGAAGGCGCTGCCGCCGGAGAGGAGCACCGCGTGGGCGCCCGGGGTCGAGGTCGCGGGCGAGAGCAGGTCGAACTCGTGGGTGCCGGGGCCGCCGCCCCGGATCTCCCCGGCCGAGACCGAGTCCTCCGGGCCGAGGATCACCGTGCAGCCGGTCCACCCCTCCCGGTCGCTCCAGTGCCCGACGGTGACGCCCTCGGGCAGGGTGATCTCCGGCTCCACGAGTACTTTCCGCACGCTCATCGGCCGGATTCTAGGTGCCGGTCAGGCGGCTCAGCCGAACTCCCTAGCCGAACTCCCTGATTGCGATCACGAGGACGATCCCGATCGCGATCGCGAAGATGACCACGGCCGCGGTGTCGAGCGCCGCCAGCACCAGCAGTGTCGATGCAGGTTCCATGCCTCTGCCTTACCCGACCGGGCGATCGTCACCCAGCGGGCGGGTCCGCCGGACGGACCTCGACCCGGACGATCGTGGTCATCGACTGGTAGTAGAAGTCCCGCTCCCAGCCCGGGCAGGGGAAAAGGAACGCCTGGCAGGGGGAGGGCACCTCGATCCGGCCCTTCTCCGCTCCCGTGTCCAGGTCCAGCACCACCACTTGATCCTGCCCCACGGCCTTGGCGCGCCGGCGCACCGTGGCGGCCCGGCCGGCGAACCGGATCGCCGGCCGCACGAGCCGGCGGAGCCCCGGATGCCGCAGCGCCGCCGGGTCCCGCCAGTCCTGGACCATCAGCTCGCGGGTGTCCGGGTGGAGGACGAGGTGGCCGGCGTGCGCGAACCCGTCCCGGCGCCAGAGCGGTTCGAGCTCGTCGCCGTCCAGCCGCCAGGCCCGCAGCACCGCGTTGCCGGCGTCGTAGGCGACGACGGTGCCGGTCGTCGGGTCCCAGCCGGGCGGGTTGGACTCGGTGCCGTGGGGCAGCCCGCTGATCTCGACCGACCGGACGGCGGTGTCGTCGTCCCGCCGGGCCCACCACAGCCGGACCGGGTCGGGCGCCTCCCCGGAGGCGCGCATCGACCAGTCGGTGCGGTTCCGGCCCTGGTCCATCCAGAAGACGTGCTGGTCGGCGATGACCGGGTCCCAGCCGTAGCTGCGTCCCGGCGCGGGGCCGTAGCGGGGCCGCCAGCCCTCGTCGAGGATCAGCCGACCGGCGGCCCGGTCGAGGGTGAGGCGGAACACGCTCTCGGTGCCGACCGCGATCACCCCCTCCCCGTCGGAGGCGAGCCGGGCGATGCTCGGCTCCGGCAGCCGCAGCGGCGGCGCCACCGGCATCAAGGTCTCGGGATCGAGCACGGAGACGGTCGACGGCTCGAGCCCGTCGGGCGCGTCGCAGTCCTTGGTCACCAGCTCGCCCCCGTCCAGGACGACGAACGAGTTGTGCGGCCGCGGGACCGGCAGCCGGTGCGAGGCGAGGACCTCGAGCCCGGGGGTGAGCCGGTGCGCCCACCGGCCGAGCACCATGTGGAGGTCGCCGTTGGCGTGGGCGGCGATCCCGCCGGGCCAGTACTGCCCGGCCGGCAGCCGCGGGGTCGAGGCGGTCACCTCCAGGGTCCGCGGGTCGAGCTTCTCGACCCAGCCCTCCACCGTCCCCGCCAACGGCTCGCCGACCGGCATGTCGTGCCGGAGCGCGTAGAGCTCGCCGGGCTCGCGCCGGATCACCATGTCGTTGGCGAAGGCGTCCTTGACCGCGGCGATCGCCAGCCGCTCGCCGGGCCGGATGCCCGGCCCCGCCTGGGCGTCGCCGGGGATCCCCCACCGCCGGGGCCCGCCGTCCTCGCAGGTCCAGGGACGGGGCCAGTACGCCCCGGGCGCCCCCGGGGTCAGTTCAGCCACACGCTCTGCCCTTGCAGGACTGGAGTCGCTTGGCCTTGGCCTCCAGCTGCGTGATCCGCTCGGCCTGGGCCGGGTCCGCCGCCAGGTTCTCCATCTCGTCCGGGTCCTGCCGGAGGTCGTACAGCTCCTTGCCCCCGAAGGACCAGTTGACGTACTTGTAACGGTCGGTCCGCACCCCGTAGTAGGGCAGGTCGAACGCGGTCAGCGGGGTGAAGAACAGGAAGAGCGGCCGCATCGCCTCCAGCGGCACGTCCCGCCGAGGCAGCTTCCGCTTGCCCCGGGCGGAGGGCAGCAACGAGACCCCGTCCATGGTGCGCCCGGGCTTCGCCTTCGCCATCTGGAGGACGGTGCGGGTCAGGTCGACGTCCATCGCGGCGCCGCGGCGGAGCTTGCCCGCCTTGATGCCGGGGCCGCGGATCAGGGCGGGCACCCGGATCGAGTTCTCGAACGGCAGGAACTTCGAGCTGCGCAGCCGGTGATCGCCCTGGATGTAGCCGTTGTCGGAGGTGAAGATGATGTAGGTGCTCTTGAGCTCGCCGCTTCGCTTGAGCGCCTTGACGATCTTGCCGACCTGGTCGTCGATCGCCCGCAGCGCCCCGAGCCGGCCGCGGTAGCTGGCGGTCATCTCCTCGATCTGGGCTTCGGTCAGGGACGGCAGCCCGCGGATGTTCTGGACCTTGTCCGACACGTCCCCCTCGTTGAGGGAGGGTGAGCGCGGCAGCTCGAGGTGGTCGAAGGCGTGCGCGTAGCGGGCCGGCGGCCGCGGATCCGGGCCGGGTGCGCCTTCTCGCAGCCCCTGGATGTGGTTCGTGTCCTCGGCGTGCGGGCCGGGCGGCGCGTAGTAGAGGAAGAACGGCTTTCGCTTCGGAGCCGACCGGCGCACGAACTTCGCCGCGAGGGCCCCGTTCACGTCCATCGTGTAGTTCGCGTCGACCTGGGTGCCGAAGTAGTCCCACGGGTCGAAGGCCTTGCGGAAGGCGGCGATCATCTCGACGAAGCTGGTCGGTGTCTTGACCGCGTTGTCGGTGCCCAGCTGCATCTGGCTCTCGGCGTACTTCCGGTCGCCGTAGATCCGGACCTTGCGGTTCACGTTCATCCCGTAGTTGAAGTAGTCGTAGGTCGAGTTGTCGATCAGCGCCGCCCAGTAATCCCAGCCGGGCGGGACCTCGGTCCGGTCGAGCACGCCGTACTCGTTCAGGTACTTGCCGACCATGCCGGTGCGGTAGCCCGCCTTCTTCAGCCACGGAGCCAGCGAGTTGCGGTGGTTGAGCCGGCCGGGCAGCTGCTTGAAGGTGAGGTGGCCGCCGTCGTTGGAGCGGAAGTTGGAGACGATCTTGTTGTTGTGGCTGAGCTGCCCGGTGAGCAGCGCCGCCCGGGCCGGGCCGCAGAGCGGATACGGCACCACCATGTCGGTGAACTGGGCCCCGCCCCGGGCGAGGTGGCGCCGGATGTTCGGCAGGTACTGGATGTCGGAGCGGATCGCGTCGTCGGCCTGGATCAGGACGATGTTCGGGCGGGCCCGCTTCTTGGCCTTCTTCTGCTTCTTCGCCTTGGCCTGCTTGCGGGGAGCGTTCGACTTCTCGGCCGACATCCCGACCGAGGCGAACAGCGCGAACCCGGTCAGGGCGACCAGCTCCGCGACCAGCAGCCGGAGCGCCAACCGGAGCGGCGATCGAACCGTTCGGCCTGGGTTCTTCCCCTCTCCCCTCATGACGGCATGAAACCACAGGAGCTGACGCATGTCAATTTCATCTCAGGCTCTCCCGGTCTCCTTTTTTCGCCGGTCCTGAACATGATGCGCGTCATGTTATGACCGTCCTTTCCTGTACTGTTTTCCGGCGAGAGAGATCCCGGCGCGCGTTCGTCCGCGTTGGCGCGTGCCCGTCCAATGAACCCAAGAGGGGGAGAGAACCTTGTTGAGAAGGAAGCGCAACCTGGTGGCCTGCAGCATCGCCGCAGCCGCCTTGACCCTTGGCGTGGCCGCCTGCGGCGGCTCCGACAGCAACGACTCCGGCGACTCGGGCGCGAGCGCCGGCGACGCCGTGACCGTCTACTCGAGCCTGCCGCTCCAGGGCGCCTCCCGGCCGACCGGCCTGGCGATCCAGAACGGGATCGAGCTGGCGTTCAAGCAGGCAGGCAACAAGGCGGGCGACGTGAACGTCAAGTTCGTGCCGCTCGACGACGCCACCGTCCAGGCCGGGCAGTGGACCCCGGAGGCCGAGTCGGCCAACGCCAAGAAGGCGGCGCAGGACGATTCCGCCGTCGCCTACCTCGGCACCTACAACTCCGGCGCCGCCGCGATCTCGATCCCGATCCTGAACGAGGCCGGCATGGCGATGCTCTCCCCCGGCAACACCGCGGTCGGCCTGACCTCGGACGCCCCCGGCGCCGACACCGAGGCCGGCGAGCCGGACATCTACTACCCGGACGGCAAGCGCAACTACGCGCGGATCGTCCCCAAGGACACCGTCCAGGGCGCCGCCCTGGCGAAGCTGATGGACCAGGACGGCTGCAAGGTCGCCGGGATCATGCATGACAACGAGGTCTACGGCGAGGGCCTCGCCAACAACGTCGCCTCGGCCGGCGAGAGCTTCGACTACGAGGTCGTCAGCGCCGGCGCGGTCGACACCAAGGCCGCCAACTACCGGGCCGCGGCCGAGAGCCTCGGCCAGAAGGGCGTCGACTGCTTCGTCTACGGCGGCATCACCGCCTCGAACGCCGTCCAGCTCTACAAGGACGTCGCCGCGGCGATCCCGGGCGTGAAGATGTACGGGCCGGACGGGGTCGCCGACTCCGACTTCTCCGAGGGGCTGCCGACGAAGGTCGCCGCCGCCACCAAGGTCACCGTGCCAACCCTCTCCGAGGACGAGTACGGGCCGGAGGGCGCCAAGTTCTACAAGCAGTACGAGGCGAAGTACGGCAAGGCGGAGCCCTTCGCGATCTACGGGTACGAGGCCGGCAAGCTGATGCTCGACGTGATCGCCCGGGCCGATGACCCGACCGATCGGCAGTCGGTGATCGACGCCATGTTCGCCACGGCCGACCGCGACTCGATCCTCGGCAAGTACTCGATCGACGAGAACGGCGACACCACCCTCACCGATTACGGCGTCTACACCATCGACGGTGACGGCCAGGTGGTCTTCGACCAGACGATCTCCGCCAAGTAGCACCCGGCAGTGCTCCCGGAATCACTGGAGACCCGGCTTGCGACCCTGCGAGAGCGGTTCATGCTCGCAGGGTCGCGGGCTTCCACCGCGACCCTGATCGCGTTCCTCCTGGTGATGCCGGTCTCGTTCGGCATCCATGACCTGAGCACCGACGGCAGCCTCGCCCACCTCGGCAACAACCTCGTCGACGGGCTCTCGAACGGCGCGATCTGGGCCCTGGTCGCGCTCGGCTACACGCTCGTCTACGGGATCATCGAGCTGATCAACTTCGCCCACGGCGACGTCTTCATGATCGGCTCCTTCGTCGCCCTCGCCGTCTTCGGCACGCTGGGGCTGGGCCTGGCGACCGCGGTCCCGCTGCTGATCGGCGGGCTGCTGCTGACGCTCGCGATCTCGGCCGTCGCCAGCGGCACCCTCAACACGATGATCGAGCGGGCCGGGTACCGGCCGCTGAGGGACGCCCCGCGGCTGGCCCCCCTGATCACCGCGGTCGGGTTCTCGTTCATCCTCCAGAACGTCGGGCTGCTCTGGCTCGGCGGCTCGCAGCAGAGCGTGCCCGACCTGATCTCCTCCCAGCACGAGCTGTTCAACCTGGGCGGCGTCTCGGTCACCAACGGCGACGCCCTGGCCGTCCTGGCGACCGCGCCGCTGGTGCTCACCCTCGTCTTCTTCATCACCCGCACCCGGCTCGGCAAGGCGATGCGGGCGACCGCCCAGGACCCGGACGCCGCCCGGCTCATGGGCATCAACGTCGACACCACGATCTCGCTGACCTTCCTGATCGGCGGCCTGCTGGCCGGGGCGGCCGGCCTGATCTACGCGCTCTACCAGACCACGATCTGGTTCAACCAGGGATTCACCGCCGGGTTGATCGCCTTCACCGCCGCGGTCATGGGCGGCATCGGCAACCTGCGCGGCGCCGTGCTCGGCGGCCTCCTGATCGGCTGCATCCAGCAGATCTCCGACAACCGGATCGGCGCCGAGTGGACCCCGGCGATCGTCTTCGCCTACCTCGTCCTGATCATGGTCGTTCGGCCCCGCGGGCTGCTGGGCGAGGAGACCAGGGAGGCCGGGTGACCGCCGTCCGGAGCAAGCTCCCCCAGGTGGACGACCGCCTGCTCGCGGTGGCGGCGATCGCCGCCGGGATCGCGCTGCCGTTCCTCTTCGGGACCGGCAGCCCCTTCATCCACGACGCCATCCTGGCGCTCTCATACATGATGATGGCGCTCGGGCTGAACATCATCGTCGGGTTCGCCGGGCTGCTCGACCTCGGCTACGTCGCCTTCTTCGCGATCGGCGCCTACACGATGGGCTGGCTCGGCTCCAACTTCTTCTCCGGGACGAACGGCGGCGACGGCTTCCACCTGCTGGTCGGGTCCCCCGCCGCCGAGATGCCGGGGATCCACGTCAACTTCATCGTCGTGCTCGTGGTCGCGGTGATCTTCACCACGATCGCCGGCATCCTGATCGGCCTGCCGACCCTGCGGCTGCGGGGCGACTACATCGCGATCGTCACCCTTGCCTTCGGCGAGATCATCGGCCGGATCGCGATCAACGGCGACCAGATCAAGATCGGCCCGATCTGGGACGCGACCCTGGGCAAGCTGCCCCTGATGCCCGAGCTCGGGGCCGAGGCGACGCTGACCCGCGGCAAGCAGGGGATCACCCCGGTCGACAAGATCGACCTGCCGCTGCTCGACCCGTTCACCTCGCTCGACCTGCGGGCCTGGTACCTGGTCGCGCTGGGCTTGGTGCTGATCGTCCTGTTCGTCAACATCCGGCTGCGCGACTCCCGGCTCGGCCGGGCCTGGGTGGCCCTGCGCGAGGACGAGGTCGCCGCCGCCAGCATGGGCATCCCGCTGGTCAAGACCAAGCTGCTCGCCTACGGCACCGGCGCCGCCTTCGGCGGGATCTCCGGCGCCCTGCTCGGCTCCTACCTGAACACGGTCAGCGCCGACCAGTTCCAGTTCTCGTTCTCGATCTTCATCCTGGCGATGGTCATCCTCGGTGGGCTGGGCTCGATCTGGGGGGTGGTGATCGGGGCGATCCTGCTCTCCTTCGTCAACACCTGGCTGATCCCGGACGTGCTCAACGGGGTCCCGGGCCAGCTCGGCCTCGACTTCGACCTGACCCAGCTGAGCTACGCCATCTTCGGCTTCCTGCTGGTGATCGTGATGGTGCTGCGGCCGGAGGGCCTGATCCCGGAGCGGCGGCGCAAGCTCGAGCTGCACGGCCTCGGTACCGGGGACACCGCCGGGGCCGGCACCGACGTCGAGATCGAGGCGCTGGTGGAGGCCGACCGCCCGCCGGCCGCGCCGGGCCCCGGGGAGGAAGGCCGATGAGCCCGACCCTGCTGGACACCGAGCGGGTCTCCAAGCGGTTCGGCGGGCTGGTCGCGGTCGACGGCGTCGACTTCGAGCTGGCCGAGGGGTCGATCGCCGCGGTGATCGGCCCGAACGGCGCCGGCAAGACGACCCTCTTCAACATGCTGACCGGGCTCTACCGCCCCAGCTCGGGCCGGATCTCGTTCCGCGGGAAGAAGATCACCCGGTCCCGGCCGGACCAGATCATGGCCCTGGGCATCGCCCGCACCTTCCAGAACATCCGCCTCTTCCCCACCATGTCGGCGCTGGAGAACGTGATGATCGGCCAGCACGCCCGGATGCGGGCCGGCCTCGCCGGTTCGATCCTGCGCACGCCCGGGGTGCGGGCCGAGGAGCGCCGGGTGCGCGAGCGCGGGCGTGAGGAGCTGGCCTACGTCGGGCTCGCGGACGCGCTCTCCGACCGGACCGCCGCCAGCCTCTCGTACGGCGACCAGCGACGGGTGGAGATCGCCCGGGCGCTGGCCTCGGACCCGTCGCTGCTCCTGCTGGACGAGCCGACCGCCGGCATGAACCCGAGCGAGTCGACGGTGCTCGGCGAGTTCATCCGGAAGCTGCAGGTCGAGCGCGGGTTGACGATCCTGCTGATCGAGCACGACATGAAGGTGGTGATGGGGATCTCCGACCGGATCACGGTGCTGGACCACGGGGTCAAGATCGCCGAGGGCCTGCCGCAGGAGATCCGCCACGACCCGAAGGTGATCGAGGCCTATCTCGGGCGGGGCAGCGCGGAGGAGGGCGACGATGGCGCTGCTTGAGGTCGATGGCATCCACACCCGCTACGGGGCGATCGAGGCGCTGCACGGGGTCTCGATCGAGGTCGAGAGCGGCGAGGTGGTGACGATCATCGGCTCGAACGGCGCCGGCAAGTCGACCATGCTGCGCTCGATCTCCGGCCTGGCCCCGATCCACGAGGGGTCGATCCGGTTCGACGGGGTCGAGATCGGCAACCGCCCGCCGAGCGAGATCGTCGGGCTCGGGATCTCCCACTCGCCGGAGGGGCGTCGCTGCTTCCCCCGGATGACCGTCCGGGAGAACCTCGAGCTCGGCGCCTTCCTGCGACGCGACGACACCACCGCCGACATCGAGCACGTCTTCGAGCTGTTCCCCCGCCTGCGCGAGCGCGAGGGGCAGGCGGCGGGGACGATGTCCGGCGGCGAGCAGCAGATGCTGGCGATCGGCCGGGCGATGATGGCGCGGCCGCGGCTGATGCTGCTCGACGAGCCTTCGATGGGCATCGCCCCGATCCTGGTCGACCGGATCTACGAGACGATCGCCGAGATCAGCCGCTCCGGCACCACGATCCTGCTGGTCGAGCAGAACGCCAACTACGCCCTGAAGGTCGCGCAGCGCGGCTACGTGATCGAGACCGGCAAGGTCGCCCTGTCCGGCGACTCGGCCGAGCTGACCGGAAACCCCGAAGTCCAGAAGGCGTACCTCGGAACATGATCCCGCTCGCACTGCTCGGGGCGACCGCCCTCTGGCTCACCTACCTCTGGCTCGGGTCGGCGATCGCCGCCTCCTGGATCTCGAACCGGAAGGGCTACGGCGAGCGGCTCGGCCTCGCGGCCGGCCTGCTGCTCAGCGCGATCGGCCTGCTGGTCGTCCTGGTCCTGCCGGCCCGGGAGGGGTCGGCCTGGAAGCGCGACGGCGCGATCCCGCGCCGCCGCCCCCGCAGGCCCGGCAGTCCCTGAACCGGGCGCGGAGATCGCGGCGGGCGAGAGCTTCCGCGCTCGGTTCGGCCGTCGCGGCTCCGGGCCGGCCTCCTCGGGTCAGAGCAGCGCGTCGATCTGGGAGAGCGCCTGCTTCATGCCCTCTTCCATGCCCATCTCGAGGACCTGCTCGAGCTGATCCAGGGCGGCGAACCGGGTGAGGACGGTCATCCGGGTCTTGCCGCCGTCCTCGGCGAGGGTGACCGTCATCTTCATGGTCGGCATCTCCTCGCTGGGCCGGCCTTCCTCGTCCGAGAAGCCGTCCTCGAACTCGAGCCGGGACGGCCCGTCGATCGCGGTCATCCGCCACCAGCCGCCGGCGCGCTCGCCCTCGGGGCCGGTCATGTAGTACTTGCTCTCGCCGCCCACCTCGAAGTCGTGCTGCTCGAAGGTGGCCGGCCAGGTCGGCGGCCCCCACCACTGCTCGAGCTGGCGGGGGTCCTCCCACAGTTGCCAGATGCGGTCTATCCCGGCGTCGAACTCGCAGACGATCGTCATCGTCAGGGATTCCCGGTCGGGGTTGGAGCTGATCACGGTCATGATTCGGTCCTTTCGTCTCGCTCGTTCAGGAGTCGGGTGATGGCGTCGTCACGGTGTCTCCAGACCTGCTCGTAACGGGCCAGGAGACGGGATGCTCGACGGAGCGTCTCGGCGTTGCCTCCGACCAGCTTCTCCCTGCCTCGTACCCGCTTCGTCACGAGCGAAGCCCGCTCCAACACGGCCACGTGCTTCTGGACCGCGGCGAAGCTGATCTCGTACTGGCGCGCCAGCGAGGAGATCGAGTGCTCCCGCTCGCCGACCTTGCCCATGATGTCCCGCCGGGTCCGGTCGGCCAGGGCGTGGAACACCAGGTCGGCCTCGACGTCGCTCATCTCACTTACAACCATTTGGTTGTAGGTTAGCCGGGCCGAGCCGAGGACGCAAGCCCGGGCATCCCGGTCGCTAGGGTCAGCCAGAGGAAAGCCCATTCCCGAAACCGGAGCCAGCTTGAGCAACCCCAGACGGTCCATCCCCCTCTCGATCCTCGATCTCGCCGCCGTCGGCCGCGACGAGACCATCGCCGAGAGCTTCGCCGGCAGCGTCCGACTCGCCCAGATGGCCGAACGGACCGGCTACCGGCGGGTCTGGTACGCCGAGCATCACAACATCTCCTCGATCGCCTCCTCGGCGACCGCGGTCCTGATCGCCCACATCGCCGGCCAGACGGAGTCGATCCGGCTGGGGGCGGGTGGGATCATGCTCCCGAACCACTCCCCGATGGTGATCGCCGAGCAGTTCGGCACCCTCGCCACCCTCCATCCCGACCGGATCGACCTCGGCCTCGGCCGCGCGCCCGGCAGCGACCAGGCGACCACCTACGCCCTGCGCCGCGATCCCGCCGCGGCCGAGTCCTTCCCCCGGGACGTGGTCGAGCTGCAGGGCCTACTCAGCGACGAGAGCCCGATCCCCGGGGTGCGGGCGATTCCCGGCCAGGGCACCCACGTGCCGCTCTACATGCTGGGCTCCTCCCTGTTCGGCGCCCAGCTCGCGGCCGAGCTGGGGCTCCCCTACGCGTTCGCCTCGCACTTCGCCCCGCACGCGCTCCACGACGCCCTCCGGATCTACCGCGAGACCTTCAAGCCGTCGGAGCAGCTCGCCGAGCCGTACGCGATCGCCGGCGTCGGCGCGATCGTCGCGGACACCGCCGAGAGCGCGGCGGAGCAGCTCGAAGCGGCCCGCCGGCTCCGGGCGCGGGCGCTCTTCTCCCGCGGGGACCGCAAGCTCAGCGAAGCGGACATCGACATGATCCTGACCTCTCCCCAGGCCGCCGCGGTCGACGAGATGCTCACCTACAACGCGGTCGGCACCCCGGACGAGGCCGGCCGGTACCTGGAGGAGTTCCGCGACCGCACCGGCGCCGACGAGCTGATCGTCGTCCATCAGTCGAACTCGGTCGAGCACCGCCTGCGCTCGGTCGAGCTGCTGACCGAGGCGGTCGATCCGTCGTGACCGGGGAGCGGCGCCGATGAACCGACCGTCCCCCGCTCCGGCCCGTCCCGAGGACGAGCGCTGGCTGCGCCGCGCGATCGAGCTGAGCCGGGACGCCCGCGCGGCCGGCGATCAGCCCTTCGGCTCGTTGCTGGTGGACGACGCCGGCACGGTCCTGGCCGAGGCCCTGAACACGGTCGTCACCGATGACGACATCAGCGCCCACCCCGAGCTCAAGCTGGCCGTCTGGGCGGGCCGCAACCTCGAGCCGGACGCGGCCCGGGAGGTCACGATGTACACGAGCTGCGAGAACTGCGCGATGTGCTCGGCGGCGATGGTCTGGTCCGGCCTCGGCACCCTGGTCTACGCCTTGAGCGGCCGGTCGCTGATCGAGCTGCAGCCGGCCGGCGGCGACAGCCTGACCCTCTCCTCGCCGGAGGTCTTCGCCCGGGCCTCCCGTCCGGTCGAGATCCGCGGCCCCGCCCTCGAGGAGGAGGCGGCCCGGGCGCACGCCGGGTACTGGTGAGCCCGGTGGGAGGCCGCCGATCGCGGGCCTACGCCCGCGCCTCGATCAGCCAGCAGGCGGCGTCGAACCGGACCTCGTCCCCGTGCACGTACGGGTCGAAGGCGGGGCGCACCTTCTCGACCACCCGCCGGACCGTGTCCTCGTCCGCTCCGCGAAGCGCCTGGCCGAGTGGGCCGAGCCGGGTGAAGTAGCCGATCAGGTCGGGCTCGGGCAGCACGCAGGCGACGTCCAGCGGCGCCACCCGGACGTCCGACCAACCGGCCCCGGTGAGGATCTGGGCGGTCCGGTCGTCGTCGGCCAGGCCGAACTGGCCGGGAGCGTCGGGGACGCGCGGCGGGATGCCCAGGCCGAAGGGGGCGGCGGCCCGCTCCGCGGTCGTCATGAACGGGTTCTCCTCGGGGCCGCGCCAGGCGATGAGCCGCATCGCCGCCCCGGCGGCGGCCGCCCGGCGCAGGTTGGCGAACGCGGCGTGCGGGTCGCTGAAGAACATGACGCCGAAGCGAGAGACGATCAGGTCTACGCCGCCCGGCTCGAACCGGTGGGTCTCGGCGTCGGCGACGATGAAGCTGGCGGGCACGCCTTCCCGTTCCGAGGTCGCGCGCGCCGCGCCGACCATCTGCTCCGAGATGTCGATCCCGACGCATTCGCCGCGATCGCCGAGCCGCCGGGCGATCGCCCGGGTGGTCGCCCCCGCGCCGCATCCCACGTCCAGCACCCGGCCGCCGGGCGCCGCGACGGCCGCCTCGACCAGCACCCGCTCGAAGGGCTCGAGCAGGCGGTCCATCATGCCCTGGGACTCGACCCAGGCCTGTCCCCCACCGCTGTTCCAGTGGCTCGCCTGCTGCCGTCCCGCTTCGTCTCCTCGATCCATCGTCGATCAAGGAAATCAGATCGAGGCCGCCTGGTCGGCGATAACACCCGCCTCGAGGGCCGGTGCCGCGTAGGCGGCGGCGAGGGTCGCGACCGTCTCGTGGGCGTTGAGCCCGCTCGGGTTGGGCACGACCCAGAGCGCCGCCCCGGACCACCGGTCGGCGCTGTAGAGCGTCTCCGGCTGCCGGCCGAGCACCGCGCCACGCTCGTCGAACGCGTCGCGATAGGCGGTGATGCCGGCGATCGCGACCACCGCCGGCCGGTGCTCGGCCACGAATCGCAGCAGCTCCTCGCCGCCGGCGCGAAGCTCCTCCCGCGAGAGCTCGCTGGCCCGTGCGGTGGCCCGCCGCACCAGGTTGGTGATCCCGATCCCCCGGGCGATCATCCTCGCGCGGTCGTCGTCGGTCATCCCCGCGACCCGGTCGACCTCGTGCTCGGTGATGCCCGCGGCGGCCAACGCCTGGTAGAAGCGGTTGGTCGGGTGGGCGAAGTGGGTGCACACCGCCGCCGTCCAGAGCCCGGGGTTGATGCCGACGAACAGCAGCTTCAGACCGGGACCGATGAGATCGTCGACCTCCTGGTCGCGGTACTCCTCCAACTCCGCCTGGGTGAATCGCATGCCCGGGATCCTGCCCGAGCGGGCCGGGACGTGTCGTCCGGCGACCGCCGGCGAGTCGATCCGGTTCGCGGCCTTGGTCTCGGGTAGAACAGGGACGTGGAGATCAACCGAGCCGTACCCAACATCCGATCAGACGATCCGACCGGGACCCGCGACTTCTTCGTCGACCTGCTCGGCTTCGAGGTCGCGATGGACATCGGGTGGATAGTGACCGTCACCTCGCCGAACGACCCCTCGGTCCAGGTCTCGATCATCAGCAACGACGACATGGCCGCCCCCGGCATCTCGGTCGGCGTGGACGACGTCGACGCGGTCCACGCCCGGGCCGTGGAGCAGGGCTGCGAGATCGTCTACTCCCTCCGCGACGAGGACTGGGGCGTGCGCCGGTTCATGCTCCGCGAGCCGAGCGGCACGATCGTCAACGTGGTCGCCCACCAGCCGGCCGGGCAAGCGTGAACCCATCGGGCTCCCCGCGACCCACAGACGATCTATCGGCCACCCAATCGGCCAGTGGTAGGTGGG
>JBEBTS010000021.1:0-19282 GCA_040393665.1 Conexibacter woesei
CCATCCGGAGCCACCGGCCCCACCGGCCCGGCCGGTTCCCGAAGCAGCGGATCGGAGCCCAAGATCGCCAAGCTGAAGTCCGGTCCGGCCCGCCTGCGAGCCGGCAAGCGGGTCGATCTCGCCACCGTGAACTGCCGGAAAGGAACCTGCAACATCCTGAACCGGAAGGCGACCGTGAGGATCCGGGGCAGGGAGTGGAAGGTCAGGGTGCTCGGCCCCGAGCGGATCGGGTCCGGCAAGACGTCCCGCTTCGGGATCAAGGCCTCGAAGGGGATCGTCAAGCGGCTCAAGAGGGGCCGCAAGTCCGGCGCCGTGAACGTGTATGTGTCGAGCGGATCCGACCTCGGCAGCTGGTCCCGCCGGAACCTGCGGATCGCCTTGATGCGCTGAGCCGGTCTCGGCTCGGCGCGTCCGAGGAGCCTGGCCGGAGAATGGCTCCGGTGCCGTCCCTTTACCCTGTCGGGATGGAGTCGCTGCTTCAGGAATACGTCGAGGATCGCTCGTTCGAGGGCGATCCGCCGGACGGCGCCTTCACCGGCGCCGCCGGTGGGGCGGCCTGCGGCGACCTCGCCAGGATCTCGCTGATGATCGGCCCGGCCGGCGACGAGGTGGAGCGGCGGATCGCCAAGGTCACCTTCGGCACCGAGGGTTGCGCCGCGACCCGGGCCGCCTGCGCCTGCCTGGCGGGGATGGCCGAGGGACAGACGCTGCTCGACGCCGCCCGGATCACCGCGGACGAGATCGAGGACGAGCTGGGCGGCCTCAGCCCCGCGCGCCGGCACGCGGTCGTGCTGACCGCCGACGCCCTCCACCGGGCGCTGTCCGCGGCGGCCTCCGCCGGCGTCACCTTCTCCGGCCCGGTGCCGGGACGGGTGCTGGTCGCCGTGTCCGGCGGCGTCGACTCGGCCGTCGCCGCCCTGCGGGAACGCGAGCGTGGGGCGGACGTGGTCGCGGTCACGGTGAAGCTGTGGGCCGATCCCGACACCGACGGCACCAAGGCCTGCTGCTCCCCCGAGGCGGTCCTCGGCGCCCGGGCGGTGACCCACTCCCTGGGGATGCCGCACCTGACCCTCGACCTCGAAGGACCGTTCCGCGAACGGGTGGTCGGCGAGTTCCTCACCGGCTACGGCGAGGGCCGCACCCCGAATCCCTGCGTGCTCTGCAACGGCGAGGTCAGGATCGCGGCGATGGTCGACCTGGCCGACCGGGTCGGCGCGGAGCGCCTGATCACCGGTCACTACGCCCGGGTGGTCGAGGACGGGCACGGCGCCCTGATCGCCGCCGGCGACGACGTCGACAAGGACCAGTCGTACATGCTCGCCGCGCTGCCCCCGGAGGTGGTCTCCCGGCTCGACTTCCCGCTGGCGGCGATGACCAAGCCCGAGGTGCGGGAGATCGCCGCCGAGCACGGCCTGGCGGTGGCGAAGAAGCCCGAGAGCCAGGACCTCTGCTTCCTCGCCGGCCAGAGCAAGCGGGACTTCCTCCGCCGTCACGGCGGGCTCGACGACCGTCCCGGCCGGATCCTCTCGGAGAGCGGCGAGGTGCTCGGAGAGCATCCCGGGCATCACCACTTCACGGTCGGGCAGCGGCGCGGGCTCGGGGTCGCCGCGACCGAGCCGCTCTACGTACTCGGCACCGACTCCGCGGCGAACACCGTCCGGGTGGGCCGGCGGGAGAGCCTCAGCGCCGACCGCATCACGATCCGCGACGCGGTCATGCACCGGGACGGCTCGCGGGTCGATCGGGTGCGGCTGCGCTACCGGACGCCCCCCGTCCCGGCGAGCGTGGTCGCGGCGCCCGGGCGGCACGATCGACTCGAGCTGGAGCTGGGCGAACCGTTCGACGGCCCGGCCCCGGGGCAGGCCGCGGTGCTGATGAGCGGCGACACGGTCGTCGGTCACGGCACGATCGCCGCCACCACGAAGTAGGCTGCCTCACTCATGAAGTCGGGAGAGATTCGCGAAACATTCCTTGGATTCTTCGAAGAGCGGGGTCACCGGCGGATGCCGTCCGCCTCCCTGATCCCCCCGCCGGAGGACACCTCGACCCTGCTGACCGTCGCCGGGATGCAGCCGTTCAAGTCCTACTTCATGGGGCGCGAGACGCCCCCGGCCCAGCGGCTCACCTCGAGCCAGACCTGCTTCCGGACCCCGGACATCGAGGAGGTCGGCAAGACGCTGCGCCACCTGACCTTCTTCGAGATGCTGGGCAACTTCAGCTTCGGCGACTACTTCAAGGAGGAGGCGATCCCCTTCGGCTGGGAGCTCTCCACCAAGGGGTTCGGCTTCGATCCGGAGCAGATCTGGATCACCGTCTTCGGCGGTGACGAGGAGCTCGGCCTCGGCCCGGACGAGGAGTCGATCGAGATCTGGAAGGGGCTCGGCGTCCCATCCGACCGGATCGTGGAGCTGCCGCGTTCCGAGAACTTCTGGCAGGGCGGCCCGACCGGGCCGTGCGGGCCGTGCTCCGAGCTGTACCTCGACCGGGGCCTGGACTTCGGGGCGGAGGACGATCGCCCCGGCGACGACTCCGACCGGTTCCTGGAGTACTGGAACCTCGTCTTCATGACCTACGACCAGGGCGAGGACGGGACGCTCACGCCGCTGCCGCGGAAGAACATCGACACCGGCATGGGCCTCGAACGGATGGCGGCCATCCTCCAGGGTGTCGAGTCGGTCTACGAGACGGACCTTTTCGTGCCGCTGATCGAGCTGGCCGAGGAGCGGTCCGGCCTCGCGGTGGGCAGCGACCCGGCCGTGACCCGGGCGATGCGGATCATCGCCGACCACAGCCGGGGCATGAGCTTCCTGCTCGCCGCCGGGGTGGTGCCCTCCAACGAGGACCGGGGCTACGTGCTCCGCCGGGTGATGCGCCGCGCGATCCAGCAGGGCCGCATCCTCGGGTTCGAGGGGTCCTGGCTGCGCGACTTCACCGACCGCACGATCGAGATGATGGGCGCCGCCCACCCGGTGCTGGTCACCGAGCGCGAGCGGATCGACCGCTGGGTCGCCGCCGAGGAGGAGAGCTTCGGCCGCACGCTCGACCGCGGCACCGCCCTGCTCGACGAGATCGTCGAACGGGCGCTGGAGCAGAAGAGCTCCTGGGTCTCCGCCGACGACGCCTTCCAGCTCCACGACACCTTCGGATTTCCGTACGACCTGACCCGCGAGATGGTCGCCGAGCGCGGCCTCGGGGTCGACGACCAGGGCTTCCACGAGCTGATGGAGGCCCAGCGCACCCGGGCCCGGTCCGGGGCCTCCGCCGACACCGGCGGCGAGCGCCGGGAGCGGATCCGCGAGTTCGCGGCCGGTTCCTCCGACTCCGAGTTCATCGGCTACGACCGGCTGCGCGCCGAGACCGGCATCGGCGCGATCGACGCGGCGGACGGCAACGTCCTGATCAAGCTGGAGCAGAGCCCGTTCTACGCTGAGGGCGGCGGCCAGGTCGCCGACTCCGGGCGGATCTCCTGGGAGGGCGGCGCCGCCACGGTCGCCGACGTGATCCGGGTGGGCGACGATCAGGTGCTCGAGCTGGGACCGGTCGAGCCGGGGGGAGAGGTGCCCCGGCCACCCGAGGGAGCGACGGTCGAGGCTGTCGTGGATCGTCAGACCCGGTTCCGCACGATGGCCAACCACACCGCCACGCACCTGCTCCACGCGGCACTCCGGGAACGGCTGGGCTCGCACGTCCATCAGGCCGGCTCGTCCGTCCGCCCGGAGAAGCTGCGGTTCGACTTCAACCACGGCGAGGCGCTCTCGCCGGAGGACATCGACTGGATCGAGGACCGGGTCAACGGCTGGATCAAGGAGGCCGACCCGGTGCGGTGGATCAACATGGAGAAGGCCGAGGCGGAGAAGCTCGGCGCGATGGCCCTGTTCGGCGAGAAGTACGGCGACTGGGTCCGCGTGGTCGAGGTCGAGGGCGTCTCCCGCGAGCTGTGCGGCGGCACCCACGTCGCGAACACCGCCGAGATCGGGATCTTCAAGATCGTCAGCGAGAGCTCGTCCGCGGCCAACGTGCGCCGGATCGAGGCGATCACCGGCCCCGACGCGATCGACTGGTTCCGCCTGCGTGCGGGCGAGCTGACCGAGGTCGGCTCGCTGCTCGGCGACGCCCGCGACCCGGTCAAGGCCGCCCGCGCGGCCGCCGGAAAGCTGAAGGAAGCGAGCAAGGGCGCGAAGCAGGCCGCCCAGCAGCAGGCCGGCGCGCTGGCCTCCGAGCTGGCCGCCGCCGTGGCCGCGGTCGGCCCGGTCAAGGCCGTGATCGGCCGGGTCCCGATCGCCAACCCGAAGGAGATCCTGCAGATCGCGAAGGCGATCCAGGCCGAGCGACCCGGAGCCGGAGCGGTCCTCATCGGGGCGGACGAGTCCGCCGGGAAGGTCGGCGTCGTCGCCCTGTTCTCCGCCGAGGACGCCGGGACGGTCTCCGCCCGAGACCTGATCTCGGCGGTCGCGCCGCTGATCGGCGGCGGTGGCGGCGGCTCGGACGAGATGGCCCAGGCCGGAGGCAAGAAGCCCGGCGGAGTGGAGGCGGCCCTCGAGGCGGCCCGAGAGCACCTGGAGTCGCTCGCCTGATGAGGATCCTCGCCCTCGATTACGGCCTCGCCCGGATCGGGTGCGCCGTATCCGACCCGACTGGGACCCTGACCACGCCGATCCCGGTGGTCGAGCCGCCCGAGGTCGCCTCGGTCGCCCGGCTGGCCGCCGAGCGCGAGGTGGACCGCATCGTGGTCGGCATGCCGGTGTCGCTGTCGGGCGAGGAGACCGGTCAGGCCGAGATCACCCGCGCCTTCTGCGACGAGCTGGAGCGGGCGGTGACCGTCCCGGTCAAGACCTGGGATGAGCGCTTCACCACCCGGATGGCGGCCCAGACCCGCCGGGCCGGGGCCGGGGCGGCCGAGGACTCGATCGCCGCCGCTCACCTGCTGGAGAGCTACCTGACGGCGTTGGCCCGCGAGGGAGAGCTGTGAGCGAACGGTGGTTCGAGGACCTGCCCGATCACGACCCGGACGATCCGGAGGCCGTGGAACGAGCGCTGCGCCGTCAGGAACGGGCCGCCCGCCGTCAGGGCGACGGCTCGACCGGCCGTCGCGCACGGAGGAAGCGGGAGCCGATCGCGGACGTCGAGCACGAGGACGAGCCCCCGCGGCGGACGAGCCGTCCCCCGCGGACGCCTCGGGCTGCTCGCGGCGGGGCCTCCCGCGGACGCCTGCTGGCGGTCGGCGCGGTCGGGATCGTCGCCATCGTGCTCGTCTGGCTCGGCTTCGCCTTCTTCCAGCCCTTCGCCGGCGACGGTGACGGCGATCCCTTCAACGTCAAGATCCCGCGCGGGGCGAGCGTGGGGGAGATCGGCGACCTGCTCGCCGACAAGGGCGTGATCTCGAACGCGACCATGTTCGAGCTCAAGGCCACCGTGACCGGCCGGCGGGCCGACCTCAACCACGGCAACCACCGCTTCCGCGAGAACATGTCCTACGCCGCCGCCCTGGACGAGCTCTCCAAGACGACCGTGACCGAGACGATCACGGCGACCCTCCCCGAGGGCCTGAGCCGCTCCGAGGCCGCCGAGGTGGTCAGCTCCACCGGCCTCCCGGGCGACTACATGAAGGCATCCGTCAGGGCCAAGGGGTTCAAGCCGAACGCGTACGGGGCGCAGGGCAAGGCGAAGAGCCTCGAAGGCTTCCTCTTCCCGGCCACCTACGAGCTGAAGCCCGGCTCGGACGCGGGCGACCTGGTCGCGCAGCAGCTCCGCGCCTTCACCGACAACATCGCCTCGGTGGACATGAAGCGCGCCAAGAAGAAGAACCTGACCGTCTACGACGTGCTGACGATCGCCTCGATGATCGAGCGCGAGGTGTCGGTGCCGAAGGAGCGCCGCAAGGTGGCCGCCGTCATCTACAACCGGTTGAAGATGGGCGAGCCGCTGTTCATCGACGCGACCATCCGGTTCGCGGTCGACAACTGGAGCGATCCGCTGACCGAGTCGGACCTGGCGGTCGACTCGCCGTACAACACGAGGACCAACCAGGGCCTGCCGCCCGGCCCGATCGGCAGTCCCGGCCTGGACTCGATCAAGGCGGCGGCCAACCCCGCGAACACGGATGCGTGGCTCTACGTGGTGAAGCCCGGCACCTGTGGCGAGCACGTCTTCTCCTCGACCCTGGAGGAGCACAACGCCAACGTCGAGGCGTACCAGAAGGCCCAGGAGGCGGCCGGCGGGTCGCCGACCAAGTGCCCGTGAGCGGGACCTCGCCAGAAGGGGCGGTGCGGCGGCTGGCGGTGCTCGGCCACCCGGTCGGCCACTCCCGCTCGCCGGCGATGCAGAACGCCGCGCTGGCCGACGTCGGCCTCGGCGGCGAATGGTCGTACGAGGCGATCGACGTCGAGCCGGACCGGTTCGAGGAACTGGTCCGCGGGATGGAGGCGGAGGGGTTCGCGGGGGCGAACGTGACCGTGCCGCACAAGGAGGCGGCCCTCGCTCTGGCCGACGAGGCCACCGACGCCGCCCGGGCGATCGGCGCCGCCAACACGCTGACCTTCCGCTCCGGGCGGATCATCGCCGACAACACCGACGCGCCCGGCCTGATCGACGCTCTGCCGGAGAGCCCCGCCGGCTAGCAGGCCCTCCTGCTCGGCGCGGGCGGAGCGGCGCGGGCGGTGCTCTGGGCGCTGCTGGAGGCCGGGGCGGAGGTCTCGGTCTGGAACCGCACCGGGTCCCGAGCGGAGTCGCTGACGGCCGAGCTTGGCGGGACCCCGCTGACGTTGCCGGGGACCGCAGCCTCCTCCGGCGCGCCGGGACGGGAGTTCGACCTGATCGTCAACTCCTCGGCGGCGGGCCTGGGGGACACCGACGGGCTGGCCGACCTGCCGCTCGGGCCCGACTCCTTCCGGCCCGGCCAGGTGGTCGTCGACATGGTCTACGGCCAGAGCGAAGGCACCCTGACCCGGGCGGCGCGCGAAGCCGGCGCCGGTATCGTCGACGGGCTCGAGATCCTGGTCCGCCAAGGAGCGCGGTCGTTCGTCGGCTGGACCGGCCGGGAGCCGTCCCTGGACGTCATGCGGGCCGCTGCCCGCGGCTGAGTCAGCCCCCGACCGCGATCACCGCGACGACCTCGCCCGTGGGGTCGCCGGGGGCGGCGGAGAAGATCGGGTACCTGCCCGTCCGGGCCGGGACCAGCAGGTCGAGATAGGCGGGCGCGTAAGGCCCGGCGAAGGCGGTGAGGCCGAGGTCCGGGACGGTGATCTCGGCCGGCTCGGGGGCCTTCACCCTCAGGATCAGTCGCCGGCCGGGCTTGACGTCGATCGGCTTGACCTCGTCCCCGGCTTCGAGGTCGCGCTCGATCGGACCGGTCGCGACGGCCGAGGCCGCCGCCTCGATCGAGGCGGGTCGCGCGGGATCGCCGTCCGCAGGGCCGGTCTCCCCGGTCTCGCCGGACGCACCGGTGGCGCCTGAGGCCCCACTGACCTGCTCCTCGCGCTCCGCGGCTTCCTTGCGGGGATTCGGCGTGATCACCGCGATCACGGACGAGATCCCGAGCAGCACGAGCATCACGATCAGGAGTCGGCGGGCGGCCACGTTCAGCCGGCCTCGGTGAAGGCGCCAGTGCGGACGGGGATGCGGACGGCGTCGGACATGCAGTAGCCAATACCCTAAGCGGCCAGATGAATTTCCGATTCACAACCGCGGGAGAGTCACACGGACCGGGTCTGGTCACCATCGTCGAAGGTCTGCCGGCCGGGCTCGAGCTCGACCGCGAGGCCCTCGACTCGGACATGGCGCGCCGCCAGCTCGGCCACGGCCGGGGAGGCCGGATGAAGATCGAGACCGACCGGGTCGAGATCCGGGCCGGAGTCCGCCACGGCAAGACGATGGGCGGCCCCGTCGCGGCCCTGGTCGCCAATCGCGACTACAAGAACTGGGACGAGCGGATGAACCCGTGGCCGATCGACGGGGAGATAGATCCGATCACCCTGCCGCGCCCGGGCCACGCCGACCTGCCGGGGATGTGGAAGTACAAGCACGAGGACCTGCGGCCCATCCTGGAGCGGGCCAGCGCCCGGGAGACAGCGGCCAGGGTCGCCGCCGGGGCGATCGCCCGCGGCTTCCTCACCGCGGTCGGGGTCACGGTGAGGAGCCACGTCACCTCGATCGGGTCGATCGAGGCACCGGAGCGCGACGGGCTCGAGATCGCCGACTTCGAGGGCGTCGACGAGGACCCCGTCCGCTGCCTCGACGCCGAGGCCTCGGCCCGCATGGTTGAGGAGATCAACGTGATCCGCAAGAAGAACGAGAGCCTCGGCGGCACCTTCGAGGTGATCTCCTTCGGCCTCGTTCCCGGCCTCGGCGGCCACATCTCGTGGGAGGACCGGCTCGACGGACGCCTGGCGCAGGCGCTCTGCTCGATCCAGGCGGTCAAGGGCGCGTCGATCGGCCAGGCGTGGGACGTCGCCGGTCGCCCCGGCTCTGCCGCCCACGACGAGATCTTCTACTCGGAGGACCGGGGCTTCTACCGCGAGACCAATCACGCGGGCGGCCTCGAAGGCGGCATGACCAACGGCATGCCGCTCTCGGTGCGGGCCGCGATCAAGCCGATCTCCACCATGACCAAGCCGCTGCGCTCGGTCGACATCGTCACCAAGGAGCCGTCCAAGGCCCACAAGGAGCGCACCGACTCGGTGGTCGTGCCCGCCGCGGCGGTGGTCGGCGAGGCGATGGTCTGCCTGACCCTGGCCAAGGCGTACCGCGAGAAGTTCGGGGGCGATCACATCGACGACGTCCGCGAGGCGATCGACCGCTACAAGGAACGCATCGGCTGGCGATGATCTGCCTGGTCGGGTTCATGGGCGCCGGAAAGTCGACCGCACTGGTCGAGCTCGGCGCCCACGGCCTTCACACCGTCGACGCCGACGCCCTGATCGAATCGGTCGCGGGCGGCTCCGTCGCCGAGATCTTCGAGACCCGCGGCGAGGCCGCCTTCCGCGAGCTGGAGCGCGACACGGTGCTCTCGGCCCTGGCCAACCCGGAGATCGACGCGATCGCCCTGGGTGGCGGCGCCGTCACCAGCACCTCGATCCGCGAGGCGCTGACCAGCGGCGACCACACGGTCGTCTGGCTCGAGGTCGACCGGGAGGTCGCCTGGCGGCGGGTCCGGTCCAGCTCCCGTCCGCTGGCCCGCGACGAGGCCATGTTCAACGCCCTGTTCGAGACCCGGCAGCCGCTGTACGCCGGCGTGGCCGACGCCGTCCTGCCGGCCGTGGCCCGGCGGATCTGGGATCGCGCCCTCGACTCGGTCCGTCTGCTGGAGAGCCTGCCGGAAGGCAGCCGTATGTTCTGGGCCCAGAGCGCCAACGGCGAGTACCCGGTGTTCGTCGGACGCGGCCTGCTCGGCTCGGAGGCATTCGCCCCGGGCAGCCCCGGGATCCCGACCTCCGGACGTTCCTTCGCCTTCACCGACGAGGCGGTCGGGCCGCTCTACGGGGATCAGCTCGGGCCGATCGAACGGACCTTCACGGTGCCGCCCGGCGAGACCGCGAAGTCGATGACCCAGCTGGAGTCCTCGCTGCGTGAGATGGCCTCCGCCGGGGTGACCCGCTCGGATCGCCTGATCGCCCTCGGCGGCGGCGTGGTGGGCGACCTCGGTGGCTTCTGCGCCGCCAGCTACCAGCGCGGCATCCCCGTGATCCAGGTTCCGACCACCCTGGTCGCGCAGGTCGACTCGGCCTATGGCGGCAAGACCGGGGTCGATCTGCCGGAGGGCAAGAACTACGTCGGGGCCTTCCACCTGCCGTCCGCGGTGATCACCGACGTCGACGCGCTCCGCACGCTGCCGGAGCCGGAGCTCACCGCCGGCATGGCCGAGGTCATCAAGACCGCCATGCTGGCCGGCGGGACCCTGTGGGACGACGTCGTGCGACTGGGTCGGGGCGAGATCGTCAACCGTCCCGAGATCGTCTACGAGTGCGCCCGCTACAAGTGCCACGTGGTCGCCGCCGACGAGCTCGACAAGGGCCTCCGGGCGCAGCTCAACCTGGGGCACACCGTCGGTCACGCGATCGAGTCGGTCACCGGGTACGAGCGTTACCGGCACGGCGAGGCGATCGCCCTCGGGCTGCTCGCCGGCCTGCGGATCTCCGGGGCCGACGAGCTCCGGGAGACCGTCCTGGAGCTGTGCGAGCGTCACGGCCTGCCGTCCCGCATGGATCCGGGCATCGACCCGGACGAGGTCGTCGCCGCCGTCCAGTTCGACAAGAAGAAGACCTCGCGAGGAGTCGGCTTCGTGCTGCTCGACACCCCCGGGCAGCCCCGGATCGATCAGCCGGTCGATGACGCCCTGATCCGCGAAGCCGTCCGGGAGCTGCTGCCGTGACCCGCAGCCAGAACCGGGTCGCGGTCCTCCACGGGGTCAACTTCGACGTGCTCGAGCGGCGTGACCCATCGCTCTACGGCGGCATCAGCCTCTCCGAGCTGGAGTACCGGATCAGCGGCTGGGCGACCGAGCTCGGGCTCGAAGCGATCTTCTTCCAGACCAACTCCGAAGCCGAGTTCTGCGGCTACCTCCACCGGCTGTCGAGCGTCGCCGACGGCGCCCTGATCAACGCCGGTGCCTGGACCCACTACAGCCGGGCGATCGGCGACGCGCTCGCGGTCGATCCGGTGCCGACGATCGAGGTCCACCTCTCCGACGTGGAGAGCCGCGAGGAGTGGCGCAAGGTCTCGGTGTTCGACGGGCTGGTCCAGGACCGGGTCTTCGGCCAGGGGGTGGACGGGTACCGCGAAGCCCTGCGCCGCATGGCCGGGCTGCTCGGGGTCGACGGTGAGTGAGGCCGGGAAGGACGAGCGGCCACGGGCCGACCACATCGCCCGGGCCGACCGGCTGGCCGCCCGGATAGAGCAGAGCGACGAGGACAGCCTGCTGGTCACCGACCTGACCAACGTCAGCTGGCTGACCGGCTTCACCGGGACCAACGGCGCCTGCCTGATCAGCCCGGAGCGCCGTCTGTTCCTGACCGACTTCCGGTACGCGGAACGGGCCGAGTCGATCCCCGGCTGGGAGGTCGAGATCGTGTCCGGCGAATGGCTGAAGGGCCTCGCGGAGCGGCTCGCCGGCCGGGTCGCGCTGGAGGACGACCGGATCACCCTGAGGCAGGCCGACCGACTGCGGGAGCTCTCCGGCGACCGGGCCGAGCTGATCGCCGCCGGGGGATCGGTCGAGGACCTGCGCCGGGTCAAGGACCCGGTCGAGATCGAGGCGATCGCGGCCGCGGCCGCGCTGACCGACTCGATCTACCTGGAGCTGATCGAACGCGGCCTGAGCGGCCGCACGGAAGCCGAGGTCGCCAGGCATGCCGTCGCCCGGATGCGCGAGGAGGGGGCCGAGCCGTCCTTTCCGCCGATCGTCGCCTCCGGGCCGAACGGCGCCTCGCCCCACGCCGAGCCCGGCGACCGGGAGATCGGCCGCGGGGAGCTGGTCACGATCGACATGGGATCGCAGCTCGACGGCTACTGCTCGGACTGCACCCGCACCTTCGCCACCGGGGCCGAGACCGAGCTGGACGAGACCTCCAGGGAGATCTACGAGCTGACCCTGGAAGCCAACCTGAAGGGCCTGGACGCGCTGGCGCCCGGGCTGTCGGGCAGCGAGGTGGACGGGGTCGCCAGACGGGTGATCGCCGACGCCGGCTACGGCGACCGCTTCGGCCACGGCCTCGGCCACGGGGTCGGGCTGGAGATCCACGAAGCGCCTCGCCTCGGACCGCGGTCCGAGGACGAGCTGCGGGTGGGGGAGGTCGTGACGGTCGAGCCGGGGATCTACCTGTCGGGCCTGACCGGCGTGCGGATCGAGGACATGGTCGTGGTCGGCGAGCACGGCCCGTCCCGCAATTTCAGCACGCTCCCGAAGGACCTGACCTTTGTCGCCTGAGTCACGGCCGGACGCGGCGCGAGGCAGACGTCATTCTCTCGCTCGTCTCTGTATAGTGTGATCACCGTCACAGAAGACGGACTCAGCCTTTGGCCAGGAGCCGGACGCATCCGGCGAGCATGTTGGCGAGGGACTTGAGGAGAGAGGGTGCATCGAAAAGACCGGTCTGAGGGGGCCGGTCTTTTCAGTTGCAGGGGGCTCGTCCCCGGTGGCGGCCGGCCCCGGGTCATGCAAAGAGAACGGGCCCCGAATCGGGGCCCGTTCTCTTCGTTGCTCTTTTCGCTGCTCGCTACGGGAGGCCGGTCGTGCCGTCCCAGCCGTTGGCGAAGCAGTAGCCGGAGGCGGCGGCGCACCGGTCGATCTTCCCGGTCGTCAGGAAGGACGAGGCGTGTGCGATGCCGTCGGCCGAGGCGCGCGGGTCACCGTGCGGATCGCGGCCGTAATCCCACTCGGGACGGGGCGGCACGTTCTCCAGCGGCGGAACCCCGGCGCCGGCGCCACGGGAGCCGGTGAACTCGGGCGGCCCGCTGTCGTAGTAGACCATGAAGCTCTCGTCCGGTCCGGCCGGGAACTCGGAGACCGGAGGCAGGGCCTCGTAGTCCAGGTCCCAGGTGCGGGCGGGAACGAGGGTCGGGGCGTACCGCTTGGCCCCGATGGTCCGCGCTTCGACCTCGGCGGCGTAGTTGGTGACCTGGTGGTCACCGAGCGCCACCCGCAGCAGCACCTGGTGCTTGTTGGTGTTGGGCAGCGGGTTGGTGGTCATGTTGTTGGCGTAGCCGTTACCCTCGCCACGGTCCCACAGCAGCTGGACCATCGAGAGGAGCAGGGGCCGCTCGGCCATGTTCGGGTAGTTCTTGTACAGGCCGAACACCGGGTTCTTGAAGTACTCGTCCGAGTCCACCGAACGGCGGAGCAGGGTCGAGTAGTTGATGCCCGGGACGCCGAGCACGCCGTGGTCGACATCAGGCGAGAGCGCGGTCAGCGCGCCGCCCATGATGCCGCCCTGGCTGATGCCCATGTAGTAGTGACGGGTATCGGCACCCTTGCTGACGTCGATGGCCGACGCCGGGGTGATCGGGGTGGTGCCGTTGTGGTCCATCTGGAACGCGGGCTCAGCCGCGAATCCGTTCTGATGGATCATCGCCCTGCCGAGCATCATGAAGTTGACGAACCCCTGCTGCATACGGTCCGCAGCCTTGTTGAAGTTCGACATGTCCCGGAGGGCCGAGATGATCGTCATCAGGTCCAGGTCGGAGAACCCGTCCCAGTTCGTCGCGCACCAGGTCGAGTTGGTCTGGTTGGCGACCGACCGGGTGGCGTTGATCTGGTTCAGGCTGCCCAGCAGGCCGTGACCGTAGGTGCCGGTGCCGCCGGGGACGACGGTGCCGGTGTTGACCACGGACATCGGGACGATGCATCGGAACGGCACGTCCATGGTGTAGGCCGCGTTCCAGGTCAGCTTGCCGCTCGCGTCGAAGGCGAACTGGGAGCCGGTCGGGCAGCCGTTGGCGTCCAGGTAGCAGGGAACGTCACGGATGAAGCCGACGACGGTCCGCTGCTCCTCGCCGCCCGGGACGGGCGAGGTGGTCGGGTTGGTCGGGTTGTAGCTGGGGACGCCCGGGTAGTTGTTGCCGCAGGTCGCAGCGGCCGGGTTGCTCTTGTCGCACCAGGCGAGGACGTCGACGTTCGGGCTGTTGCCCTCGATCTTCCGGTTGGCGAGATCGGTGTCGCCGAGCCGCTTGAAGGCGTCGTCCCGGATCGTGGTGGCACGACCGGTGACGCTCTGCTGCGAGGCGACTGTGAAGTCCCAGGCCATGTACAGGCTGGAGCGCTTCACGCCGGCCTTGCCGGTCAGCGTCTTGATGATCGAGTTCATGTGGCTGCGGCGGTTCTCCACGACGCTCTGCTTGGTCGGCAGGTCGTCCCGGTAGACCCGGAAGCCCAGCGGCGAGGTGATCGCCTTGTTGTTGCCGTCCTTGAGGTTGCGGAAGGCGATGATGTAGCGCTTCCCGTTCTCGAGGTTCTTCGCCGGACGGACGATCAGGTTGACCGGGCCGGTGTTCGTCGGGTTCTTGCCGATGCCGCCGGGACCGTCGTCGGACGGGTCGACCGCGGTCGGGTTCGAGTCGAGCTCGGCCCAGATCGGGTGACGCTCGCCGGTCTCGGCGTCGATCAGCAGCACGGCCTGCTCGGCGTCCTTGTACGCGGAGATGTCCTCCAGCGGGACCAGCTTCGAGTTGTTGAAGGCGGTCGGGGTGTCCAGGCCGGGGATCTTGAGGGTGATCAGGTTGCCGGGGCTGAAGCCGTCGGCGCGGTTGATGTCGGTGACATCGAGCGGGCCCGGCTTCTTCTGATTCGTCGGATCGACGTAGCCCGAGTTGACCGGACCGGCGTTCGCACCGATGTTCAGCCGGAGGCCGGTCGGGGTGGAGGAGTCCTTCTTCGTGTAGTAGTCGTTCGGGAAGGGCTGCAGGCAGATGGTGGAGTCGAGGAAGTCACAGTGGGCGGGATCGGGACCGATGTCCACCTTCACCGGACACTGCTGCTTGCTCTTGGCCAGCTTCTTCTTGGCCTTGGCCCGCTTGTTCTTCTTGCCGCTCTTGTACTTGGCGTTGACCTTCACGACCTTGGCGCCGCACTTCGAGAGGGAACGCTTGCCGGCACCGGTCCAAGCCAGCTTGACGGTCTTGGTGCCCTTCTTCTTGAACCTGACCGTCTTGGCCTTGAAGCCGTTGCCGGTCAGCCTGACCTTGGTCTTGCCGGTGGACCGGACCTTGACGGTCAGCTTCTTGGCCTTGACCAGAGCCGCCTGGTTCTTGGTCGTGACCTTGAGCGTGACCTTGGCCTTGGAGGCCCTCTTCTTCTTAGCGTCGGCCGTGCCCGTGGTCATCGCCGCGAAGGCGAATGCCATGAGCAGGGACAGCGCGATCGCGGCGAAGCGATGGGCTCTCCTCGTTCCCAGATGCTGATACATGCGCAGTGTTTCTCCCTCTCAAGGATTTCGCGCCGGCCCCGATGGTCGGCGCGTGTGTGTGACTTGACTCACAGATATTAGACCGCTTCGCGCCGGGAAGTTGCGCCGTCGTCGCGTCGCGGCTCTGGAGCGGAGGGAGCCCTCCGGGGAGGAGGCGCGCATCCTCTGGGAGGGATGCGCGCCCAGCGGGGTCAGGCGCGGGAGACGTACTCGCCGCTGCGCGTGTCCACCCGGATCACTTCGCCCTCCTCGATGAAGAGCGGGACCTGGACCTCGACCCCGGATTCGAGGGTGGCCGGCTTGGAGCCGCCGCCCGAGGCGGTGTCGCCCTTCAGGCCGGGCTCGGTCTTGGTGACCTTCATGTCCACGGCGCTCGCGACCTGGACGTCGCTCGGCTTGTCGTCGACGAAGAGCACGTCCACCTCGTCGTTGGGGAGGACCCACTTCATCGCCTCGGCCACGAGGTCGCCGGGCAGCTCGATCTGGTCGTAGCTGCGGCTGTCCATGAAGACCACCTCGTCGCCGGACTCGTAGAGGTACTGCATCTTCCGCGACTCGGTGTGGACCGGGCGGAACTTCTCGCCGGCGCGGAAGGTCTTGTCCTGCACCGTGCCGTCCTCGATCTTGCGCAGCTTGGTGCGGACGAAGGCGCCGCCCTTGCCCGGCTTGACGTGCTGGAACTCGATGATCCGGAAGATCGTTCCTTCAACCTCGATGTGGGTTCCGTTCTTGAAGTTGCTCGTGCTGATCAAGGGATTCTCCGGGGGTCTGGGGACGAAAGGCGGGCGTTTCAGGTTATCGAGGCCCCGAACGCATCGGTCGCGACCCGGGGCCGGGCGGCGATCGCGGCGGGCATAATGAGCTCATGACGACGCCGCCTCTGCTTGACTCGCTGCTCCGCACACCCGGCCCCTCCGGCTACGAGACCCCCGCCGCCAAGGTCTGGCGAGACGCCGCGGGCTTCGCGACGATCACGACCGACGGGCTCGGCTCCAGCGTGGCCACGGTCGGGGGCGACGAGTCGGCCCCGCTGGTGGCGGTGGTGGGGCACATCGACGAGATCGGTCTGGTCGTGACCCACATCGACGAGAAGGGGTTTCTCTACTTCGCCCCGATCGGCGGCTGGGACCCGCAGATCCTGGTCGGCCAGCGGGTGACGGTCACCGGCAACAAGGGGCAGGTCCCCGGTGTGGCCGGCCGGAAGCCGATCCACCTGCTGGACCCGGAGCAGCGCAAGAAGGTCGTGAAGCTGAAGGAGATGCACATCGACATCGGCGTCGCCGACCGTGACGAGGCCGAGGAGCTGGTGTCGGTCGGAGACCCGGTGGTGATCGACTGCGAGCCGCTGCCGGTCGCCGGCAGCCGGCTGGTCTCCCGCTCGATGGACAACCGGCTCGGCTCGTACGTCGCGCTCGAGGCGGCCCGGCGCGTCCACGAGAACGCGAAGGCCAAGGCCCGGTTCGCCGCGGTCGCCGCGGTCCAAGAGGAGATCGGCCTGTTCGGCTCCCGCACCGCGGCCTTCACGGTGCGGCCCGACCTCGCGGTCGCGATCGACGTGACCCACGCCACCGACGCGCCCGGCGTCGACGAGAAGGAGGTGGGGTCCCACCCGTTCGGCTCCGGCCCGGTGATCGGCCGCGGCTCGACCCTCTCGCCGAAGGTCTACGAGCTGCTGCGCGACACGGCCGAGAAGGCCGGGATCCCGTACTCGGTCGGGGCCAGCGGCAACGCCACCCACACCGACGCCGACTCGCTCCAGATCTCCCGGACCGGCATCCCGACCGGGCTGGTCTCGATCCCGCTGCGGTACATGCACTCCCCGGTGGAGATGGTCGATCTGGCCGACGTCGAGGCCACTGTCGAGCTCATGGTCGCCTTCGTCGAGGGCCTCGACCCCGCGGTGGACCTGACCCGCTGACCAGGCTTCCGGGAACCCGCTGACCAGCCTCCCGGCGCCCGTCCGGCGGCCTTCGCTGAGCCGTGGGCCGGGGATCCCGGGAACCAATATCCTTGACTGATGCGTCGATCGACCCAGCGCCGCCACGCGGTATTCACCTGCTACCAGGAGGAAGTCACCTCGCGTCCCCTCCACGTACTGCTCGCCGACGCACAGCCGTTCACCCGCGAGCTGGCCTTCGGAGTGGACGAGCACCGGGCCGACCTCGACGAGGTGATCGCCGAGTACTCCCGGGGCTGGAGCCTCAACCGGATCGCCCCGCTGGAGAAGAACATCATGCGGGTCGCCCTGTACGAGATGAACTACCGGGACGACGTGCCGTTCGAGGTGGCGATCGACGAGGCGGTGGAGACCGCCAAGAAGTTCTGCGGGGCGGAGGCTCCCGGGTTCGTCAACGGGATCCTCGGGTCCGCCGCCCGGGCGATGGGCGCCGACGCGGCCGCCCTCGACGTGAGGACGGCGGAGATCGAGCGCGAAGCCGCCATCGAGCGGGCGGAGGCCGAGAAGGCGCGGCTGGCCGTGACCGAGGGCGGGGCGGAGGCTTCCCCCTCCGCCGGAGCGAGCGAAGGGAGCGCCGAGAATTGAGTCGTCTGGAAGAGATCCGGGACCGGCTGGACGCCATAACCGCCGCCCTCGAGGACGAGGGCGCGACCGACACCGAGGCGGCCGAGCTCGCGGCCGAAGCCGCCCGACTGACCGCCGAGGCGGCCCGCGAGGCCACCGCCGCGGTAGAGCGGCTCGAGCAGAGTTGAACCGGTCGAGCTACCCCGACGACCTGCGGGAGCTGGTCGACCGGCACCTGGAGTCGATCCACTTCGCCGCCGCGCCGGGACCCGACGGGGCTCGGACCGAAGGCCTCGACGAGGCCATGCGGTACTCGCTGCTCGCCGGAGGCAAGCGGATCCGCCCGGTGCTCTGCCTGGCGACCGCCCGCTCGATGGGACGCCCGGTCGAGGAGTTCCTGGTGCCGGCCGCGACCCTGGAGATGGTCCACACCTACTCCCTGGTCCACGACGACCTGCCGGCGATGGACGACGACAACCTCCGTCGCGGCCTCCCGACCTCCCACATCAAGTATGGGGAGGCGGTCGCGATCCTGGCCGGGGACGGCCTCTTCGCCGAGGCGATCAGGGCGCTGGCCTCGACCGCGGCCCCCGCGGACCGGGTGCTGGAGGCGGTGCAGCTGCTCAGCGCCGCCACCGGGGTCGAGGGCATGGTCGGCGGCCAGTACGTGGACGTGACCGCGACCGACCTCTCCGCCGACGGGCTGCGCCACCTGCACTCGCTCAAGACCGGTCGGCTGATCCGGGCCTCGATCGAGGTGGCCACCGCGCTCGGCGGACTCCGGGGCGAGGCCCGCGATCCCTACTCCAGGTTCGCCTCGGAGCTCGGGATCCTGTTCCAGATCGTCGACGACATCCTGGACGTGACCGGCAGCGACGAGGCGCTGGGCAAGTCGCACGGCAGCGACGCCCGCCTCGGGAAGGTCACATATGTCAGCCTTTACGGTCTGGACCGCGCCCGCGAGCTGGCGGCCGAGTCCCATCGCCAGGCACTCGAGGCGCTTGCCCGGGTCGAGGGCGAGACCGGTGACCTGAGAAGCGTGGCCGACTACATTTACACGAGAGAACAGTGAGCAAGGAACCAAAGTCGCAAGACCTGCTGTTGCCCGGAATCAACTCGCCGCAGGACCTCCACGGGCTGTCGGACGAGCAGCTCCAGCAGGTGGCCGGCGAGGTGCGCGGCTACATCATCGACGTGATCGGCGAGATCGGCGGGCACTTCGGCGCCAACCTCGGCACCTGTGAGATCGCGGTCGCGCTCCACAGCCTGCTCGACTCCCCGCGCGACAAGGTGCTCTGGGACGTCGGTCACCAGGCCTACCCGCACAAGGTCCTGACCGGCCGCCGCGACGAGCTGCCGACGATCCGCCAGTACGGCGGCCTGACCCCGTTCTGCTCGATCGAGGAGTCGGAGCACGACATCATGGGCGCCGGACACGCCTCGACCTCGATCTCCTACGGGGTCGGACTCAAGGAAGCGATGCGTCACGGCAACGGCGAGGACGGCAAGGTAGTGGCGGTGATCGGGGACGGCGCCCTCACGGGCGGCGTCGCCTACGAGGCGATGCATGCCGCGGGCGGCCTCCAGACGCCGATGGTCATCCTGCTCAACGACAACGGCATGTCGATCTCGCCCAATGTCGGCGCGCTCTCCAGCTACTTCCAGCGGACCCGGCTCAAGCCGGGGTTCTTCCACGCCCGCGAGGAGGTCGAAGACCGCCTAACCCGGCTCCCGCTCGGCCTCGGCAAGCGGATCGAGCGGCTCGGCCCGGAGCTCAAGTCCGCGATCAAGGCCTACTGGGCGCCGGGGCTGCTGTTCGAGGAGCTGGATCTCGCCTACATGGGCGTGATCGACGGCCATGACGTCG
>JBEBTS010000022.1:0-18767 GCA_040393665.1 Conexibacter woesei
GAGAGCGGGTCCACGACTGTGATCTTGCCGATCCACAGCACCAGTATCGCAATCGCGCCGCCGAGAACGCCGACCACGACCCCCTCGATCATGAACGGCCACCGGATGAACCAGCGGGTCGCTCCGACCAGGCGCATCACCTCGATCTCGCGGCGACGGGTGTAGATCGAGAGCCGGATCGTGTTGCCGATCAGCAGGAGCGAAGCGCCGATCAGCAGGACGGTGATCACGGTCAGCACCAGCTTCAGCGCCCCGGTCACCTCCTCGATCTTGTCGGCCGTGGCCTGGCGGTCGTCGACCTCGCGCACGATCGGCGAGATGTAGGTCGGCTTGCCGGCCTCGTTCGGCGGCTGCATGGCGGCCCGGATCGAGTCCAGGTTGGCGGCGTCGTCCGGCTTGATGATGAAGTTCGCCGGGAGCGGGTTGCCCTTCAGCTCCTTGAGGACGTCACGGTCCTCCTGCTGGAAGTCCCGCTTGAACTCGGCCAGGGCGGCCTTCTTGCTCAGGTAGGTCACCGAGGCGACGTGCGGCAGCCCTTCGATCTTGCCCTGAAGCGCCTCGGTCTCTTCCTTGGTCGCGTCGTCGTAGATGAAGGCACGCAGCTCGAGCTGGCCGCGGACCTCGTTGCTCTTGCTCTGGGTGGTCTGGAAGATCGGCACGAGCACGCCGATCAGGATCGCGGTGAGGACCGTCGTGACCACGGCGGCCGTGGTCGGGGCGACGTTGCGCCGCATCGCGCGGAACGCCTCGCCGGTGAAGAAGAAGATCTTGCCCATCAGTGAGCTCCCTTGTTGCCCGAGTTGCCGTTGGTGTGGCCTTCGACGCCGACGCCCATCTCAGCCCGCATCCGGACCCCGAACTCGGTGGTCGACTCCTCGGTGTAGCCGCCGGAGATCTCGTCGCGGATCACGCGGCCCTCGTACAGCTCGACCACGCGACGCTGCATGCGGTCGACCATCTCGCGGTCGTGGGTGACGACGACGACGGTGGTGCCGGTCTTGTTGATCCGGTAGAGCAGCTGCATGATCCCGACCGAGGTGACCGGGTCGAGGTTGCCGCTCGGCTCGTCGGCCAGCAGCAGCGGCGGATGGTTGACGAAGGCCCGGGCGACGGAGACGCGCTGCTGCTCGCCGCCGGAGAGCTCGTCGGGATAGTTGTGGAGCTTGGTCGAGAGGCCGACCAGGCGGAGGGTCTCCGGCACCTTCTGGCGGATCTCGGCCCGGGACGCGCCGATCACCTGGAGGGCGTAGGCGACGTTGTCGTAGACGGTGCGGCTGGGCAGCAGCTTGAAGTCCTGGAAGACGGTGCCGATGTTGCGCCGGAGCTGGGGGATCTTCTTGTCCGGCAGCTGGCCGATGTCGCGCCCGGCGATCGACACGGTGCCGTCGGTCGGGTCGAGCTCACGGATCAGGGTCTTGATCAAGGTGGACTTGCCGCAGCCGGTCGGGCCGACCAGGAAGACGAATTCACCGCGGTTGATCGCCAGCGAGACCCGGTCGAGGGCGAGGTGCCCCCCGTGGTAGACCTTGCTCACGTCCCGCAGCTCGATGATCGGGGCACCGCCCTTGCGGGGACGCTCGGTCTGACGGCGGGCGCGGGCCGCTTCCAGCTCGGCGCTCGCCTGCTGGTCCTTCTTCCGTTGTTTCTTGTTTCCGAAAGCCATCTGGTTCGCCCTATTCCGGCCCGGACCTCCAACTCCTTCCCCTGGAACGGGATGCCCGATCTTTAGGGTTGGTTTGACCTGGGGCCGGTACCCTTGCCGGCATGCTCAAGGCGGTCTCTTCCACGATGCTGACGGCCGCCCTGCTCGCGGGTCTCTTCTTGCCGGCCGGGTCGGGGGCGTCGCCCGCCGGCGACGCGGCCTCCGCCGAAGCCGAGATCTCGATCACGAACGGCAAGCCGGCCCGGATCGCCGACTGGCCCTGGCAGGTGGCGATCGCCCGGAAGCATGCCCGCAAGGGCAAGCCCGGCACCCCGCGCAACCGCACCATCTGCGGCGGCGCGGTGATCGCACCGGACCTGGTGGCGACCGCCGGCCACTGCGTGGCGACCATCCCCCGCTCCAAGGCCGGCCGGCTCGAGGTGATCTCCGGCCGGACCTGGCTGAACAACGAGAAGTCGGGTGAGGTCGTGGGTGCGCGCGACATCCTGATGCCGACCGACTCCGCCGGGAAGCGGCTGTACCGCGAGCAGTACGGCTCAGCCTCGTGGGACGTCGCGATCATCCGACTGAAGCGCCCGATCTCCGCCACCCCGATCAAGCTCGCCGGACCCGACGAGCATGGGGCCTGGAGCCCCGGGCAGATGATCGAGACGACCGGCTGGGGCGTGACCCGGCCGGACAGCGGGACCGCCAGCCCCCGGCTGAGGCGCGCCCGCCAGGTGATGCTGAAGGGCCGGGTCTGCCGGCTCGACAACGGACGCAGCTTCAGGGTGAGGCTGATGAACTGCCACGGCGGCCCCGGCGGCAACTCCTCGGCCTGCTTCGGCGATTCCGGCGGGCCCTCGGTCGCCGCGGTCGGCGACGGCTACCGGCTGGTCGGGCTGACCAGCTTCGGTGACGACTTCTGCCGCGGCAACTATCCGTCGGTCGACGCCCGGATCTCGGGCCCGGTGATCCGGGGCTGGGTGGCGAAGACCGCGATGTCGCTCTCCGGGGTGGACGTGGTCGGCACCGGCGGCGAGATCCCGGCTCCGCGCTCCTGGTGCCGGATCCCCAATCTGCGCGGCCTCACGCTGGGCCAGGCCCGCCGGAAGCTGCGCCGCAACCGGTGCCGGATGGGCTCGGTCGGGCGTGACCCGTACTCGAACGGCCGCCGGGGGAGGATCGTCGGCTCCAACCGCTTCCCCGGCTGGTTCGCTCCGGTCGACTTCCGGCTGAAGGTATGGCTTCCGCGGTGACCGTCAGAATCAGTCCCATGCGGAAACGACCTCAGCTCAAGACCGGGATCGCCCTCGCCTCGACGCTGGTCGCGCTCGGCCCGCTCGCCGGCTGCGGCGACTCCTCGTCGGACGACCCGGCGACCCAGGAGCCGACCGGGACGACCACGGCCACCGGGACGACCGGCACCACCCCGGCGGGTGACTCCGCCAAGGGCAAGCCGGCGGGCGACGCCAAGGACGAAGGCAAGAACGGCGGGCAGAAGGGACGCAACCCCGCCAGCGCCGGCGACAAGCGCGGCAAGGCGCCGGACGACGCGATCTCCGAGCGCCCGGGCGGCCCCGGCCCCAAGCCGGTCAGCCCCTGACTTCGGTCAGCCCCTGACGCTCAGCCGATTGAGACCATCCGCTCGATCGGGATCAAGGCCTTCTCGGCGAGGCTCTCGTCGACCTTGACCTCGTACTTCATGTCGCGCAGCGAGTCGCGGAGCTTCGGCAGCGTGATCATCTTCATGAACTTGCAGAACGCCATCCGGTTGGCCTCGATCAGGTTGGCCTTGGGGACCTCTTTGCGGATCGGGTAGAGCATCCCGTTCTCGGTGGCGACCACGTAGCTGCGGTCGGGGTTCTTCTTGACGTGGTCGATCATGCCCGAGGTGGACAGCATGTGGACGCCCTCCGGCTCGATGTCGCCGGAGGCGACGTACTCCATCGCCTGGGTCGAGCAGCCGCACTCGGGGTGGATCAGGAACTCGGCGTCCGGGTTCTCGCTGCGGGTGCGGGTGATGTCGTCCGGGCGGATGCCGGCGTGGACGTGGCACTCGCCGTCCCAGATGTGGAAGCGGCCGCGGCGCTCGGGGTCGTCCTTGAGCCCGGTGGCCCGCTCGACGAAGGCCCCCAGCCACATGTCCGGGCCGAACAGGATCTCGGTGTCGGGACCGTGCTCCTCCCAGATGTGCTGGACGACCTTGACCGCGTTCGACGAGGTGCAGCAGTAGTCGGTCTCGGCCTTGACCTCGGCCGAGGTGTTCACGTACATCACGACGATCGCCTCGGGGAACTTCGCCTTCCACTCCCGGAGCTGGTCGGCCGTGATCGAGTCGGCGAGCGAGCAGCCGGCGGCCAGGTCGGGGATCAGGACCCGCTTCTCCGGCGAGAGGATCGAGGAGGTCTCGGCCATGAAGTGGACGCCGCAGAACGCGATCACGGACGCGTCGGTCGCTGCCCCCTTACGCGCCAGGCCGAGCGAGTCGCCGATGTAGTCGGCCACGTCCTGGATCTCAGGCACCTCGTAGTTGTGGGCGAGGATGATCGCGTCACGCTGTTTGGCGAGCTCGCGCACCTCCTCGCTCAGCTCGGCGATCTGCTGGGGATCGAGCGGTGGCGGTACGTCGGAAGGCAGGAGGGGGATCTGTGACGCCATGATCAGATATTACGCGTCGGCCGCTCCCGGCCGCCGGGGCCGCTCAGGCGGGGCCCGGGCCCAGGTGGAGAAGCATCGAGACGTCCAGCTGGGGAGCGGAATGGGTCAGCGCGCCGATCGAGATGAAATCGACCCCGGTCCCGGCGATCTGGCGCACGTTCTCCAGGCTGACGCCGCCGGAGGCCTCCAGCTCGACGTCGCCGCCGGCCGAGTCGCGCATCTCCACCGCCTCGACCATCGTCGCCGGGTCCATGTTGTCGAGCAGGATCCGGTCCGCCCCGGCCTCGATCGCGGTCGCCGTCTCGTCCAGGGTCTCGGCCTCGACCTCCACCATCAGGTCGGGGCTGCGCTCGCGGCAGGCCTCGATCGCCGCGGCGACCCCGCCGGCCATGGCGATGTGGTTCTCCTTGATCAGGATCGCGTCGAAGAGCCCGAACCGGTGGTTCATCCCCCCTCCCCACGAGACCGCCTGCTTCTCCAAGGCCCGCATCCCGGGCGTGGTCTTGCGGGTGTCGAGGATGCGGGCGCCGGTGCCGGCGACCGCGTCGACGAACCGGGCGGTCAGGGTGGCGATCCCGGAGAGATGCCCGAGGTAGTTGAGCGCGACCCGCTCACCCGCCAGCAGGAGCCGGGCCGGGCCGCTGATCAGGGCGATGTCGCGCGGGACCGAGTCGTGCCAGTGGCCCTCGACCACGGTCCGGTCGAAGTCCGTGACGCCCACCTGGCGGAACACCTCCTCGACCAGCTCGAGGCCGAAGACCACCCCGGGCTGCTTCTGGATGATGCGGGCTCGGGCGGTCAGGTCGGCCGGGACGGTCGCCTCGGCGGTCACGTCGCCGGAACCGATGTCCTCGGCCAGCGCCTTCTCGATCAGGGCCGCGGTTCCGTCGGGCAAGTGGTTCATTCCCGGAAGCCTAGAGGTCGTGGCCGAACGTCCTCGGGCCGGGACCCGGCCTTGGCGGTGGCCCTCGGGGCGTAGGCTGACGGTGCCGACCAAAGGAGCCCGCGTGACCAGTTTCGCCCACACCGCTTTCGACACCGCCTTCGGCCCGGTCGCCCTCGCGGCAACCGACCTGGGAGTGATCCGCTGCTCGCTGCCGGGCTCGGACCCGGACGAGCTGGTCGAGGAGGTGATCGCCCGGACGGGCCTCGCCCCGGTCGAGGACGGCGCCGCGGCCGACGAGCCGGCCGACCAGGTGATCCGGTTCCTGGCCGGCGAGTCGATCCGCTTCGAGCTGCCCCTCGACTGGCGGCTGATCGGCGGCTTCCACCGAGAGGTGCTCGAGGCGACCACGACGATCCCGTGGGGCGAGACCGCGAGCTACGGCGAGGTCGCCGCCCTGGCGGGCCGGCCCGGGGCCGCCCGGGCGGCCGGCACCGCGCTCTCCCGGAACCCGATCGCCCTGATCGTCCCCTGCCACCGCATCATCAAGGCGGACGGCACGACCGGCGGCTACGGAGGAGGAGCCGCCGGAACCCGCCTCAAGCAGAGCCTCCTGGACCTCGAGCGCCCCGGCTAACCGGCGGTGCGGTTCAGGTACTCGCGGATGAACCCGTCGATGTCGCCGTCGAGGACGCGCTGCGCGTCGCCGACCTCGAACTCGGTGCGGTGGTCCTTGACCATCGTGTACGGCTGGAGCACGTAGGAACGGATCTGGGAGCCCCAGGCGACGTCCTTGACCTCGCCGCGCTCCTGGTTGACGACCTCGGCCCGCTTGCGCTCCTCGAGCTCGATCAGCTTCGAGCGGAGCATCTGCATCGCGACCGCCTTGTTCTGGGTCTGCGAGCGCTCGTTCTGGCACTGGACGACGACCCCGGTCGGCTCGTGGGTGATGCGCACGGCCGAGTCGGTCTTGTTGACGTGCTGGCCGCCGGCGCCCGAGGCCCGGTAGGTGTCGATCCTGAGGTCGGAGTCGTCGATCTCGACCTCGACGGTCTCGTCGACGACCGGGGCGACGTCGACCTGGGCGAAGCTGGTGTGCCGTCGGGCGGAGGAGTCGAACGGCGAGATCCGGACCAGGCGGTGAACCCCGCGCTCGGCCGCGATCAGCCCGTATGCGTTCTCGCCCTTGAGCACGAACGTGGCCGACTTGAGCCCCGCCTCGTCACCGGCGGAGGCTTCCTTCATCTCGACCGAGAAGCCGCGACGCTCGGCCCAGCGCAGGTACATGCGGAGCAGGATCTCCGCCCAGTCCTGGGAGTCGGTGCCGCCGGCGCCGGCGTGGACGCTGACGATTGCGTCGCCGTGGTCGTAGGTGCCGCTGAACAGCCGCGCCTCCTCCAGCTCCGCCAGCCGTGCCTCGATCGAGGTGAGCTGGCCGTCCAGCTCGGCGGCCATCTCCTCGTCCTCCTCGGCCATCTCCGCCATCTCGGTGAGGTCGGCCCCTTCGGCCTCCAGGGTGCGGAACCCCTCGAGCTTCTGCTTGGCACGGGAGTGGTCCGCCGAGACCTGCGCCGCGGTCTCCTGGGAATCCCAGAATCCAGGCTTCTGCATCTCGGTCTCGAGGCGTTCCACCTCGGACTCCAGACCGGCCGGGTCGAGGTAGTCCGCGAGCAGCTCGAGGTGCCCGTGGATGGCCGCGATCCGGGCCGGGACGGACTCGATGTTCACGGTTTCGGCCATGGTGAGAGACTAGATGAAGCAGCGCGGATACGGTGAACGGGCCAGCATCGGAAGCAGGCGGCGACGATGGATACCGACAGAGGGGACAGAGAGAGCCGGCGGCGCCGGCGGCTGATCAAGGTGATCGCGGTCTCGATCGTGGCCGCGGTGCTCACGATCGGCCTGAAGTTCGCGGCCTGGCTCGTCACCGGCTCGATCGGGCTGCTCTCCGACGCGGCCGAGTCGCTGATCAACCTGGTCGCGGCGGTGGTCGCCCTGATCGTGATCCTGTGGGCGACCCGGCCGGCCGATGAGGACCACGCCTACGGGCACGAGAAGGCCGACCATCTCTCGGCCGGGTTCGAGGGCGGGCTGATCGTGCTGGCCGCGGTCTCGATCGCGTACGCCGCGATCAATCGGCTGATCCATCCCGCCGAGCTCGACGTGGTCGGGCTGGGCATCGCGATCTCGCTCGTCGCGACCGTGCTCAACCTGGTGACGGCGAGGCTGCTGATCCGGACCGGCCGCGAGGAGTCCTCGGCCGTGCTCCACGCCGACGGCCGCCACCTGATGACCGACGTCTGGACCTCGCTCGGCGTGGTCGTCGGGGTGGCGCTCGTGTGGCTGACCGGGTGGCAGACTCTTGACCCGATCATCGCCCTGATCGTCGCCGCGAACATCGTCTGGACCGGGGTCGGCCTGGTGAGGGAGTCGTTGTCGGGCCTGATGGATCGCGCCCTGCCGGAGGAGGACCTGGCCGTGGTCAACCAGGTGCTCGACTCCTACGCCTCCGCCGAGATCGGCTTCCACGCGTTGCGGACCCGGATGGCGGGCCGTCGTTCCTTCATCTCGGTCCACGTCCTGGTGCCCGGCCGCTGGACGGTCCAGCGCGGCCATGACTTCGCCGAGACGATCGAGCAGGACCTCCGTTCCCGGTTCGACCACGTCACCGTGTTCACGCACCTGGAGCCGATGGAGGACCCGGTCTCCTTCGCCGACACCGGCCTCGACCGAACCCAGAACCCGCACTGATGCGGGTCAGTCAGGAGGTCAGTCAGAGGCGAACGCCGCCCGGGCCTCCGCCCGGTCCTCGAACGGCCGCCAGGCGCAGACCAGCCCGTCCCGCACGGTGAACAGCCAGGCCATCGTGTCGGTGGCGGCGTGCGAGCCGTCCTCGTCCCAGTGCCACTGACGCTCGATCTCCAGCAGCACGCGATCGTCCCGCTCCTCGACCGACTCGATCACCACGGTCTGCTGCACCCCGCCCGGCTTCTTGGTCGCCCAGGCCCGGGCCTCCTCGCGCCCGCGCCTGAGGCCGCGGAGCGAGTGGATCTCGATCTCGGGGTCGAGCGTGGCCACGAACGAGTCCAGCTCCGACCGGTTGAAGGTCGAGACGAACTCCCGGACGGCCTTCTCCCCGGGTGTCACGGCTCTACGAGCCGTGACACTTCTTGTACTTCTTGCCCGAGCCGCACCAACAGGGGTCGTTGCGGCCGATGCTCTCCTTCTCGGACTTGACGACCGTCTCGCCGCCCGGGGCGCCCCCGACCGACGGGACCCCGCCCGGCGTCACGCCGGGGATGCCGCCGGCCTCGGCCGGGCTGACCGTGTTCCCCGCGGCGACCTCGGCCAACGCCGAGGGCTGACCTTCGATCGTGCCGCCGGAGTAGTCGTACTCGACCCCACCGCTGGCCGCGCTGTTCGCGAACGCGCTCTGCTCGGCCTCGTCGACCTCGATCTCCACCTCGACGTTGAACACGAGCCGGCTGAACTCATCCCAGATCGCGTTCATCAGCTCCGAGAACATCGAGTAGCCCTCGTTCTTGTAGGCCACCAGCGGGTCGATCTGGGCAAAGCCGCGCAGGTGGATGCCCTCGCGCAGGTAGTCCATGTCGTAGAGGTGCTCGCGCCAGCGGGAGTCGATCACCTGCATCAGCAGGGTGCGCTCGAGGTACCGCATGACCTCCGCGCCGAGCTCGTCCTCGCGCTCCGCGTATGCCTTCTGGGCGTCGTCGACCAGGTCGGCCGCCAGGGCCGCGCCCTCGACCGACTCCGGGGGCATGCCGGCGACGTCGATCGAGCAGGGCCAGATCTGGTGCAGGCGGTCGTCGAGGCCGGGCAGGTCCCATTCCTCGATGATGTCTCCCGCCGTGTACTCCTCGACCAGCCGGGTGATCACCCCGCTCAGCTCCTCGCGGGCGATGGCGGACATGTCCCGGCCCTCGAGGATCTCGCCGCGGTACTTGTAGATCACGCGGCGCTGCTCGTTCATCACGTCGTCGTACTCGAGGACGCGCTTACGGATCAGGAAGTTCTGCTCCTCGACCTTCTTCTGGGCGTTCTCGACGGTGCGGGTGAGCATCTTCGCCTCCAGCGGAAGCTCCTCGCCCTCCTCGTCGACCGGGCCCAGCCGGTCCAGGATCTTGTAGATGCGGTCGCCGGCGAACAGGCGGATCACGTCGTCCTCGGCGGAGAGGAAGAACCGCGACGCCCCCGGGTCGCCCTGACGGCCGGCGCGGCCGCGGAGCTGGTTGTCGATCCGGCGCGACTCGTGCCGCTCGGTGCCGCAGATGAACAGCCCGCCGAGCTCACGGACCTTCTCCGCCTCGGCGTCGCACTCCGGCTTGAACTGGGCGGCCGCCTCCTCGACGGCCTCGTTGTAGCCCTCGTCCTCCGGGTTGAGCCCCTGCTTCACGACCAGCGGATGGGCCATGCCCTCGGGGTCGCCGCCGAGCTTGATGTCGACGCCACGGCCCGCCATGTTGGTGGCGATCGTGAGCGAGCCCAGGCGGCCGGCCTGGGCGATGGTCTCACCCTCGCGCTCCGCGTACTCGGGCTTGGCGTTCAGCACCTCGTGCCTGATGCCCCGCTTCTTCAGCGCGTCGGAGATCATCTCGGAGACCTCGACCGAGACGGTGCCGACCAGGATCGGCTGCCCGGTCTCGTGGCGGCTGATCAGCTCCTTGATCACCGCGTTCCACTTGCCTTCCTTGGTCTTGAAGATCTGGTCGTTCTGATCGTCGCGGGCGATCGGTCGGTTGGTCGGGACCTCGACCACCGGGACCTTGTAGATCTTCATGAACTCGGTGGCCTCGGTGAGCGCCGTGCCGGTCATGCCGGAAAGCTTGTCGTAGAGCCGGAAGTAGTTCTGCAGGGTGATCGTGGCGAGGGTCTGGTTCTCCTCGCGGATCGCCACCCCCTCCTTGGCCTCGACCGCCTGGTGGAGGCCCTCGGACCAGCGCCGGCCCTCGAGGATGCGGCCGGTGAACTCGTCGATGATCATGACCTCGCCGTCGACCACGGCGTAGTCCTTGTCCTTGCGGTAGAGCGACTCGGCCTTCAGCGACTGGATCAGGTGGTTGACCAGGCCGCCGTTCTCGGCCATGTACAGGTTGTCGACGCCGATGAACTTCTCGGCGTTGGCGACGCCGCGCTCGGTCGGGGAGACGGTCTTGTGCTTCTCGTCGTACTCGTAGTCGAAGTCGGCGGCGGAGGTGTCCTTCGACTCGCCCATCGACTTGAGCTTGGTCTTGGCGGGCACCCCGACCAGCTGCTTGGCGAGCCGGGCGAAGGTGTAGTAGGTCTGGGCCGCCTCTTCCGGGGCGCCGGAGATGATCAGCGGCGTCCGGGCCTCGTCGATCAGGATGTTGTCGACCTCGTCGACGATCGCGAAGTCATGGGTGCGCTGGACCTTCTGCTCGATCGAGCCGGCCATGTTGTCGCGCAGGTAGTCGAAGCCGAACTCCGAGTTGGTCCCGTAGGTGATGTCGCAGTTGTACTTCTGGCGCCGGGTCTCGGGCTCGTCGTCTTCCTGGATCCAGCCGACGGACACGCCGAGCAGGTCGTAGATCGGCTTCATCCAGAGCGCGTCTCGCTTGGACAGGTAGTCGTTGACGGTGACCACGTGGACGCTGTTGCCGCCGAGCGCGTTGAGGACGACGGCGAGGGTGCTGGTCAGGGTCTTGCCCTCACCGGTCTTCATCTCGGCGATCGCGCCGTCGTGGACGACCATCCCGCCGATCAGCTGGACGTCGTAGTGCCGCTGTCCGAGCGCCCGCTTGGCCGCCTCGCGGGTGAGCGCGAACGACTCCGGCAGGAGATCTTCGAGGGACTCGCCGTTGGCCGCCCGTTCCCGGATGCCGTTGGCCTCCTCGAGCAGCTCGTGGTCCTCGAGAACCTCCATTTCAGGCTCGATCCGATTGATCGACTCGACCCGCTTTTGATATGCCTTGAACTTGCGCCCCTCCCCCATCCTGAGCGCACGGTCGATTAGCTGAATGGCCATGGGCCAAGGTTAGTGGTTGAAGGACCCCGGCAACCACAAGGCCCTCGCGCGACCGGGCGCGTGCAAAGCGCCGGGGGCCCTGACAGGGCCCCCGGGTCGAAAGCTGAATGGGCTTCGCAGCGTTACATCGAGGGTGATGCTCCGCCCGAAGCACGTCCCCGCATCTCGTTCACGAGCCGCCGGGTCTGACTTCGCTTCCTCCGTTTCTCCCGGTGCCGCTTGACCTGGCGCCTCATGTCCTCCGCGAGCTCGTGGATGGAATGGGCCATTTCGGGCGAGGCCTCATGGGCGTGGAGCGTCACTCCCTTGAGGTGGAGCGTCGCCTCCGCCACGTACTTGTCCCGGATGGCGGGGTTCTGCTCCTCGGACACGACAACTTCGATGCGGGCCAGCGGCGAGACCTGTTGGCCGAGCCGCTTGAACCGCTGGGCCACCTGTTCACGCAACTCTTCGTTGACCTCGAAGTTGCGACCACGAATCTCGATTCGCATGGGACCTCCTAGCGGGGTTGTGTTCCTTTGGCCGATCCTAGCCCCCCGGTCGGCCGTCCGCAACCGATCGGCCGGAATCGCCGTCGGCATCACCTCCGGCGGGTGAACGTGATCGCCCGGACCGGTCCCGCCCCGGCCTCGGAGAGCGCCGCGGCGGCCGCGCTGAGGGTCGCGCCCGTGGTCATCACGTCGTCGACCAGGAGCACCGGTCGACCCGGCGGGACCCGCCCGACGACCGCCCGGATCCGTGGCGGCGAGGCGAGCCGGCCCGCCCGGCTCCGGCCCCGCTGGCGGCCGGCTCCCCGGCGGGTCAGCAGGTCGGTCCGCAGCTCCGCCCCGGGCAGCTCACCGGCGATCCGCCGGGCCAGGGGCTCGACCGGGTCGAAGCCCCGCAGCCGGCGTCGGAGCCGGCTCGGCGGCACCGGCACCACGACCAGGCCGGCCGGGGCCGGCGCGGCGAGGTCGGCCATGAAGCCGGAGATCATCCCCGCCAGCCCGGTCATGCCGCGGAACTTGTAGGCGGCCAGCAGGCGGCGCGCCGTCCCCTCGTGCGGGGCGCAGGAGACCGCTCCCGCCACCCCGGCGGGAGGGTCGTCCCGGAGCACCGGGGCCGCGTTGAGCTCCCGGGTGCACCGGCCGCATATGTCCCGGGAGGGCGGGCAGGCCTGCCGGCAGGCCACGCACAGCGGCGGCACCAGCAGCCGGGCGAGGGCCCGGAGGCTCCCGTCGGCAGCTCCGTCTCCCGCCGGTCCGGTGATCATCGGGTCACCCTTCCGGAGATCCCCTCACCCGTGGGTCAAGAGCGCGACGATCCCGTCACCGGAGCATGACGGGGGCGTGACGGAGGCTCGGGCGCGGCCGGCGGGCGGTCCGGCCGGTCAGACGCCGAGGGTGCCGCCGGCGACGAACGAGCCAGGAGCCAAGCCGGAGCCGGCCAGGAGGATCGTCTCGCGCACGCCGGAGCGGTCGCCCAGCTCGCAGCCGGGGCCGATCACGGCCGGGCCGATCAGCTCGACCCGATCGCCGAAGCGGCAGCCGTCGCCGATCAGGACCGGACCGGTGATGCGGGCCCGCTCCAGTCCTTCGCACTCGCCGATCCAGATGCCGGGCTCGCGCTCCGGCTCACCGATCTCGAGCATGACCTCGCGGTTGAGGCCGTCGAAGTTGCCCTGGATCAGCTCGCTGATCGTGCCGATGTCGTTCCAGTACGAGTCGAACTGGTGGGAGAAGAACGGGACCCCCGCGTCCATCAGGGCGGGGAACACGTCGAGCGCCCAGTCCGCGAACCCGTCGGGATCCCCGGGGTCGGCCAGCTTGCTCTCCCCCGGGCCGGGGAAGTAGTCGAAGATCTCGCGGTCGAACATGTAGATGCCGCAGTTGGCCAGGTCGGACAGGGCCTCCGCCGGGTCCGGCTTCTCCTGGAAGCCCTGGACCCGGTCGTCCTCGTCGGTGATCACGACCCCGAACTCGGAGGTGTCGGTGACCCGCTTCGTGGCCAGGGTGGCGATCCCGTCATGCGACTCGTGGAACTCCCGCATCGCCGCCAGGTCGATGTCGGTCAGGGCGTCGCCCGAGATCACGAGGAAGGAGTCACCGAGGAAGTCGGCCGCGACCCGCACCCCGCCCGCGGTCCCGTGCAGGGCGTCCTCGCGACTGTAGCTGAGGTCCACCCCGAAGTCCTTGCCGTCGCCGAAGTGGCCCTCGATCGTGTCCGGGAACCAGTAGAGGTTCGCGATCACGTCCGTCATCTCGTGACGGGCCAGCAGGCGGATGATGTGCTCCATCACCGGCCGGTTCAACACTGGGACCATCGGCTTCGGTATCGCCCGGGTGATCGGTCGAAGCCTCGTGCCGAGACCGGCCGCCAAAACCATCGCCTTCATCAAGTACTTCCCAACCTCCGCTTGAAGTCCTGGATCTCATCCACGGGAAACGGATCCACCCCGCGCAGGTCGGCCACTCCCAACGACACCAGATCGCCGAACATGACGCCCCAGAACAGTCGCTCCGCGGGAGTGTCGCCCTTGGTCTCCACCGAGAATACCGGGGCGCCGGTCCGCTCGATCGACTCGGCGGTCAGCTCCATCCGCCGCCGCTCCCGATTCGTCTGGCCGGAGTCGGTCAGGAAGATGGCGCCGAGGCCGCCGATCCCCTTGGACCAGGCCTCCATCAGGTTGTGATTCGCCTCCGGGATCTCCACCGGGAAGGCGAGCTGCTTCGCGTTCTCGTTGAACTGATTGGCCCAGCGTCGGGCGATCGAGATGGTCATGCCCGCGCCGTGAACCACCATCGGCACCTCGCCGATGCTGGCCGCGAGCTCCCGGGCCGGCCCGAGCATGTCCTCACGGACTCCCTCGAGGAAGTCGGACGCGGCCTCCAGCTCCCGCCGCACGTCCGGCGCCACGCCGGCCAGGTGGGCGGCGCAGGCGGCGACCACGGTCATGTAGGCGACCGACATCCTGGGCTCGAACAGCCCGGGCAGCCCGATCACGCCGATGTTCGCCTCGCGGGCCCGTTCTCCCAGCTCGCCGCCGGTCCCGGCCACCCAGCGATGGGTCCCGGCCTCACCGGCCTCCTGGAACGAGGCGAGCGTCTCCTCCGTGTTGCCCGAGTAGCTGGAGGCGAGCACCGCCCAGTCCGAGTTGACCCAGGTCGGCAGCCCGTACGAGCGGGAGACGATCAGCGGACCGGTCAGCCGATCACCGATCATCCCGCGGGCGAGCTCGGCGCCGATCGCGGAGCCGCCCATCCCGCAGACGACGAAGCCGGAGGAGTGGCGCGACTTCAGCTGCGCGGAGTCGACGCGCCAGAGCGCGTCGCGGATGTGATTGGGGATGTCGAGTACGTCATCAAGCATTGATCACTTCATTCTTCCCGAGAACCGCGTCTCCTACCACCGCGCCCTCGGCGATCCGCGCCCCGGGAGAGAGGATCGAGCCGGTCACCACGGCGCCGGCGCCGACCACCGAGCCGCCGAGCAGGACCGAGCCCTCGATCCGGGCGTCGGCGGCCACCTCGCAGGCCGGGCCGATCATCGCGCGCGGCCCGATCTTCGCGGCCGGGTCCACCTTGCTGCCCGGGTCGATCAGGATGCCGTCAGGGTTGACCCGGACCTCGGTCCGGACCCGCCCCTCGATGATGTCCCAGGTCGCCTCCAGGTAGCGCGCCGGGGTGCCGATGTCCATCCAGTAGCCGTCGAGCCGCATCCCGTAGAGCCCGTCGCCGGTGATCTTGGGGAAGAACTCCCGCTCGATCGAGACCTCGCGGTGCTCGGGGACGGTCGCGATCGCGTCACGCTCCAGCACGTAGGTCCCGGCGTTGATCAGCCCCGGCCCGGCGTGGCCGGGCTCCGGCTTCTCGTGGAAGTCGAGGACCCGGCCGTCCTCGGCGAGGTCGACCAGCCCGTAGCCGGTCGGGTCCTCGACCGGATAGAGCCCGAGGCTGGCCTTGGCGCCCCGCTCCTCATGGGACTTCCAGAGCGCGGTCAGATCGAGGTCGGTCAGCACGTCGCCGTTGAGCGCGAAGAACCGCTCCTCCAGGTGGGGCAGCGCGAACCGGATCGCGCCGGCGGTGCCCAGCGCCTCCTCCTCGACCACGTAGGTGAGCCGCGGCCCACCGGGCTCGCCCTCGCCCAGGACCTCCTTCAGCTGGTCCGGCAGGAACCCGCAGGCGAACACGATGTGGTCGACCCCGTGGCTGGCCAGCCACTCGATCATGTACCGCAGGAAGGGTCGGTCGGCCAGCGGCAGGACCGGCTTCGGCGTCTCCAGGGTCAGGGGGCGGAGACGAGTGCCCTTCCCCCCGACCAGTACCAATGCTTGCACTCTCGATCTCTCACTTTCAGGACCCCACCCCCGGGCGCCCGATGCCTTCATACGTGAATCCGGCTTCGCTGAGCACGTCAGGGTCGAGGAAGTTTCGTCCATCTATCAGTAACGGGCACCGCATCCCTGATGCCGCCTTGCGCCAATCAATGTCCCGGAACTCGGGCCACTCGGTCACGAGGACCGCGGCATCCGCACCTTCGAGAGCGCCTTCTGCCGTCTCTGCCATTTCGACCCCCGGAACCAAAGTCCTCGCGTTCTCGATGGCGACCGGGTCGAAGGCGACGACGTCCGCGCCCTCGCCGCGCAGCCGGGCCGAGAGGACCAAGCTGGAGGCCTCCCGCATGTCGTCCGTCTCGGGCTTGAAGGCGAGCCCGAGCATGGCGATCCGCTTGCCGACGAGCGAGCCCAGATGCTTGCCCAGCTTGCTGACCACCCTTCGCTTCTGCAGCTCGTTCACCTCGATCACGGAGTTCAGCAGCTGGAAGTGGTAGCCCGAGTTACCGGCCAGTAACTTCAGCGCGTTCACGTCCTTGGGGAAGCAGGAGCCGCCGAACCCGATGCCGGGCCGCAGGAAGTGCGGACCGATCCGTTCGTCCAGGCCCATGCCGCGGGCCACCTCGCCGACGTCCGCCCCGACCTCCTCGCACACGTTCGCGATCTCGTTGATGAAGGAGATGCGGGTGGCCAGATAGGCGTTGGACGCCAGCTTGATCATCTCGGCGCTGGAGGTGTCGGTCATCACGACCTCGCCGCCGAGCGGCCGGTACAGATCCTCGACCAGCGCCGCCGCCTCGCGATCCTCCGGGGCGGCGCCGATGACGACTCGATCCGGGTTCTGGAAGTCGTGGACGGCCGTGCCCTCCTTGAGGAACTCCGGGCAGGACACATAGGCCATGCCGGCCAGCTCGCGGCGGATGGTCTCCCCGGTGCCGGCGGGCACGGTGCTCTTCATGATCAGCACGTGGTCGCCGTCCGGCTTCAGCTCCTCGACCACCGACCGCACCCGCGAGAGGTCGGCGTCGCCCGAGTAGGTCGGCGGCGTGTCGACGCAGACGAAGATCAGGCGGGCCGCCGACAGCACCTCGTCGATGTCGGTGGTGAAGGTGAGCCGCTCCCGGTTGCGCTCGAGCAGCTCGGCCAGGCCGGGCTCGTGGATCGTGACCTCGCCGCGCGAGAGGGACTCGACCTTCTCCGGGATCACGTCCCGGGCGACCACGTCGTGGCCGAGGTCGGCGAAGCAGGCAGCAGTCACGAGACCGACCCATCCGACACCGACCACGCCGATCGGCATCCGTTCAGGCTGACTCAAGTTCTATTACCTCCGGGTTGGGTTGGCTGATCAGCTGCCCGGGGTGAAGACACGAGTGGCGCGGGCCATGCCCAGCATCTGTTCATTGGTCAGCGTCAGCAGGATCGAGTTGGAAATCCAGTAAGTGTTGCCCTTGTAGAACCAGGACACCAAACGGACCCTATCCCCCTCGGTGTAGACGCGGAAGTCCCGTCCGTCCATCTTGATCTCGTCGTGCGGCGCCTCGAGGATCGGCGGGTCCTGCCAGCCGTGGATTCCCTGGAGACCGAAGTAGTGGTCCCCGTCGGCCTGGCGGAGCATCATGACCATGCGGAAGGCCTTGTGGGGGTTCTTGTCCGGGTCCCGCAGGCTGTACTTGCGGGTGCCCTCGGCGTAGATCGTGCCCTCGGGCAGGCGCTTCGTGTAGACGATCGGCAGGCTGTGGATCACGAACTGGTCGTAGAGCTGGGCGGCCAGGTCCATGCCTCCCTGGGAGGCGTCGATCAGCCCGTCGTTCTCCTTGGAAGGAGCCTTGGTCGTGCTGCCGCTCTGGGCGCGGTTCTTCTTCCTCTGCTTCTTGGCCTTGCGGTCGACCCGCTTCTCCTCGCGCCGCTTGGCCTTGGAGCGGGAGCCTTCGCCCTCGTCCAGGGTGCCGATCGGGCCGGCGGTGTCCTCGAACCCGAGGAACTTCTGGACGGCGGCGTCGATCTCGGCTTGGCTCGCCTCCACGTAGGAGATCCCGTTGTCCTCGGTGAAGGTCGCGGGGAACTTGACCTCGACGACGCGGGCATCACGGGAGTCGAACAGGAGCCGGATCAGCTCGAGGATCTGGTCGCCGCCGTTGATGTCCGAGGTGGCGTTGTCGGTGAAGGCCTTGATCAGCTCGTCGCGGCGCTTGATGATCTCGCCGAAGGAGAGCCGGTTGCGGACCTCTCCCAGGAGGTCCTGCTGGCGGGCGGCACGGGCCAGGTCGGTGTCGGTGTGCCGGTACCGGGCGAACTCGAGCGCATCGGGGCCGCACAGCTTCTGGTAGCCGGCGTCGATGTCGATCTCCGCGTACATCTCCGAGGCGGCCTTGCCCTCGTTGGAGTTGAAGTAGTCGCGGTCGACGTCGACGAAGACGCAGCCGACGGCGTCGACCAGCATCGCGAATCCGTGGAAGTCGACGTTGATCACGTGGTTGACCTTGAGGCCGGTGACCTCCTTGAGCGTCTCCACCGTGAGCTTCTCACCGCCGTAGCTGTAGGCGGCGTTGAACTTGTCGGTGCCGTAGCCGGGGATGTTGACCTTGAGGTCGCGGGGGATGGAGAGCATGGCGATCTGCCCCGAGTCCGGGTCGAGGCGGAGCAGCATGGTCGTGTCCGAGCGGCCGGGGTCGTCAGAGGGCGAGCCGCCGCCGGTGCGGGCGTCGGAGCCGATGATGACGATCGTCTGGGGGCCGCCGTTGGAGTCCTCGACCAGCCAGCCGGGCAGTCGCTTCTTCGGCGGGAGGGTCAGGTCCTCGGCGATGCCGTTGACCACCCGCATCACCGAGGCCGAGGTCGCGCCGCCGAAGGAGAAGATGATGATCAGGGTCGCCAGCAGGAAGCGCCACCAGTACCGGGGCCGCTTGGCCGGCTCCTGGAAGTCGCCTCGCTTCGGGGGGCGCGGCGGGTCCCAGGGCTGGCCCGTGCGACGGGCGTGCTCGACGGCCTCGTGGACCTCGTTGCGGGCAGCGGCGGCGAGGACCGCCGTCTCTTCGGCGGTGATCGCCGCCTCGGAGGGCAGGTCCCACTCCTCGGTCCCCTCGACCGGGTGCTCGTCGGTCCCTTCCAGGTACGCGGCCGTGTGCTCGCCGGTCGCCTCGCCCGCCTCGTCGACCCCGTCCTGGGGCGGCACTGCGCCCGTGCCGGAGCCACCGCCGGCGCTCGGCGGGGCCGCGGCGCTGTCGGAGGGCTGGTCGCTCTCGAGCAGGGCGGCCCGGACCGCCGG
>JBEBTS010000023.1:0-17741 GCA_040393665.1 Conexibacter woesei
CGCTCCTGACCGGCCGCGATGTGGACCTGGTCGATCGCGGCGGCGGAGATCGAGTGGATGCCCTCCTGCCCGGCCTCGATCGGGATCCGGGTGCGTCCCTGGGCCATGTCGAGCGCGTCCGCGACCCGCACGATGCCGGCCTCGACGGTGTAGGGCTGACCGCGTCGCCGGTGGCCGATGATCGCGTGGAGGATCTCCGCGGTGACGATCGAGCGCTCCGGCTCGCGGTAGATGCCGTCCAGGAGCCGCGGCAGGGCGGAGTTGGCGAGGAAGAGGCTGTACTCCTCGTGGTCGGCGCGATGGATCGACATGCCGATGTCGTGGAGCAGCGCCCCTCCGGCGACGACGACCTCGACGTCCCGGGCGCTCATGCCGTGGTCGGTCACCATCGCTCCCTCCACCCCGCCCTTGTGCAGCAGGCGGGTCAGGCGGAGGGCGATGTTCAGCACGATCTGCATGTGGATCCAGGAGTGGTCCGACATGCCGAGCCGGTCCGCGTGGACCTGGGCCATGTACCACCAGGTGCGGACCTGGTCGTCGCCGTTGACGGCGTCGAAGAACCGCTCCAGCTTGCGGTTGCCGCGAGTGGGCGCGCGCACCGAGATGTCGAGGATCGTCTCGCGGCTGTGCCCGACCGGCGGGGTCGGGGCGGGCGGCCGCGGCCGGTCATCGGGGTCGGTCATCGGCCCTCCCCTCCGGCGGTCTCCAGCTCGAGCGCGGCGAGCCATTCACGGCCGGCCCCGTGGTCGCAGGCGACCGGCTCGACCCTGATCCCCAGCCCCTCGGACAGGGCGGCGTGACCGACCAGCATGCCCGGCAGGTGGCGGGCCAGCACCGGCTCGACGCCGAACCAGGCGGCGGTGTCGGCGCTGGTCTGCCCGAGGATCGCGTCGAGCCCGCGCCGGGCGTCGGCGGGGCCGATCACGAGACCGCAGAGCCGACCGACCACCTCGGACATGGACGAGCTGACGAACAGCCGGTCGCAGCCCGGCGGGTACAGCGAGCCGATGCCGCGAGAGGCGCCGGTGATCGCCGCCTCGATCTGGGCCGGACGGGGCGGGTTGGAGAAGCGGGCCTTGTGGGTCATGGTCGAGGTGCCGACCGGACGGGAGCCGATCCACGTCGGCATCGAGCCCGGCTCGCCGACCGCGATCCCGATCGCGGTCTCGCCGATGTGCGCCACCCCGACCGGGCCTTCGACGTCGCCGGCCCGCGGCCGGGTCACGCCGAGGAACGCGGCGGCGGCCGTGTCGCGACGCGACGGGATCCGCACCGGGCCGACCCCGATCGCCTCGCCGACCCGGTCGACCAGCCGGATCAGCCGCGATCCGCGGAGCTCGGGGACGGCCACTACCTCGATCCGGTCGGCGCCCATCTCCCGGGCCACCTCGACCTCGGCCATGAGCAGCGCCATCAGGCGATCGGCGTTCTCCGGGCCGGCGGTCAGCCCGTGGCTGCGGCTCAACACGAATCGCGACGAATCGGGCGCGACCTCGGTCACCGTGAACCGGGTCGAGCGGAGACTGATTTCGAGTACCCCCAGAATCACTGGGGCAATCCTAAGCCCCCGGGCGCCGGGGTCGCATCAATTCGGCCGGGTCACGACCCGCAGACCGGCCACTGGCCGGGGCCGGAACGCTCGTAGAGGAGGGCTGCCCGGTAGTCCTGCTCGGCCTCGGGCGCCTTGGCCGGGCTGCCCTCGCCGCCGACCGAGGCCCAGGTGTCCAGGCTGAACTGGTACTTGCCGTGGTAGAGCCCGTTCGACGACACGATCCGCGGATCGCCACCCGATTCGCAGGAGGCGATCGAGTCCAGGGTCGCCCGGCTGACCGATCCGGGCAGGTCGCGGAACCTCTCCCGCTCCCGCCGCCGGGCCTCGCGGAGCCGACGACGGCGATCCTCCACGCGGGCGAGGTTGGCCGCGGCGGCATCCACCCGGTACTGGGCGAGGTGGGCGGCGAAGGCGATCGCCATCGCCGGCTGGATCTCCGGAGCCACGGTTCCCAGGGCCCGGTCGGCGATCCGCGCGGCGACCGCCTGGCCGTCTCCCCCGGAGCGGTCGACCAGCAGGTTTCCCGCGATCACGAGTGCAGCGACCGCGGCGAGCAGTATCAGGGATCCGCGTCGGCTAAGAATGTGCGGGTCCCGGTGTGAATTTCACGGAAACGTCCATTTGTTAGCGAACACTCATATCAAAGCCTCCGGCTACCCGCCGACGCACCTCGAGCTGATGCGGACCTCCTTCCCCGACCGGCCCGAGGTCGGGCCGGCCCTGTCCCGGGTGCTGCTCGATCAGGTGGCGAAGGGCGAGCGCGGGGCCACGGTCCGGGTCTCCCGGCCGGGCCGCGTCGTCGCCTTCGGCCGCCGGGACACGGTCTCGGACGGCTACCCGGCGGCGGTCGAGGCGATGCGGCAAGCCGGCTTCCTCGGCATGGAGCGGCTGACCGGAGGCCGGGTCGCGGCTCACGCCGAGGGCACCATGGTGCTCACCCTGACCACCCCCGAGCCGACCCCGGCGGAGGGCACCGCCGAGCGGTTCCGGGTGGGGGCGGAGCTCGTGCGGTCCGCGCTCGCCGACCTCGGCGTGGACGCGCGGACGGGCCCGGTCCCGGGCGAGTACTGCCCCGGCGACTGGTCGATCAACGGGGCCGGCCGGCTCAAGCTCGCGGGGATCGGCCAACGCATGGTCAAGGGCGCCGTCCACGTCGGCTTCGTCATCGTCGCGACCGACGCCGAGGTGATCCGGTCCGTGCTGATCCCAGTGCACCGGGCGCTGGGCCTCGAGTGGGATCCGGCCAGCGCCGGGGCCGCCGACGACCTGGTCCCGGGGATCACCTTGGACGAGGTCGAGGCCGCCCTGCTGAACCGGCTCGGATCCGGAGCGGACCTGGAGCCGGTCGAGCTCGACTCGCCCACCCTCGACCTGGCGCTGCGACAGGCCGGGCGGTACCGGCCGCCCGACCCGGCCGCCGCCGGGGCCTCGCCGGAGCCCGGATAGAGTGGCGACGTGGCCGCGGGCGAAGAGATGACCGGAGAACCTGGCCCGGAGGAGCCGCCGGCCACGCCGGCCGAGCAGGAGCCCTCCCGCTCGCTGGCGGGCCGGTTGATCGCCGGCGGGACCCGTCAGGCGCAGCGGGCCGCCGGGGCGACCGGGCTCGACCGCGCCGTCGAGTCGGCGATCGAGGAGGCGATCGTGCGGGCGATCGAGAGCGAGGCCACGGAGCGGGCGATCGCCCGGATCCTCAACGGGCCGTTGATCGAGCAGGCAGTGCAGGAAGCCCTCCGGAGCGACGCGGTCGAGGAGGCCGTGATCGAGATCGTCGACAGCGACCTGGTCGACCGGGTCTGGGGACGGGTGCTGGAGAGCGACGAGACCCAGCGGCTGATCGAACGGATCGCCGAGTCCCCCGAGGTGCGCTCGGCGATCGCCTCCCAGGGGATGGGGCTGATCGACGATCTCGGCCGGGAGGTCTCCAAGGTCACCCGGCTGATCGACTTCCTCTTGGAGAAGGTCGTCCGGCGGATCCTCTTCCGGCGACCCCGGTCGGAGGCGACCGACCGGGTCGGGGCCTCCACCCGGGCGCTCGCCCTCGCGATCGACGCCGTGGTGATCAACGCCGGCCTGTTCACCGCGACCGCGATCTTCGGGCTGCTGGCCTCGTTCCTGGGGTTGGAGCCCGGGAACGCCTCGGGGCCGATCGTCACCCTGGGCGCCTTCTCCTGGCTGACGGTCAGCTCGCTCTACCTGTTCACCTTCTGGGCCATCTCCGGCCAGACGCCGGGGATGCGGTTCCTCGACATCCGGATCGAGCGCCACGGCAGAAGCTCTCTGGGAACCAGGCCCGCGTTCCGCCGGCTGGTCGGCTTCTGGCTGGCGGTGATCCCGTTCTGCCTCGGGTTCATCGGCGTGCTGGTCCGGCTCGACCGGCGCGGCTTCCACGACCGCCTCGGAGGCACCGACGTGTTCTACGTCGACCCGTCACGGGCCGACGCGCCGCACCGCCGGGCCGTGGTCGACCCTCGCCTGCCGGACGGCTGAGCCTGACCGCAGAGCCCGGCCGCCGACGGGCGGCCCCGGCTGCATCCTCCCGTTCACGATAGATTCCGCAACGGGAGCCCGACAAGGGTGTTGTTTGTTGTTTGCAGATGCAATTCATATATAGGGAGGAAGTACCTTGATTTTCAGCAGAGCCGTTGCAGCCTTCGCCTGCGTGATCGCCGGCCTGGTCATCTGGGCCGCACCCGCGGCCGCCGACCCGGCACCGGTACTTCCCGAGGGCCCGATCCTCAAGAAGACGGATCCCGAGTGGCCCAACGACCCCAACTTCGCCCGCTGCGATGAGCAGGACCCGGTCACGGGCTGCACGGACAGCGAGCAGTGGAACCTCTTCGGCAAGATGGACGGTCTCTGCAAGGCGCCGGGTGGCACCACCTTCACCGAGCCCCGCCCCAGCGGCGGACTGCCCTGCTGGGCCCGCAACGCGACCGATCCCGAGGGCGCGTCCGGCATCAACGTGACCGGCGCCTGGGCCCAGGGCAACCTCGGCCGCGACGAGGTCCTGATCGCGTACATCGAGGGTGGCGTCAACTACAGCTCGAACAAGATCAAGGAAGGCCTCAACGCGATCTTCATCAACAAGGGCGAGCTGCCCTTCCCGCAGGGCTGGGACGGCCAGGACCTCGGCCGCCACGACTTCGACGGCAACGGCCGTTTCGACATCCGCGACTTCGCCAAGGACCCCCGGGTCAACCCGCCCTGCCCGAGCGGCGTGACCCCCGCGGACGCGCTCAAGTTCGAAGAGGGCACCACCCGGGGCTGCGCCCCCGGCGGCAAGCACGAGTACATCCACAAGGTGACCGTCGGCGGGGCGGCGACCGCGTACCTCTCGCCCGAGGACCTGATCGCGGTCTTCGGCCACTGCAAGATCGAGAACGGCCGGGTGTCCTCCTGTCCGAGCGACGGCCGTTTCGACAATGACGGCAACGGCTACCCGAACGACGTCTCGGGCTGGAACGCGTACCACAACAACAACGACCCGCAGACCGACGACCTCGCCTACGGCCACGCTTCCGGCCTGATGGCCGAGATGGTCGCCCAGCCGAATGACGGCTTCGGCCGCGTCGGCAACTGCCGCGAGTGCCGGGTGATCCCGGTCAAGTCCGGCGCGGAGTCGGTCGGCAAGGCCGACGGCCTCGCCCCCGCGATCACCTACGCCGTCGACATCGGCGCCAAGGCGATGGCGACCGTCGTGGTCTCCTACGCCTACTCGAGCGCGCTGCGCGAGGCGGTCAAGTACGCGGTCGACAACGACGTCCTGATGTCGATGGACTCCAACGACTTCGACTCGATGGACCACACCGACGGGCATCTGTTCGACGATGTCTTCCCGGGCAACGGGATCGTCCAGGATCGCGGCGGCAAGGACGTCCAGACCTTCCGTGCCCGCTCCAACGTGACCAGCTACGGCACCCACGCGCTGTTCAACGGCGGCGAGACCACGACCTCGGGCGCCACGCCCTTCCAGGCCGCGTTCCTCGGCATGGTCCAGTCGGCCGCGATGAACGCCGTCGATGAGAACAAGTACCCGCGCACGCTGACCCCGAACGAGGTCAAGCAGGTGCTGATCAACACGTCGAGCGAGATCGTCCCCCAGCGGGACCATCCGGACGTGCCGAACCAGTGGCCCGGCAACCCGGACTCCAAGACCGACGCCACCCACACCAACTGGTCGACCCAGTACGGCTACGGTCGGCCCAACATCGGCAAGGCGACCAAGCTGATCATGGACGGCAAGGTGCCGCCGACGGTCGACATCGACTCGCCCTCTTGGTACAAGTACGTCGATCCGACCAAGCAGAAGACCCTGCAGGTGAAGGGCTCGGTCCAGCCTTCGGCCTGGGGCTCGAACGGCATCGAGTGGACCCTGGAGTGGGCGCTGGGCGCCGACCCCAAGGACTCCGACTTCAAGACGGTCTCCACCGGCAAGGCCGGTAAGACCGGCGTGCTCGGCACGATCAACCTGAAGGACATCCCGGCGGGCTACGCGACGAAGGCTCCGGCCAACGTGATGCCGCCCACCGGCCCCGAGCAGTACACCGTCTCGATCCGCCTCCGGGCGCGTGACGGCAACGGGCTCAAGGGCGAGGACCGCCGCTCGATCGGCGCCCGCGCCGACAAGGACCTGGTCGACGGCTTCCCGAAGTCGATCGGGACCGAGATGAGCTCCGCCCCGACCTTCGCGGACATCCAGGGCCGGGGCCAGCTCGATCTGGTCTTCGGCACCTACGACGGTGTCGTCAACGCGATCGGACCGGACGGCAAGCAGGCGAAGAACTTCCCGCTTCGCACCCGCGAGCTCCGTCAGATCGACGACAACATGCCGCAGGGCTTCCCGTCCGAGGCGTACAAGAAGGTGACCGCCCTGCGCGAGGCGCGGGACCCGATCAGCGGCATCGCGATCGGTGACCTCGAGGGCAAGGGCGACCAGTCCGTGGTCGCGACCACGACCAGCGGCTGGGTCTACGCCTGGAGCACGACGACCGGCAAGCTGCGCGCCGGCTTCCCGGCGAAGCCGGATCCGAAGTACGACACGATGCCGGTGCCGACCCCGCCCTCGAGCGGCCTCAAGCACCGCTCCCCGACCCGGGGCAACTGGTCCGCCCCGGCCCTGGCGAACCTCCAGGGCAACGGGAAGCTGTCCATCCTGATGTCGTCCTTCGACGGACACGTCTACGCCTGGCAGCCGGACGGCAAGGCCGTCCCCGGCTGGCCGGTCGAGGTCAAGCTGCCCAGCTCGATCCGCTCCCAGATCGCCGACTCGGACTTCATCCGCGACGCCAAGCTGATGATGACCCCGGCGGTCGGCGACGTCCTGGGCAAGGGCACCGATCAGGTGTTCCTGCCCAGCTTCGAGTGCGACAAGAAGGCCGGCAGCACCTGGGTCTACGGGATCCAGTCGGACGGCAACAAGAACCCGGGCGGCGCGTTCATGCCCGGCTGGCCGGCGACCATGGCGAGCATGGCCGGTTGCTACTCGGAGTCGATCGACTTCGTCCAGGAAGGCGGGAACGCCGCCACCCTGGCCGACTTCGACGGTTCCGGCCAGCTCCGGATCGCGATCACGGGCGTCACCGGATTCCCGGCGATCTACAACCCGGACGGCAGCATCTGGAAGAACATGCAGCCGGGCTGCACCACCCCGACCTGCTCCGGCATCCCGCCGTACTACCAGGGCGACTCGATCCTGGTCGGCGTCACCGGGCAGTCCGCCGCGGGTGACATGACCGGCGACGGCCTCCCCAACTACGTCCAGACGATGGCGGGCGGGATCACCCTGACCGCGGCGCTCGACGAGGCCGGGCAGGCCGCCCTGCCGCACGTGTTCGACGTGGCCTGGGACCCGGTGACCGGCAAGCAGCTCAACGGCTTCCCGACCGACCAGGACGGGTTCCCGTTCTACTCGTCGCCGGTGATCGCCAACCTGAGCTCGGACAACACCCGCTCGATGATCTCGGCCAACGACTCGTACTGGATCCACGCCCGTGGCCCGGACGGCAAGGAAGCGCCCGGGTTCCCGAAGTGGACCGGCCAGTGGACCTCGTTCGGCGGGGTCGTCGGCGATCCGAAGCTGAACGGCAAGCAGTACCTGGCCTACGGCACCCGCGAGGGCGAGCTCTTCCTCTGGAAGGTCGGAGGCAAGGCCGAGAAGAACGACCAGTGGTGGCACTACCGCCACGACGAGCACAACTCGGGCCGTCACGGCAACGACACCCGCCCCCCGGCCGGCGTCAAGGTCAAGGTGAACCGGACCAAGAAGAAGGCCGTGCTCCGCTGGAAGGCAGCCGGCAACAACGGCGTCTCCAACGGCAAGGTCAGCAAGATCGAGGTCTACCGCTCGAAGAAGGCGATCTCGATCGGCAAGCTGGGCAAGGCGTCGAAGATGAAGGCGCCGAAGATCGTCAACCCCGGCAAGAACCAGTCCATCACCCTCAAGCTGGGCAAGAAGCAGCGGCTCTTCATCGCGATCCGCTCTCAGGACGCGGCCGGCAACTGGTCCGCCCTGTCCGTGGTCAAGGTGACGCCGTACAAGAAGAGCAAGAAGCTCATCAAGAAGCAGATCAAGAAGTGCAAGAAGCAGTTCAAGAAGCAGGTCAGGAAGGCCAAGAAGCGCAACCTCGGCAAGAAGAAGATCAAGCAGCTGAAGAAGAAGCGCAACCGGTGCGTCAAGCGCGCCAAGCGGAGCTGAGGCAGGCTCCCGACCACGACGAAGGCCCCGCATCGCGGGGCCTTCGTCGTTTAACGGCCTCGTTCGCCGGCCGGCCGCCCCGAGGGCGACCCGTACGGGTCAGATCCGGCCGGCGGCGAGCAGGCGGCGGAGGAACTGGCGGGTCTCGGGCCGGCGGGGGTCGGTCAGGACCCGTTCGGGATCGTCCTGCTCGATGATCCGGCCTTCGTGGAGGAAGGCGATCGAGTCGGCCACCTCCCGGGCGAAGCTCATCTCGTGGGTGGCGAGGATCATCGTCATCCCCTCCTCCTTCAGCTCGCGGACGGTCTCGAGGACGTCGCCGACCAGCTCGGGGTCGAGCGCGCTCGTCACCTCGTCCAGCAGGAGCACCCGGGGGCGTCCGGCGAAGGCCCGAGTCAGGGCGACCCGCTGCTGCTGACCGCCGGAGAGCTGGTCCGGCCGGTCGCGCTCGCGGCCGCCGAGGCCGAACCGCTCCAGCAGCGCCCTCCCCCGCTCCTCGGCCTCCTTCTTCGGGACGCCGTGGGCCCGGACCGCGCCGAGCACGACGTTCTCCAGGACCGACATGTGCGGGAAGAGGTTGAACTGCTGGAAGACGAACCCGAGCCGGCGCCGGACCTGGACCGGGTCGACCGCCGGGTCGGTGATCACCTCGCCGTCGAGGAAGATGTCGCCGTCGTCGATCTCGACCAGCAGGTCGATGCAGCGCAGCAGGGTCGACTTGCCGGAGCCCGAGGCCCCGATCAGGGCGATCGCCTCATGCTCACGGACTGTGAGGTCGATCCCGCGCAGGATCTCCCGGTCGCCGTACGCCTTGGTCACGCCGGTGATCTCCAGCACCGGGGCGCTCACGAGTTGATCTCCTCGCGGCTGGTGATGTGGTCCAGCAGCCGGGCCATCGGGATGGTCACCAGCAGGTAGAGCGACGCCGCCGCCAGCAGCGGCGTGTAGTTGAACGTGGCGAGGCTCTCGATCTGCGCGAGCCGGAAGGCCTCGGGGACGCCCAGCAGGGCGACCAGGGCCACGTCCTTCTGGAGCGAGATGAAGTCGTTGAGCAGCGGTGGCCGGACCCGCCGCACCGCCTGGGGCAGGACCACGTGGCGCAGCGTCTGCACCCGGGTCAGCCCCGTGGCCAGGCCGGCGTCGATCTGGCTCGGGTGGATCGACTTGATGCCGGCCCGGTACACCTCGGCGACGTAGGCGCTGTAGGCGAGCGAGAGCGCCAGGCAGGCCAGGATGATCGGGTCCGACGGCATGCCGGACAGCTGCAGGGCGGGAAGGCCGAAGCCGATCAGGTAGACCAGCAGGATCACCGGCACGCCCCGGAAGAAGTCGCAGTAGGCGGCGGCCAGCAGCCGGATCGGGAACATCGCCGAGTTGCTCGTGGTGCGGACCACGGCGATCAGCAGGCCGAAGATCAGGACGATCACCTCGACCGCCAGGAACATCTTGACGTCGAGCCAGAAGCCTCGGAGGATGTCGGGGAAGTTGGTGCGGAAGGACTCCGCGGAGAAGAACGTCTCGCGGACGTCGGGCCAGCCGGAGCTGGTCAGGATCGCCGTGGCGAGGCCGCCGAGGACGACGATCGAGGAGACGACGGCGATCGCCTGGCCGCGCCGCGCGCGGGCCTTGCGGGCCTGCTCGCGGGCGGCGCGGCGATCGCCGTCACCAGTCACTGTCTTGGCGGGCGTCGTCGCCCCGTCAGTCGTCGAGCTTCGGCGCCGAGGCCGACTCGCTCATCCACTTGTCGGTGAGCTCCTCGAGGCGGCCGCTCTCCTCGAGCGACTCGATCGCCTGATCGACGCAGGCGGCCAGGCTCGAGTCCTTGGCCATCAGGGCGCCCCACTGGTCGCCGCCCTCGGCCTCGAACTGACCGATCACGGTCGAGCCGGGGAGCTCGGCGTCACGCAGGTAGATCGCGGTCGGCAGGTCCAGGACCACGGCGTCGACCTGACCCTGCTTGAGCGCGGTCACGACGTCGTTCGAGTTGTCGAACACGCGCGGCTCCTTGCTCGGCTCTATCTCGGCCTTGACCGCCTCCAGGCTGGTGGTGCCGACCTGGACGCCGATCGAGACGTCCTTGAGCTGATCGAGGCTGGTCACGTCCTTGAGGTCCGAGCCCTCGGCCACCAGGACCGCCTGGTTGGCGGTGTAGTACGGGGTGGAGAAGGTGACGACCTTCTCGCGGGCCGGGGTGATCGAGATCTGGTTCACGTCGAAGTCGAACTTCTTCGGGCCGGGGGCGTAGGAGGCGTTGAACGGCACCTTCGCCCACTCGACCTCGGAGTCGGCGAAGCCGAGCTCACCGGCGATCGCGTACGCGACGGCGCTCTCGAAGCCGCGGCCGTTGGACGGATCGTCGTCCTCGAAGTAGGGCGGGTAGGCCGGGGTGTCGGTGCCGACGGTCAGCACCCCGTCCTTGAAGGTGTCGAGGCCTTCCGGGGTGCAGTCGCTCGCGGTGACGGCGGCGTCATCGCTGGAATCGTCGCTCTTGGAGGAATCGTCGGAGCCGCAGCCCACGAGCAGCGCGAGGGCCAGGACGGCCAGAAGCATCAGGACGAGACGGTTCTTGGTCACAGTTATTTCTCCGGTGCGGGGACAGGGAACGGAGAGAGAGTAGTTCAACCAGAGCCAATGTGTCCCGGAACGGCGGTAAGATCTATTTCGCACTTGACTACGAAGCCCGCAGATCAGACCCCCGACAAGGGGAAGCCGACCGGATCCGCCGAGGATGCCGGGCCCGTCGCCACGCCCGTGGAGGCCCCCTGCGTCGAGATGAGCGAGGGCGTAGCCCGCTACGTGATGGCGCTCTTCGACCTCAACCACGAGGGCAAGCCGCCGACCCAGGCGCGCCTCGCCCGGGAGCTCGAGGTGTCCCAGCCCTCGGCTCTCCAGATGGTGCGCCGGATCCGGGAGATGGGCCTGATCTCCCCGGACGACCTCAGCCTCACGCCCCAGGGCATGAGCGCCGCGCTCGTGCTCACCTCCCGCCGCTCGGCGGCCCGGGAGCTGACCCACGAGGTGCTGGGGCTGGACCCGGCCGAGGCGCAGGCCGAGGCCGAGCACCTGGCGTCCAGCGCCACCCCGGCCTTCGGTCGCAAGCTGATCGCCTGGCGCGCCCGCCGGAACTGACCGGGGCCGCCCGCGCGGCGCCGCGCCCGGGCCGGACGGTCCGACTCGGCCGGGATCAGTAGCCGGCCGGCTCCGGCAGCTGCGGCACCTCCGGGACCGAGGCCAGATCGACCTCGGAGAGCGGCTTGGGCTCGCCGAGCAGGTTGCCCTGGGCGAAGTCGACGCCGTACTCGTCCAGCATGGCGAGCGCGTTGATGTCCTCGACGTGCTCGGCGACGGTGCGCTTCCCCATCCCGTGGGTGACGTCCGCCAGGGCCTTGACCAGCAGCCGGTTGGTCTGGTCCCCGGCCAGGTTGCGGATGAACTCGCCGTCGATCTTGACGAAGCTCGAGGCGATGTGCTTCAGGTAGTAGAACGAGGCGAACCCGGCGCCGAAGTCGTCCAGGGCCAGCCGGCACCCGATGTCGGACAGGTTCGAGGCGAGGTTCTGGGCACGCCGGATGTCGCCCACGGTGCTGGTCTCGCTGATCTCGAACACCAACGCGCCCGGGTCCACCCCGGCCCGGGACAGCTCGGACGAGATGAACGCGAGCAGGTCCGGGTCGCCGACCGACTGGCCCGACAGGTTCACGAACAGCCGCAGCGGATGCTCCGGCCCGACCTCCCTCAGCCGGTCGATCGCGTGCCTGATCACCCAGTGGTCGATCTCCCGCACCAGGTTGTGGCGCTCCGCCACCGGCATGAAGGTGCCGGGGCCGACGACCGCGCCGTCGGCGTCGGTCAGCCGCAGGAACAGCTCGAACCCGGGCACCTGCTCCCCCCGCAGGCTGACCACCGGCTGCGCGTAGAGCACGAACCCGTCGTGGTCGAGCGCGTCCCGGATCCGCTCGTGCCAGTCGACCCAGTGGAACACCTCGGTCGACTCCTTCGGGCTGTACATCCTGGCCCCGTTGCGCCCCGAGTCCTTGACCTCGTACATCGCGACGTCGGCCTTCGTCACCAGCGACTCGAGCCCGGCCGACCCGATGCCGTCGCCCATGACCACGCCGATGCTGGCGGTGGCCCGGGCGAGGAAGCCCTGACCCTGGATCCGCGCCTTCTCGGCGATCTCGCGGACCAGCCCGTCGGCCATCTTCATCGCGTCGGCCGCGGTGATGTCGCCGAGCATGATCACGAACTCGTCGCCGCCCAGCCGGGCGACGACGTCGCTCGACCGCAGCCGCGACTTCAGCACCTCCCCGGTCCGGACGATCAGCTGATCGCCGACCGAGTGGCCGTAGTTGTCGTTGACGAACTTGAAGTTGTCCAGGTCGACCACCATCACCGCCAGGCCGCGCCCGCGCTCGCCGGGGCTGACGTCCAAGGCGCGGGAGAGCTCCTGCTCGAACCGCCGCCGGTTGTAGAGACCGGTCAGCGGATCGCGGTCCGCCAGGTGCTGGAGCTGCCGGCTGAGCTCGTGACGCTCGGTGACGTCCTGGATCATCGAGAGCGCGATGTAGGGCTGGCCGCCGCTGTCGGTCAGCATGGTCACGGTCAGGTTGACCCAGACGACGTCGCCGCCCTTGCGGATGTACCGCTTCTCCATCTGGAAGCCCTCGGTCGCCCCGCGGAACATCGCCCCGCTCAGCTCCAGGTCCTGGTCGATGTCGTCGGGATGGGTGATGTCGGCGAAGGTCATCTCGTACAGCTCCTCCGAGGAGTAGCCGGTGATCTCCTCGAAGTTCCGGTTCACCCGCTCGAAGCTGCCGTCCGCCCGCACCAGGCAGAGGCCGATCGGGCTCTGCTCGAACACCTGCTTGAACCGCAGCTCGGCGTCCTCGCTCTCGGCCCGGGCGAGACGCTCGGCGCTGATGTCGTTCTTGACGAGGACGAGCGCCGGCCCGTGGACGACGTCGTCAGTCAGGATGGCGTTGGTGCGGCACCAGATGACCGAGCCGTCGCGACAGAGCGAGCGGTTCTCGTAGAGCGAGGAGCCGCGATCGGCCAGCTCCCACCCGACCCGCTCCCGCCGGAGCATCTCCTTCTCGGTCAGGTCCTCGGGCATCAGCACGTCGATCGAGTTGCCGACCATCTCGTCCGGGCCGAACCCATGCATGCTCTCGAACTGGTGGTTGGAGAAGACGATGGTCCGGTCGCTCAGCCGCACCATGGCCACGCCCTCGGTCATCGCGGAGAGCACGTTCGCCTGCTCGGCCAGCTCGTTGATCGCGGTCTGCCAGCCGCCGAAGTAGCGCTGGAGGCGCCGGGACGTGTAGGCGACGATCGCCACCAGGGCGATCACGACGATCAGCTCGTCCAGCCCCCGGACCACGGCCCGCGCGTTCGTGGACATCCGGTTGGCGAGGCCGTACCCGACCGCGGTGACCACCGGGACCATCGCCACCACCGGGGCCAGCAGCCGGGCCATCGACGGGCCGGGGCCGGAGGAGAGCAGGAACCCGGTGATCCCCCGCTGCGGACGCAGGAAAACGAACCCGATCGCCAGTCCGCACATCCCGACCGCGCCGGAGAACGAGAGGCGTGGCTCGTGCAGCCCGTAGAAGACCTGACCCTGGTGGCCCCGGCTCAGCAGCCCCACGACCAGCGCCAGGCCGATCAGCGGCGCGATCCAGTCGCCCCAACGGAAGCGGGGCGCGTCGCGGTCCACCGTCAGCAGCCCGATCGAGACCAGGATCGCCACCACCGTCGGGGTCACCGACGGTGACCGGAAGAAGCCCGTGGCGGACCACTCGATCAGGCCGAGGCCGAGGAGCTGGTTGATCCCGACAGCGATCGAGGCGAGCAGCACCCCTCCGGCCACGGCCTCGGCGAGCGCCCGGCGGAGTGGCGGCGCCTTCTCGTCGCGCAGCAGCAGGATCGAGATCGCCAGCAACGCCATCGTCGCGGCGGCGACGAAGGTCAGGGGCCGGGCGCCGAAGTACTCCCCGCGCATCCAGGCAGGGCCGATGGCCTGCCCCAGCAGCACCGTCCCGGCGACCACCAGGCTGACCCCGGCGCCCACGGCGGCCGCGACGGCGGCCCAACGCTTCCAGAGCCCGTAGTAGGTGCCGGCCGAGTCGGGATCGTCCCACCCGTCGCCGGCATCCGCGATCGACTTCGATGAACTCTTGGCTCGCTCCACCAAGTGTCGATGGAGGCTGTCCCTGCTCTCCGAACTCTGGTCGTCCTGCCTATCGCTGCCTGTCGACGCCACGTCCCCTTCCCGCCGTGTGGTCCCAGACCTGGTTGCCCCGAAACTACCACCAACCGAGGTCCGCCCTTCCGGGACGAGCGACTTGGCGGGAGGCGACCGGAATCAGGAAACGGTCGAGGAGAGCTCCCGCGCGATCCGGTCGGCCTCCTCCCACTCCTCGTAGAGGTTCGCCACCTCGTCCTTGGCCTCCTGGTGGCGTCGGGTCGCCCGCTCGGTCTTCTCGGGGGTGGACCAGGACGACGGGTCGGCCAGCTCGTCCTCCAGCTCGGCCAGCGCGGCCTCGGCCCGCTCGATCTTCGTCTCCAGGTTCTCCGCCCGCCGCTTCGCCCGGGCGACCTCCTTGCCGGGCGATCCACCACGGCGGGCGCTCGCCGAGGCCGTCTTGCCCGGCCGGGCCGCCTGCTGGAGCTCCTCTTCCCGCTCGTCGCGTTGGCGCTGGTACTCGGCCCATCCGGACATGTGGTTGGTCAGCTTCCCGTTCTCGCAGACCAGGGTCCGGCTGCCGACCGCCTCGAGCAGCGCCCGGTCGTGGGAGATCAGGATCAGGGCGCCGGGAAACCCGAGCAGCGCATCCTCCAGCGCCTCGCGGCTCTCGATGTCCAGGTGGTTGGTCGGCTCGTCGAGCAGCAGCAGGTTCGCCCCGGAGGCGACGAGGATCGCCAGCGAGAGGCGTCGTTGCTCGCCGCCCGAGATATCGCTGAGCTGCTTGTTCACGTCGTTCCCGGAGAAAAGGAAGAGCCCGAGCAGGTCCCGCACCTTCTGCCCCGTGAGACCGGTCTCGCGGGCGGCCGCCTCCAGCACGGTCCCGTCGCCCGAGGCGGTCTCCGCGTGCTGGGAGAGGTACCCGACCTTGGCGTTGTGCCCCAGGCGCACCGATCCGGCCGCCGGGCGGCGCTCGCCGGCCAGGGTCGCCATCAGCGTCGTCTTGCCGGCCCCGTTCGGGCCGACCAGGACGACGTGCTCGTCCCGTTCGAGCAGCAGGTTGCCCTCCTCCAGCAGGGTCCGCCCGGGAACCTCGATCCGGCCGTTGACCAGCTTGAGCACGACCCGGCTGGCCCGCTCCGGCTGGACGAAGGAGAACTCCATCCGCCGATTGTCCTGCGGGTCGCGGGTGACCGCCTTCGCCTTGGCCTTGTCGATCTGCTTCAGGCGGGACTGGGCCTGGCGCGCCTTGGTCGCCTTGTAGCGGAACCGCTCCACGAACTTCTCCATGCGGGCGATCTCGGCCTCCTGCTTCTCGATCTGCTTGCCGAGGGCGACCTCGCGGGCCGCCTGCTCCTTGCGCCAGGCGTGCCAGGGGCCGGAGAAGAACCGGGCCCGGCCCGCCTCCAGCTCGAGGACCGAGGTCCCGACCGATTCGAGGAACCAGCGGTCGTGGGCGACCAGGACCACGGCCGCGTCGAGGTCGATCAAGTACCGCTCGAGCCATTCGAGGGTGGGGATGTCGAGGTGGTTGGTCGGCTCGTCGAGCAGCAGCAGGTCGGCGCGGGCGGCCAGCGCCCGGGCCAGCGAGGCCCGGGTCAGCTCGCCGCCGGAGAAGGTCGAGAGCGGCCGGGAGAACTGCTCGTCGTCGAATCCGAGGCCGCGCAGCACGACCAGGACCTCGTCCCGCCAGCGGTACCCGCCGGCCAGCTCGAGCCGCTGCTGGGCGGCGGCGTAGGCCCGCATCGTCTCGTCGTCGTGGTCCCCGGCCGACATCTTCTGCTCGAGCCGCTCCAGCTCCTGCTCGGTCTCGATCACGTCGGCCCGGCCGGTGAACACGTACTCACCCAGCTCCAGCCCCTGGTCCCGCGGCGGCCGCTGGTCGTGCAGGGAGACCCGCACCCCTTTCTGGAAGGAGACCGAGCCCGAGTCGTTGTCCGCCTCCCCGGCGAGGATCCTGAGCAGGGTCGACTTGCCGGCGCCGTTGCGGCCGGACAGGGTCATCCGGTCGCCTCGCATCAACTTGAACGAGACGTCGGAGAACAGCGGGTCCCCACCGAGGTGGATCCCGATCGAGGTTGCGGTGACGATGGCCATGGCGGACGGTCAAGTCTGTCAGTTGGAGGGTCTCTCCGGCCCCGGCGGGGCGAGCGGTCCGTTTCAGGTCCGCTCCGGGGCGTGGCCGGGAACGCTGGTGTGTCAGCATTTCCGCTCTGTGAGCAACGGTACCTTTGATCCCAGCCCCGGACCGGGGCCCCAGTTCGGACACACCTGGGAGACGCAGATCCCGATCAACGAGCCGGTCCACGGCGTCTCGCCCTACCCGCCGATCGCGGACTACGGCTTCCTCTCGGACGGCGAGGTCGCGGCCCTGGTCGCCCCCAGCGGCAACATCGAGTGGCTCTGCCTGCCGCGCTTCGACTCGCCCTCGATCTTCGGCTCGATCCTCGACCGCAGCGCCGGCAACTTCCGGCTCGGGCCCGCCGACATCAACGTCCCGACCGCCCGGCGCTATCTGCCGGGCACCAACGTCCTCGAGACCAGCTGGGGCACGGGCGACGGCTGGATCATCGTCCGTGACGTGCTGCTGATCGGTCCGTGGCACCACGAGCGGGACCGTTCCAACACCCATCGTCGGGCGCCCACCGACTACGACGCCGACCACGTCCTGCTGCGCATGGTCCGGTGCGTCCACGGCGAGGTCCAGCTCACCCTGGACTGCAAGCCGGTCTTCGACTACGGCCGCAGCCCGGCCCAGTGGGAGTACACCGGCGACGCGTACCACGAGGGGCTCGCGACCGCCCCGGGGATCGACCTCAGACTCCACCTGAAGACCGATCTCAACCTCGGCTTCGAGGGCCCGCGCACCACCGCCCGCACCCTGTTGAAGGAGGGCGACGTCAGGTTCGTCGCGCTCTCCTGGAGCGAGCACCCCGGCCCCCAGGACTACGACGAGGCCTACGACCGGCTGGTCTGGACCGCGCACCACTGGCAGAACTGGCTGGCCCGCGGCACCTTCCCCGACCATCCTTGGCGCTCCTACCTCGAACGCTCTGCCCTGACCCTGAAGGGCCTCACCTACTCCCCCACCGGCGCCCTGATCGCGGCGGCGACGACCTCCCTGCCGGAGACCCCGAACGGGGAGCGGAACTGGGACTACCGCTACTCCTGGATCCGGGACTCCACCTTCACCCTGTGGGGCCTCTACACGCTCGGCTTCGACTGGGAGGCCAACGACTTCTTCTACTTCATCGCGGACGTCGCGGCCGACACCGACAAGCTCCAGATCATGTACGGGGTCGCCGGCGAGA
>JBEBTS010000024.1:0-17636 GCA_040393665.1 Conexibacter woesei
CTTGCGGGAGTTCCGCCGGGCGGCCCCACGGCCCCCGGCCTCCCGGGACGCTTGCTTCGCTCGCGTCGGTGGACGGGTGGTTGACGGTGCGTTGGGGGCGGTCGCTTGATTCGCTCGCGTCGACTTGGCGGGCTTCTAGCCCTTTGCGGCCAGGTCCAGCTCGGCTAGGCGTTTCCATTCGGGCTTGTCCTCGCGCCATCCTTCCTCGGTGCGGCGGTGCTTCCAGTAGCCGGTGGCCGAGAGGTCGGCGGGAGCCATCCCCCGGTCGATCAGGAGGTGCTTGCGGATCTCGCGGACCATGGTCGCCTCGCCGTGGACGAAGCCCTGGCCGCGGCCGGGGGGCAGGTCCAGGCCGCGGACCGCTTCGAGCAGCGGCTCGGGCGATCGTTCGCGGCCGTCTCGGTGGAGCCAGGTGAGGCGGAGGTCTCCCGGCCCGGCCAGGTCGAGCTGCTCACGTCGGTCGGCGACCTCGAAGACGGCGAAGACCGGGATCCCGGCCGGCATCCGGCCCAGCGCCACGGCGGCGGCCGGCAGCACGGCCTCATCGCCGGCCAGCAGGTGCCACCCGGCGCCCGGGTCCGGGGCGTATCCGCCGCCCGGGCCGACCAGCTGGAGCGGGTCTCCCGGCCGCGCCGATGCCGCCCACGGGCCGGCGATGCCCTCGTCGCCGTGGACGATGAAGTCGATGGTCAAGCGGAGGGTCTCCGGGTCGAAGGCCCTGACCGTGTAGGTCCGCTGCCGATGCCACTCCTCGCGCGGCCTGGAGGCGCGGACCTCGGCCGGGTCGAAGGGCACCGAGTAGCCGGCTCCGGGTGGCGGGAACTGGAGCTTCACGTAGTGGTCGGTGAACTCGCCGACCTGGAATCCGGCCAGGTCCTCGCCCTCGACGGTGACTCGAACCAGGGTGGGGGTGACCCACTCGGTCGCGGCGACCGTGGTCAGGATCGTCTTCCGTGCAGGCTTGTCGGGCATGGCCCCGATGCTACGGCAGCCGAGGCGCGGGCCGACTCCGCCTCAGCCTCAACCGCCTGAGGCACCCCGACCCTCGCTGGGGCGATCGCTCCAGCTCAGCTCGAGCGATCGCCCCAGCGAGGTCAGGTGCGGGGCACGGATCGCGGGGCTCGTCTCGCGTTTGGCTCTAGGGTGGGCCCTGTGTTCAGCCGGATGATCATCCGTCCCGAGGACCGCAGGAGGCGTCTCTCCCGAGAGCACACGCCCGAGGCGATCCGCAGTCGGCTCGGCCGGCCGCCGGAGACCAGCTACCTGCGGGACTTCATCTACGGCGCGATCGACGGGGCGATCACCACCTTCGCGATCGTCGCGGGCTCGTCCGGCGCGGTCCTCGGCGAGGGCGTGGTCGTGGTGCTGGGGCTGGCCAACCTGTTCGCCGACGGGTTCTCGATGGCGGTCTCGAACTTCCTCGGCATCCGGGCCGCCCGGGACGAGCGCGACCAGGCCCGGGCCGAGGAGGAGCGGCAGATCGAGCTGGTCCCGGAGGGCGAGCGGGAGGAGGTCCGCCAGATCTACGCGGCCAAGGGCTTCGAGGGCGACGACCTCGAGCATGTGGTCGAGGTGATCACCTCCGACCGCGACCGCTGGGTCGAGACGATGATGAGCGAGGAGCTCGGGTACGGGGTCGACATCGAGTCGCCGCTCAAGGCGGCGGCCGCGACCTTCTCGGCCTTCATCCTGGTCGGCGCGGTGCCGCTGCTGGCCTACATCGTCAACTGGCTGTTCGACGACCTGATCAGCGATCCGTTCCTGGTCAGCGGCGTCCTGACGGCGCTGGCCTTCGTCGGGGTCGGGATCGGCAAGTCCGCCGTGGTCAGGCAACCGCGGTGGAAGGGCGCGCTGCAGACGCTGGCGCTGGGCGGCGCCGCGGCCGGCGTGGCCTATCTGGTCGGGCTGGCCCTCCGCGGCGTCGGCTGAGCCCGGCGACGCGGCCCGCGAGTCACTTCCGGCCGTAGAACCGCATCGTCAGCGGGGCGAACACGGCGATCAGGGCCGCCGAGGAGGCGAAGACCCAGATCAGGTCGGTCAGCTCGGCCCCGGAGCCCATCAGCCCGCGCACCGCCGAGGTCAGGTGGGTGATCGGGTTGAGATCGACCACCGAGTGCAGCCAGTCCGGCATCGTCGACGGGTCGACGAAGATGTTGGAGGCGAAGATCACCGGGAACAGGACGGTCATCGAGGTGTTCAGGACCGCCTCGGGGGTCCGCATGACCAGGCCGAGCAGGGTCCAGATCCAGGAGATGCTGAAGGCGAAGAGGATGGTCAGCGCGATCCCGGCGATCACCCCGAGCGGGCCGCCCTCAGGTCGGAACCCGATGATCAGGCCGAGCGCCAGCACCACGATCGAGGCGAGCACGAACCGCAGGGCGTCGCCCAGCAGCAGGCCGACCATCGGCGCCGGACGCCAGATCGGCATCGAGCGGAACCGGTCGAAGACGCCCTTCTTGATGTCGTTGTTCAGCCCCATGCCGGCGTACATCGTGATGAAGACGACCGCCTGGACCAGGATCCCGGGCAGCAGCACCTGGATGTACTCGGTCGGCGAGCCGGCCAGCGCCCCGCCGAACAGGTAGGTGAACAGCAGGGTGAACATGATCGGGAACATGGTCACGTCGAAGAGCTGCTCGGGGACGTGCTTGATCTTCAACACCGCCCGCCACCCGAAGGTCAGCGACGCCGTCAGGGCGCTCGGCCGCGGTGGCCGGTCCCGGGTCGCCAGCACGGACTCGAGCTTGCCCTCGGCCAGCGGCCCGTCGGCGGAGATCGCGCCCGCGGTCGACTCGCTCACCGGCCCGCTCCCTCTCGCTCCAGCTCCCGTTCCTCCGCACGCCGCGGATCGCCGGAGGCCTCCTCCTCGACCGGGCGCCCGGTCAGGGCCAGGAAGACCTCGTCGAGGCTCGGCTGCCCCAGCGAGAACTCGGTCACCTCGATCGCCGCCGCATCGAGCTCGGTCAGGGCGGCGGCGACCCGGGCGGCATCCTCGACCCGCGCGGACATCGAGATCTCATCCGACTCCAGGCTGACGCTGACGCCGAGCGAACGCTCCAGCATCTCCCTCGCCTGCTCGCGACGGCCGCTGTCCCGCACCCTCACGTGCAGGGCGCCGGCGCCGACCGAGGCCTTCAGCTCGGAGCTGGTTCCCTCCGCGATCACCTTGCCGTGGTCGATCACGGCGATCCGGTCGGCGAGCTGGTCGGCCTCGTCGAGGTACTGGGTGGTGAGCAGCACCGTGGTCCCGTCCGCGACCAGCGCGCGGACCACCTCCCACACCTGGTTGCGGCTGCGGGGGTCGAGGCCGGTGGTCGGCTCGTCGAGGAAGATCAGGTCCGGGGTCACCACGATCGAGGCGGCGATGTCGATCCGCCGCCGCATTCCGCCCGAGTAGTTCTTGATCTGGCGGTCGGCGGCGTCCGCCAGCCCGAAGGCGTCGAGCAGGTCGGCCGCCCGGGCCCGGGCAGCCTTCCGGTCGTAGCCGAGCAGCCGGGCGATCATGATCAGGTTCTCGGTCCCGGTCAGGTCCTCGTCGACCGACGCGTACTGGCCGGTCATGCTGACCCGGCTGCGGATCTCGTCCGGCTCGCGGATCACGTCGTGCCCGAGCACGGTGGCGGTGCCGCCGTCGGGGCGCAGCAGCGTCGCGAGCATGCGGATCGTGGTGGTCTTGCCGGCGCCGTTCGGGCCGAGCAGGCCGAAGACCTTGCCGGTCTCGACCCGCAGGTCGACCCCGTCCACGGCGCGGTTGTCGCCGAAGTCCTTGACCAGCCCGACGGTCTCGATCGCCGTCCCGCCGTCGCCTGCCGGGGACGACCCCCGCGTTGATCTGGCCGAGCCGGTCAGATCAGGCCCGACCCGACATCGGTACGACCGCCCGGCGGACCCGGACGTCCGGCGGGGATGCCGCCGTCGGGGCCGCCTGAGGGCGTGGAGTCGCTCTCGTCTCCCCGGCTGAGCAGGATCTGATCCAGCCAGGAGTCGCTTTCCTTGTCCATGCCCGGCAGCCAGCCCTGCCCGGGGCCGAACTGGGGATGGACCGTTTCCTCTGCCAACAGCTCATCCAAGTCCATGGCTCGACCATAACGTCCTCAGCCACCGCCGTTGCCGCGTTTCTGACCATCGCCGCTGCCGGTGAAGGCCTTGGCGACCAGCTCGGTCACCCGGGACCGGTCCTCCTTGGCGATGAACCGGGAGGACTTGGTCGGGACCACCATCTCCAGGAACTCCCGGCGCTCCGCCTCCGAGAGGTTGTTGTAGAGACGCTGGGTGTGGTGGGAGAGCCAACGGGCCCGCATCCACACCGCCGGCCAGTCGACCTGACGGGCGTACCTGATCGAGCGCGCGGCGATGCCGGCGGCGACGCCCGCCCGGGCGGCTTTCGATCTCTTCGCGGCCATCCCTGGAGGATACGGATCGGCGAGGTCGAGCCCGGCCCGCCGGGCCCGCTGTTTGGCGCGGCACGGATCCGGGGATCCCAGCGCCATGAGCGTTCTCTTCAGGCCATTCGGGATCGTCGCCGGCATCGCGGCCGGGATCCTCGCCCGCAAGCTCTTCGAGAAGGGGTGGGGCTCGGTCGACGACGAGGATCCGCCGCAGGCCGATCAAAGCGACGTCGAGTTGCCGAAGCTGGTGCTGGCGCTGCTGCTCGAAGGGGCGATCTTCGCGTTGGTGAAGGGGCTGGTCGATCACGGCGCGCGGTCGGCCTTCGCCCGCTACACCGGGGTGTGGCCGGGCGAGAAGCGTTAGGCCCGGTCGCGACAGGCCCGGTCGCTCAGACGAGCTTCTCGACCTTGAAGATGCGCTCGCCCTTCGGGGTGGCGATCTTCACTTCCTCGCCGACGCCGCGGTCGCGGAGCGCCTGCCCGACCGGCGACTCCGCCGAGAGCTTGCCGGCGGCCAGGTCGGCCTCGGTCGAGCCGACCAGGGTCCAGGTGTGGCGCTTGCCGTTGGCGTCGGTGACCTCGGCGGTCCGGCCGAAGGCGAAGACCTCGTCGTCGGCGTGATCGTCGGCGTCGACCACGACCGCGTTCTTCTGGCGCTCCCGCAGCCGCAGGATGCGGGTCTCGAGGTGAGCCTGATCCTCCTTGGCGATGTGGTACTCGGCGTTCTCCTTGAGGTCGCCCATCTCCCGGGCGACCTTGAGCCGCTCCGAGAGCCGTTCCCGCGCGGGACCCTCCAGCTCGGCCAGCTCGGCCTCGAGCTGGGCCATGCCCTCGGCGGTGATCGACTCTCCGGGTTTCTCGCTTTCGCTCATGGTTTTCACAGTACGGGATGAGCGGCCCGCCCGGCTCCGGCCGGCCCGGGACGGATCAGCCGCGGGGCTTGACCCAGCCGTCGGGGAAGGCACCGGCCGGGACCAGGCCGGCATAGTCGGGGAAATGCCGGCGGGCGATCCGCTCGGCGGCGCTGCCCGCGAGCACGGGCTCGAGGTCCCCCACGGTGAGCAGGACCCGGATGGTCGCGCCGATCTGGAAGTCGGCCGCGGTCGGCTCGTCGCCGTCGATGATCCCGGCCTCGGCGAAGCCCTCGATCCGGTCGATCATCCCGGGCAGGGCGACCAGGTCCTCGGCCAGCTGGACCGCGGTCAGCGAGTGGTACTTCCACGAGGCCCGCACGAACTTGATCGCGAAGTCGGTCCCGGCCGGGTCGAGGCTCTCGCCGCCGGCCAGGGTGCCCATCGCCTCGGGGCGGAAGTGGAGCGCGCCCCACGGCAGCCGCCGGCCCATGTCCTGCAGGTCCCCGTCGGCCCAGCGCTCGGCCTCGCGCACCTGCGTGGCGATCGGCTCCGGGTAGAGCGGGTTCTCCGGGACCAGCTCTTCGAGCCGTTCGAGGATCGCGACCGATCCGTGGATCCGCTCGTCGCCGATGGTCAGGCCGGGCACGGTCCGTCGTCCCTCGCCGTAGATCTCCTCGATCTGATCGCCGTGGCGACCCATCTGCAGGTCGACCTTCTCGTACTCGATGCCCTTGTGGCGGAGACCGGCCTCGACCGTGAGGCAGGGGTGCGAGGGCGGCAGGGCGTGAAGCGTGGCCTTCTGGATGGTGGACATCGGCGGGACTCTAGAGGTGGCCCGGCGGCCGGTCAAACGGCCCAGGCGGATACGGTCTGCGCGATGACTGAAGCGGAAACGGATACGCCGGGGCCGGTCGCGGTCCAGCTCGGGAGCTCGACCTCCGGGGAGCGTCGGACCGACCGGTTCGAGCTGGTCGGGGAGGCCCGCGGGCCCTGGCAGGACGACGCGGCCCACGGTGGCGCGCCGGCCGCGCTGCTGGCCCGGATCGCCGAGTCGTACGGGGCGGACGACGGGCTGCGGCTGGCCGCGCTCTCCACCACCTTCTACGGCCCGGTGATGCTGGGCGAGATCGCGATCGAGTCGGCGGTCGTGAAGCCGGGGCGCCGCCAGCGGGTGGTCTCGCTCCGGCTCGAGGTGGCGGGCCGGACGGCGATGGACGCGCGCGCGGTGCTCCTGCGCCGCGGCGAGGTGGGGCTCCCGGATGGTGCCTCCGGCGACGACCGGATGGAGCGCCCGGGCGAGGGCCGTCCGGTCGACCGGCGGCTGTGGGCGGACGGCGACGGCCCGGCCTTCCACCGCACCGCCAACACCGTCCTCGCCACCGAGGGCGGCCCGGACCGGGTCGGTCTCACCGGGTCGGCCTGGTTCCGGCTCGAGGCGCCGCTGTTGGAGGGCGAGGCGGCCTCGCCGGCCCAGCGGGCGGTCGCCGCGGCCGACTTCGGCAACGGGCTGGCCCATCCGGTCGCCTTCGGCGAGTACCTGTTCGCCAACTGCGACCTCAACGTCTCGCTTTTGCGGGAGCCGGTGGGGGAGTGGATCGGGCTTCGCTCCCGGACCGAGGTCGACGCGACCGGCGCCGGCCTGACCACCACCGACGTCTTCGACCGGCAGGGCCGGGTCGGGTCGGCCTCCCAGACCCTCTACGTCGACGAGGCCTGATCCCGGCCGGGCGCGGGATTGTCCCGCGGTACATGGACCGCCTCCGGTTCAGGCCATACATTTGTGCCATGGATACCCTGCCGAAGCGTCCGGACGCCCTGTTGCTCGACGTAGAGGGCGTCCTCTACATCCACGGCGACCCGATCCCCGGAGCGAACGAGGCGCTGTCCCAGCTGCGGGAGATCGTCGGCGGGATCCGCCTCGTCACCAACACGAGCTCGATCTCGCGCAAGGCCGTCATCGAGCGCCTCGAGCGGGCCGGCCTCGACATCGCGCCCGAAGAGGTGCTCACCCCGGCGGCGATGGCGGTCCGGTACTGCCGCTCCAAGGGGTACAAGAAGGTCAACCTGATGGTCGCCAAGTCGCTGCGCGAAGACCTCGAGGAGATCGACGTGATCGGCACCGACCAGAAGTCGGACGCGATCGTCCTGGGCGACCTCGGCCCGATGTTCTCGGCCGAGACCCTGACCCACGCCTTCCGCCAGATGATGGACGGTGCCGAGCTGATCGCGCTCCAGCACAACCGGTACTGGAAGCGGGACGACGGGCTGGTGCTCGACGTGGGCGCGTTCTCGGCCGCCCTGGAGTACGCGAGCGGACAGGACGCGGTCGTGGTCGGCAAGCCCTCCAAGGACTTCTTCCTGATGGCGCTCTCCGACATCGAGTCCGAGCCCGCTCGCACGGTGATGGTCGGCGACGACATCGAAGGCGACATCGGCGGCGGGCTGGCGGCCGGGATCCCCTCGGTCCTGGTCCGGACCGGCAAGTACAAGCGAGACCTGGTGGCGGAGAGCGGCATCGAGCCGACCGCGACGATCGACTCGATCGTCGACCTGCCGGCGCTCCTCGCTTGATCTGATCTAGCTACCGAGCTCCCCGGGCGGTCAGAGGACGAGGCGCTTGAAGAGGCGGTCGAGCTCGGCGGCCGGGTCGGTGGTCAGGCCGGTGTGGGCCTCGCTCGCCTGGAGCGACGTCGAGGACGGGGCGGTGAGCCAGCCGAACCGCTCGGAGGGCGGCAGGGCGGCCAGGGCTCCGGCGGTGGGGTCGCCCTCCACCACCTTGCGGATCGCCTCGATCCTTTCGGCCGCCGGCGCGGGATCGAAGTCGGGCGCGATCGCGGCCAGGCGGTCCCGGTCGAGGTTCACCCTCAGGTCGATGAAGCCGAGCTGGCGGCAGAACAGGGCCACGCCGACATTGAGCCGCTCGCCTCGCTGCAGGCAGGGCACGACCCGGAGGACCGCGTAGACGAACGGCCTGGGGGTCACCGGCTCCCGGGGCTCGTCGGGTCGAGGCTCACTCATCGCCGCTCAGCTCTCCGAGGAAGGTGGACCGGCCGTCGAGCCGGCGCTCGAGGAAGCCGATGAAGTCGTCGCGTCGGGCGGCCGGGTCCGGGCCCAGCCACTCGTCGGGAACCGCGGCGACGGCGGGCTCGATCGCCCGGCGGACCGGATCGGCCAGGCGGTCGCCGGCGGCGGCCAGCCGATCCCCGGTGGTCGCCGGCAGCAGCACGTGGTCACGCAGGATCGGGGTCGGCGCCAGCGCGGTCTCGGCCAGCGGTTTGTCCCCGTGTTGGCGGAAGAACGCCGCGCCGTGGTCGATCAGCCAGGTCCGGCCGTGCCAGGTGAGCAGGTTCGGGTTGCGCGGGGTGCGGTCGATGTTGGTGATCAGCGCGTCGAAGAACACGATCTCCGCGGCGCGGTCCGGGTCGAAGGCTTCGGGGGACGAGTCCGGGTCGTCCAGGGTGAACGGCAGGGCGCCGGGCAGGAAGTCCATCGCCAGGTTGAGGCCGGGGCTCGCCTCGATCAGCTCTTGGATCTCCGGGTCCGGCTCGGCGTGGCCGAGCTCGGGGGAGATGTCGATCCGCCGCAGCTCCGGGACGGGTAGGCCGATCGCCCGGCCCAGCAGCCCCCCGACGACCTCGGCGACCAGCGCGCCGGGTCCCTGGCCGGCGCCGCGGAACTTCACGACCCAGGTGCCGTCGTCGTCGGCCTCGACCAGCCCGGGCAGCGAGCCTCCTTCCCGCAGGGGCGTGACGTAACGGGTGGCGTGGACCAGCCCGAGCGGGGCGGTCGAGTCGGTGGTCTCGGCGGTCGGCGTCGTCACACCGGAAGCTTCTCAGGTGGCGGAGGATGCAGCCGGCGGCGGCCAGGGCGGGAACCGGCCGTCACATCAGAGCCGTCCCCGAATAAGCTGCTCCGGTCTCGTAACTCTTGAGTCTCCGAATCAGGAAGGTTTCAATGTCCACGCTCTCCAACGCGGCGGCAGCGCCCCGCGTACCGGTCCTCGCCGATCTCTTCGCCAACACTTGGGTGCGCAACGTCGTCCTGGTGCTGGGCGGAGCCCTCTTGACCGCGATCTGCGCCCAGATCACCATCCCGATGACCCCGGTCCCGATGACCGGCCAGACCCTGGCGGTCGTCCTGGTCGGCGCCGCGCTCGGCTGGAAGCGCGGCATGGCCTCCCTGGCCCTGTACGCCGTGCTCGGCCTGGTGCTGCCGGTCTACTCGGACTTCAGCAGCGGCTGGGCCGTGATCACCGGCGCGACCGGCGGCTACATCGTCGGCTTCATCTTCGCCGCCGGCGCCGTCGGCTGGCTGGCCGAGCGGGGCACCGACCGCAAGGTCCTGACCGCCTTCGCCTCGTTCGTCGTCGGGCAGGCCCTCGTCTTCGGCTTCGGCCTCGCCGGCCTCAAGCTCGCGACCGGCCAGGACTGGACCTGGGTCGTCCACAACGGCTTCACCATCTTCATCATCGGCGGCCTGGTCAAGGCCGCGATCGGCGCGCTGCTGATGCCGGCCGCCTGGAGGCTCGCCGAGAAGCGCTGACGCTTCCTCGAGCTTCCGCAGCTCCACCGGCCACGGGCCGGAACTGATGCGTGTCGGATTTGACCCGGGACGGGCGATGTAGCCTTTCCCGGGTCAACTCCGTTTTCAGCCGAAAGGACCGCTGATGCTTTCCTTGCTTTTCGCCGATTACGAGCCCGGGGACGGAATCCTCACGGCGCTCGCGATCTTCTTCTTCATCATCTGGGTGTGGATCGTCATCACGATCCTGATGGACCTCTTCCGGGACCACGAGATGTCCGGTTGGGGCAAGGCCCTCTGGTGCCTGTTCCTGATCGTCGTCCCGGTCCTGGCCTCGCTGGTCTACCTGATCGCCCGTGGCTCCGGGATGCGTCAGCGGGCCATCGACGACCAGGTCCAGGCCAAGAAGCAGTTCGACGAGTACGTCAAGCAGACCGCCGGCACCACCTCGGTGGACGAGCTCCACAAGCTCGACCAGCTGCGCCAGAGCGGCGGGATCACCGAAGAGGAGTACACCAAGATGAAGGCCGAGATCATCGGCTGAACGGAGCTCAGATGGAACGATCGTCCCCGGACCGCCCAGAGCGGCGGTCCGGGAACGGTCGGATCGGCTGGCAGCGTAGGGTTGCGGGGTGCCCCGCGCCGTGATCCTGATCCTCGCCGTAGCCGCCGCCCTGATCGCCGGGGTGCTCGCCTTGGTCCTGTTCGGTCCCGACGGCGAGGGCGGCGGATCTGAGTACGGAGGCACGGGGGACACCCTGGCCACCGGTCCCACCGGTTCCACGGGGGCGACCGGCGACACCGCGGCCGCCGTGCCGCAGCCGGTGGAACGGCCGCTGAACGGGGTCAACCTGACGGCCTATACGGCCGACGGCTACGGCCGGCCGCAGGTGAAGCGGGACATCGAGCAGATCGCCGGGCTCGGCTCGACCGCGATCACGCTGGTCCCGACCTGGTACATGAAGGACGGCGGCTCGGTCCGGATCCGCCCCGACCGGCACAAGTCGCCGACCGACGAGAGCCTGATCCAGGCCATCGACTGGGTCAAGGAGGCCGGCCTCAAGGTCGTGCTCAAGCCCCACGTGGACGTGCTCGACGGCACCTTCCGGGGAGACGTCCAGCCGACCGACCGGGACCGCTGGTACGAGTCGTACCGCTCTTTCATCAGCCATTTCGCCGCGATCGCCGCGGAGCAGGAGGCGGACGCGTTCGTCGCCGGCACCGAGCTGAAGTCGCTCTCCGCCGAGACCGATCCCTGGCGCCAGGTGATCGCGACGGTGCGCGAGCAGTATCCCGGCCCGGTGACCTACGCGGCGAACTGGGACGAGTACGAGCAGGTCCAGTTCTGGGATGGGCTCGACCTGATCGGGATCGACGCCTACTTCCCGCTCTCCGGCGAGGGCGCCGTCCCGACCGAGGAGGACCTGGTCAACGCCTGGGGGCCGAGCGTCGGCGCGCTCAAGACCAGCTCGGAGCAGTGGAGCCGACCGGTCCTGCTCACCGAGATCGGGTACCCGACCCAGGCGGGCGCGACCAGCCACCCCTGGGAGGTGAAGCAGGGCGAGCGGCCGGATCAGAAGGCGCAGGCCCTGGCCTACGAAGCCGCCTTCAAGGCCTTCGACGGGGCCGACTGGCTGGCGGGTATGAGCTGGTGGAGCTGGCGCGCCGATCCCTCCCCGGAGGAGGACCTCGCCACCGACTACACCCCGGAAGGCAAGCTGGCCGAAGCGGTCTTGAGGAAGGGCCAGGGCTAACCGGGCCCGCGGATCCTCCAACTGCATGCGATTTCCCAGCGCCCGGAACGTGACCGGGCGCCCCGGGAACGCTCGTTACCTTGTCCTTTCGTCCGCAGACCGTGCGGACAGCCATGAATCAACCTCTCCAGCACATCCCCAGCGGCCGCGGTCGCGCCTTGGCCGCAGCGGTCGCCGCCGTGGCCCTGGCCCTCCTCACCGTCTTCGCCATAGAGGTGAGGCCGGCTGACGCCGTGACCCCGCAGCAGCGCTACGACCGCGCTCAGAGCAAGCTGGCCGAGATCGCCGGGACCGTGGACGGGCTGCGCGACCAGATCGCCGCCGACAACCGCGAGATCGACTCGCTGCTGGGCCGGCTGGCGCCGCTCCGGGCCCGGGCGGCCGAGCTGCAGGCGAAGCTGGCCGAGAAGCAGGCGGAGCTGGACCGGATCGAAGCCGAGCTGGCGCGCGAGAAGGAGCGCCTGGCCAAGGTCAGGGCCCGCCTCGACCGCGCGCTCGACGTGCTCCGCACCCAGCTGGTCTCGATGTACATGGCCGGCACCCCGGACGTGGCCGAGATGGTCCTCGGCTCATCCGACTGGTCCGAGCTGGTGTCCCGCACCGGCTACGCCAGCGCGATCCAGGACCGGAACGACTCGGTGGTCGAGCGGGTGACCAGCCTCCGCAACGAAATTGCCGAGATGGTGACCCGGATGAAGGCCCAGGAGAAGCAGCTTCAGGAGGCCCGCGACCGGATCGCGACCGAGGAGCGGGAGGCGGTCGCCGCCCGTGACCAGGTCGAGACCGAACGGGCCGAGTTCCTAGCCACCCGCGACGTCCGGCGCCAGCGGATCCAGGCGCTCGAGGAACGGGCCGGCGCACTCGAGGACAGCCTTCCCGACCTGACCAACGATCCCGCCGCCAGCTCGGCCCCTCGGGCACCCGCGCCCGTCTCGGGCCAGACCGCCAAGCTCGGCTCCGACGGCCTCGCCGCCGCCCCGGCCGGCGCGCCCCAGGCGGTCAAGGACGCGATCGCGGCCGCCAACGCGATCTCCGGCACTCCCTACGTGTGGGGTGGCGGGCACGGCTCGTTCGAGTCCTCCGGCTACGACTGCTCCGGCGCCGTCAGCTACGCGCTCCACGGCGGCGGCCTGATCTCCAGCCCGCTCGACTCGACCGGCCTCACCACCTGGGGCGAGCCGGGCGAGGGCAACTGGATCACCGTCTACGGCAACTCGGGCCACGCCTACGTCGTGATCGCCGGGCTCCGCTTCGACACCTCCGGCACCGGCGGCTCCGGGCCGCGCTGGCACGCCGACATGCGCGATTCGTCGGGCTTCATCGCCCGCCACCCGTCCGGGCTCTGACCCAGGATCGGGTCAGACCCGGCCCTGGTCAGACCCGGCCCTGGCGGAAGGGCTCGCAGGCGTCGAGCTTCCGGCTGGTGCTCCAACCCATCCGGTGGAAGGCGGTCGGGCGGAGCGAGTAGCACTCCTTGCCCGAGCGGCGCGCGTAGATCCGCCACTTCTGGCAGCTGCCCCCGGAGCAGCCGCGCCCGAGCTTCGTCATCTTGCGTTCGGGGCTGCCGTCGATCGTGATCAACACGCGCTTGGCGCGCTGCGTGAACAGCATGATCCGGGCGAACCTCCCGCTCTTGGTCGGGATCGCGCGGGCGCGCTTGAGGATCGACGCCGCCTTCTGCACCTTGAACGTGCCCGATGCGGCCGCCGCGGCCGGCGGCTCCGTGGGGGCTGATCCGGTCGCCCCGGCGCCACCGATGGCGAGCAGCCCGATGGCGATCCCTGCGACCAACCCGACTCTGATTCCGTTCAACGCTTGCTCCCCCTTTTCATGACTCCGTCGAAGCGACTCTAGCCGTTGCCCGGGTCGCCGGCGCCTGCGGGGTCCCCTTCGTCCGGACGGAGGAACCGGTGGGCGATGGCGCCGGTCAGCATCGCCATGAAGGAGATCCCGACCAGCTGGATCACGACGGCGGTGATCTCGGAGCCGACCGTGGTCGGTTCCCACTTCGATCCCAGCGTGGTCATGCTGGAGATCGCCCAGTAGATCGCGTCCCACTCCGAGACCGTCTGGTTGGCGCGCTCGAACGCCCTGAAGATAGAGCCCCCGGCGACCGCGGTGAGCAGGGTCATGAGCGCCGCGTACTGGAGGCCCTGGTTGGAGAACAGACGGCGGGAGAGCTGGGCCAGCTTGAGCAGCCGCAGCAGTCGCAGCAGCCGAATGACGCGCAGGCTCTGGAGGCCGGGAGGGAGGAGAGGCGGCGTGAGCAGGACCACGATCAACTCCACCGGATGGTGCCGCAGGTACTTCTTGCGGTCGGGCACGAGGGCGAGCATCACGGCCAGCTCGATCGCGAAGGCGATCCAGATGGCCCAGTTGAGGAAGCCGGCGATCGTCTCCAGGGTCCCGCCGACGTGGGCCTCGGTGAGGGCCACGCTGGGGATGGTGAGGGCCGCGGCGATCATCAGCGGCGTCTGCATCAGGTTCTCGGCCCGGATCGCGCGGGAGCCCGTGACGCCGTCGTCGGCGCCGCCGATCCCGGTCAGGTGGCTGGATTCGTCCTCGCCCAGCTCGGGCGCGAGCTCGTCCAGGGCTTCCTGCCGGTGCGGCTTTCCTCGGTCTTCGGTGGTCACCCCAGAAGGTTCGACGGCCGCGATCGGCGCCCTTCCGGGGCCGGTGACGCCCGAGGACCGGTTGACTAACCAAAAGTAATTCGCTAAACTAATTACCATTGTTAATCAAATTCGTGGTTCCGGGGACGATCCCGGGGTTGCGACCGCGCCGAGGACCGGATCTTGCCCACAGACCCTGACCGGAAGCAGACGAAATTTCGCTCAACCATGGGGAAGCAGAACGTCAGATGAATAGTCAGACAGACCGTCAGACAGAGGAGGCCCTAGCCGACCGTATGCGTCGGGTGATCGCCCGCACTTCCCGCCGAATGCGACGCGAAGCCGGCGGACGCCTCACTCCGACCCAGCTCGCGGCCCTGGCCTCGGTCGATCGGCGCGGCGCCGTCACCCCGGGAGAGCTCGCCGAGATCGAAGGGGTGAGGCGTCCCAGCATGACCCGGGTCGTAGGCAACCTCGTCGACGAGGGCATGGTGGACAAGCGGCCCGATCCGACCGATGGCCGATGCTCACTGCTCTCGGTCACCCCCGCGGGCGCGGCCTACCTCGACCAGCACCGGTCGCGGAAGAGTGCTTGGCTGGCCCGCGTGCTGGAGGAACTAGGAGAGGAGGACGCGCGCACCCTGGAGCGGGCCGCGGCGATCCTCGAGAACGCCCTGAAGGAGGACCCTGCTTGACCCAAACCCTGAAGAAGTCATTCGATTCACTGTCCGTGCCCAACTACCGGCGCTACTTCGCCGGCCAGGTCGTGTCGCTGTCCGGCAACTGGATGCAGACCGTCGCCGAGGTCTGGCTGATCCTCAGCCTGACCGGGTCCGGCCTCGCCGTCGGGCTCACCACCGCCCTCCAGTTCCTGCCGATCATGCTGATCGGGGCCTGGGGTGGGACTCTCGCCGACCGCTTCGCCAAGCGGAACCTGCTCATGGTCACCCAGGCGCTGATGATGCTGCCGCCGCTGGTGCTCTTCTCGCTCACCCTCGCCGGCGGGGTCACCCCGGCGATGGTCTACGCCCTGGTCTTCGTCCGCGGGCTGCTGATCGCGGTCGACAACCCGGCCCGCCAGGCCTTCGTGGTCGAGATGGTCGGCTCCGACCGGATCGTCAACGCGGTCAGCCTCAACAGCGTGATCGTCCACTCGGCCAGGGTGGCGGGCCCGGCCTTCGCCGGGATCATGATCGCGACGATCGGCGTCGCGCCCTGCTTCGGCCTGAACGCGGCGACCTTCCTGGTGATGCTGTGGGCTCTACGCGGCATGAACACCAAGGCCCTGAACGCGGCTCCCACCCCCGACCGCGAGTCCGCCGGGGTCATGGACGCCGTCCGTCACGTCCGGGCGACCCCGGAGCTGGCGGTGCCGCTGCTGCTGATGGCGCTGGTCGGGACCCTCGGGCTCAACTTCCACGTGATCCTGCCCCTGCTCGCCCGGCTCACCTTCGAGGGAGGCCCCACCTCCTACGCGATCCTGGTCTCGGCCATGGGGGTAGGATCGGTCACCGGGGCGCTGGTCACCGGCGCCCGCGGAAAGACCGGCATGAGCCTGATCGGGGTGTCGGCCGGCGCCTTCGGCTCGATGGCCCTGGTCGCCGCGCTGATGCCGACCCTGGCCGCGGAGATCCCGATCCTCGCTCTGCTCGGGGCATCCTCGGTCACCTTCGCGGCGGCGATCAACTCCACCCTGCAGCTCGCCGTCTCCCCCGAGATGCGCGGCCGGGTGATGGCGCTCTACACGGTCGTCTTCCTCGGCTCGACCCCGATCGGCGGGCCGCTGGTCGGATGGATCTCCGAGGCGGCCGATCCCCGGGTCGCCCTGCTGATGGCGGCGGCCTCCGGGCTGATCGCCGCCGTGGTCGCGATCCTGATCGAGCGTCGGCCCGCACCCGAGCCGGCCTGATTCCGGCCACCGTCCGCAAAGGTCGCGTCCCGGGCGGGATGCGGCCCTTGCGGTCCCATCGGGGCAGGGCTAACCTGCGGGCAGTGCTCCACACAGCCACCGGATACTGGATTCAGGAGGCGGGCGAGCCGGATCCCGCGCCGGAGCTGGCCGGCGATCACGAGTTCGACGTCCTCATCGTCGGCGGCGGGTTCACCGGGATGTGGACCGCCTGGCACCTGACCGAGCACGAGCCCGGCCTGAGGATCGGGCTGGTCGAGTCGCACCGGATCGGGTTCGGGCCCAGCGGCCGCAACGGCGGGTTCGTCGACGGCATGTGGATCAGCTTCTCCAGCCTCTGCAAGCGCTACGGGATCCCCGCGGCGCTGGAGCTCGCCCGGGCGGCGGAGGAGTCGGTCGATCAGATCGGCGCCTTCTGCGAGGAGCGCGGGATCGACGCCTGGTTCCGTAAGGACGGCTATCTCAACGTCTCCACCTGGCCGGCGCAGGACGGCGACTGGCGGTCGAACGTCGAGGCCCTCCGTGCCGTCGGGATCACCGACGAGACGGTCGAGCTGGACCCGGAGGGCGTCGCCGAGCACTGCCGCTCCCCGGCCTTCCGGAGCGGCGTCTTCTACCGGAGCGCCGCCACGGCGCAGCCGGCCCGGATCGGGTTCGGCATCCGGGCGGCGCTGCTCGAACGGGGCGTGTCGCTGTTCGAGGGCTCGCCCGTGACCCGGGTCGAGGACGGCCCCGAGGAGGTCATCGCCACCACGATCGGCGGCCGGATCAGGGCCGACCGGGTCGTCCTCGCCAACGGCGCCGCCCTGGCCGGTCACGGTTCGCCGTTCCGCCAGTCGGTCACGGTCGCCTCCAGCCACCTCCTGATCACGGAGCCGATCCCGGACGTGCTCGAGGAGATCGGCTGGACCGGGGGCGAGGGGATCTCCGACTGCCGCTCCCTGCTGACCTACTTCCGCACGACCCCCGACGGCCGCCTGGCCCTCGGCTGGGGCGGCGGCCGGATCGCCGCCGGGGCCCGTCGCTTCGGCCGGGCCGAGGTCGACCCCGACGTGATCCGCGAGGTGATCCGCATCCTCCACCGCTACTTCCCGGCCACCGAGGACCGCGAGGTCGAGTACGCCTGGGGCGGGCCGATCGACGCCTCGGCGAGCCACCTGCCGCACGTCGTGCGGCTGCCGTCCGGGCGCGCCTTCGCCGCCTTCGGCTACACGGGCAACGGCGTCGGCCCGACGCAGCTGGTCGGGCGCACGCTGGCCTCGCTCGCCCTGGACCGGCAGGACCGGTACACGGCGCTGCCCTTCGTCGAGACGCCCTCCGACCTCACGAAGATCCCGCCGGAGCCGCTGCGCTGGGTCGGCGGGACCGCGATCCGCCAGGCGATCGGCCAGGTCGAGGACCGCCTGGCCGAGGACCGTCAGCCCGGCCTGATCAGCAGCGCGGTCGCCTCGGTCCCGAAGCTGATCGGGTTCCACATCGGGCGCTGACCGGGATCCCGGCCTTCGGAGGCCGCGGCCCCCGGCCGGTCAATCGATCTCCTCCGGCTCGTCGTACCACTTCTTGCGCTCCCCGACCCTGGCCCGGAGCTTCCAGGAGCG
>JBEBTS010000025.1:0-17112 GCA_040393665.1 Conexibacter woesei
CGTCCGAGTAGCGGACGTCCTGGGTCGAGGACATCGCGAGCAGGCCGAACCGGAGCGCGTCGGCCCCGTGCTCGTCGATCTCGCCCAGCGGGTCGATCCCGGTGCCGAGGCTCTTCGACATCCGGCGGCCGTCCCTCGCCTGGATCACCGAGTGGACGTAGACGTCCTTGAACGGGATGTCCCCGGCGAACTCGATGCCGGTCATCACCATGCGGGCGACCCACAGGAAGAGGATCTCCCTCGCGGTGGTGAGGAAGTCGGTCGGGTAGAAGGCCTTGAGCTCGTCGGTCTGCTCAGGCCAGCCGAGCGTCGCGAAGGGCCAGATCGCCGAGGAGAACCAGGTGTCGAGGACGTCGTCCTCTTGGACCCAGCCCTCGCCCTCGGGGGCCTCCTCGCCCGCGTAGACCTCGTCGCCGCGGTACCAGACCGGGATCCGGTGGCCCCACCAGAGCTGACGGGAGACGCACCAGGGGCGGATCTCGCGCATCCAGTCCAGGTAGACCCGCTTCCACTGCGCCGGGGTGATCCGGACGTCGTCGTCCTCGACCACCTTGATCGCCGGCTCGGCCAGCTGATCCATGCGGCAGAACCACTGCAGCGAGATCAGGGGCTCGATCCGCTCGCCGGAGCGGTGCGAGAACGGGACCGAGTGCGTGTAGGGCTCCTCGCCGGAGAGCGCGCCCTCCTCCTTCAGCGCCTTGACGACCTCGACCTGGGCCTCGGCCACCTTCAGGCCGGCGAACCGCTCGCCGGCGGCCTCGGTCATGCGACCGTCCTCGCCGATCACGGAGATCTCCTCGAGCCCGTGCTTGCGGCCGATCTCGAAGTCGTTGACGTCGTGGCCAGGGGTGATCTTCAGGGCGCCGGTGCCGAACTCGATGTCGACGTGGTCGTCGGCGATGATCGGCAGCCGACGGCCGACCAGCGGCAGGATGCAGTGGGAGCCGACCAGGTCCGCGTAGCGAGGGTCCTTCGGGTTCACGGCGATCGCGACGTCGGCCATCATCGTCTCCGGCCGCACCGTGGCGACGGTCAGGACGCGGTCCGAGCCCTCCACCGGATAGTCGACCGAGAACAGGGTGTCGGTCTCCTCGCGGTTCTCGACCTCCAGGTCGGAGATCGCCGAGCGCGATCCCGGGTCCCAGTTGACCATGTAGTTGTCGCGGTAGATGTAGCCCTTCTCGAACAGGGCGACGAAGACCTTGCGGACGGCCCGGGCGTAGTCGTCGTCGAGCGTGAACCGTTCACGGTCGTAGTCGCCGGACGCGCCGATCCGCTGGTACTGCTCGATGATCCGGGAGCCGTAGTCCTGCTTCCACTCCCAGACCTTCTCGGTGAAGGCGTCGCGGCCGATCTCGTGGCGATCGACCCCCTCGGCGCGCAGGCTCTTCTCGACCACCGACTGGGTGGCGATGCCGGCGTGGTCGGTGCCGAGGATCCAGAGCGTGTTCTTGCCCCGCATCCGGTTCATCCGGACGAGCGTGTCCTGGATCGAGCTGTTCAGCGCGTGCCCCATGTGGAGCACGCCGGTCACGTTGGGCGGCGGGAGCACCACCGAGAAGTTCTCCTCGGGGGTGCCGGTCGCCTCGGGGTGGAAGTAGCCACCCGCCAGCCACTCGGCGAAGATCGGGGATTCGGCTTCCGCCGGGACCCACCGGGTTGTCTCTTCCAGCTTCTGTCGGGCCTCGGCGTCCAAGGCGGCCGATGTTATCGGTCCCCAGTCCGCCGGATCGACCGGGTGTCGCGGCACGGCGCCGGGCCCGACTGGAAGTACGCCGGACGATCTGGGAGAGTTCGGGAGGTGATGGTGTACGCGGACGAGGAGGGTCACGCCGGGAGGAGTCGGATCCGCAGCGTCCGCTCGCCGGGGCGGCTGGCACGGCACGGCGCGGTGGTGGTCCTGATCGACGCCCTGGTCCTGTTGGCCCTGGAGGCGATCCTCCCCGGATTCGAGATGGACGGGCTCGGCTCGACCGTCGCCACGGCGCTCGGCGTCGGCCTGGTCAACGCCTTCGTGTGGCCGGTCCTCTCCCGGCTGACGCTGCGTCTCAGCGTGCTCACCCTGGGCCTGTTCGGGCTCGTCCTCAACGCGCTGGTGGTCGGCCTGGTGATGGTCGCGATGCCCTGGGTGACGATCGCCGGCCTGACCGAGGCCTCGGTGATCTCGGTCGTGCTCGCGATCTTCACCTCCCTGCTCTCCTCGCTGCTGGCGATCGACGAGGACAGCACCTGGTACCTGAACGTGGTCCAGTCGCAGCTCCGCCGCCGCGGCGACTTCACCGCCACCGACGAGCCGGGCTTCCTCTTCCTCGAGATCGACGGACTGGCCCACGAGGTCCTGAAGCGGGCCCTGGTCAGCGGCAACGCCCCGACCATGGCCCACTGGGTGAGGAGCGGCGAGTCCACCCTGCGGGAGTGGGAGACCGACTGGTCCTCCCAGACCGGCGCCTGCCAGGCCGGCATCCTCCACGGCAACAACCGGGACATGCCGGCCTTCCGGTGGTGGGAGAAGGAGGACGGCCGGGCGCTGGTGACCAACCACCCGCGGGACGCGGCAGAGATCGAGCAGCGCCAGTCCGACGGGCGCGGGCTGCTGGCCGACGGCGGGGCGAGCCGGGCCAACATCCTCTCCGGCGACGCGACCTACTCGCTGCTGACGATGAGCACCGTGCTCACCCGGCGGGGCAAGATCGGCCGTGACTACGCGGCCTACTTCGCCCGGCCCTACGGCGTCCTCAAGACGATCCTCCACACGGTGCTCGAGATCCTCAGCGAGCGCCGGTCCGCCTTCAACCAACGGATCTCCCGGATCGAGCCGAGGATCCACCGCTCCTGGACCTACGCGGTGATGCGGGCCTGGGCGACGGTGATCCAGCTCGACCTCCAGGTGGCGGCGGTGGTCGGCGACATGCTGGCCGGGCGACCGGCGGTGTACACGACCTTCCTCGCCTACGACGAGGTCGCCCACCACTCCGGGATCGAGCGCCCGGAGACCCTGGCCACGCTGCGCAAGGTCGACCACCAGATCGCCCGGATCGCCCGGATCGCGAAGATCGCGCCGCGCCCCTACCGGTTGATCGTGCTCTCCGACCACGGCCAGTCCCAGGGCGCGACCTTCCTCCAGCGCTACGACGAGACGCTCGAGGACGTGGTCCGGTCCGGGCTCTCCGGCGGCGAGGTCGTGGGTCCCGCCGGCCGGGACCCGGACCATCCCGGCGACTTCGAGGGGGAATCGAACCCGCGGGCCTACCTGAGCGCCTCCTTCGAGGAGGCCTCGCACGAGGACGGGGCGATCGGCCGCACCGCCCGGCGGGCCGCCCGGCACGACCAGTACCGGGACGACATCGGGCTCGATCCCGAGTCTCCAGGCGAGGATCGGGCCGGATCCGAGGGCGGCGCCCCGACGGAGTCGCATCCCGAGCTGTCGGTGATGGCCTCCGGCTGCCTCGGCCTGATCACCTTCCCGCGGCATCCCGGGCGGTTGACCAGGGAGCAGATCGACCGCCTCCACCCCGACCTGCTCGACCGGCTGCGCGGACACCCGGGGATCGGCTTCCTGCTGGTCGACACAGAAGGCGAAGGCCCCCTGGTGCTCGGCGCCGACGGCTGCCGCTGGCTCGAGCCCGACCGGGTCGAGGGCGCCGACCCGCTCGCGCCGTACGGCCCGAACGCCGCCGCCCACGTGCTGCGGACCCATCGCTTCTCCAACTGCCCCGACCTGATGGTCAACAGCACGGTCTGGCCGGAGCTGGACGAGGTCGCCGCCTTCGAGGAGCTGGTCGGATCGCATGGCGGGATCGGCGGCCCCCAGTCACACCCCTTCGTGCTGCATCCGGTCGACCTGGAGTGGCCCCGGGACCCGGTCGTCGGCTCCGAGACGATCCACGAGATCCTCACGGGCTGGATGCGCGACGAGGCTCGCGAGCCCGCCTGAGACCGGCCGCCCGCGGTTAGTGGTCCGAGTGCTCGCCGGGCAGGAGGATCCGGGACTCGAGCCCGGGATCGGCCTCCCGCAGCGCCCGTTCGAACTCGACCGGCGGCGTCACCAGCCGGTCTCCCCGCCAGCGCCGGAGCCCGATCGGGAAGAAGGTCCCCCAGTGGATCGGGACCGAGACGGCCGGGCCCAGGACCGTGGCGGCCCGGGCCGCGCCGACCGGGTCCAGGTGGCCCGCCCCGACCGACGGCCCCCAGCCCCAGATCGGCAGAAGGGCGATCTCCAGGTCGCCGGAGATCTCGCTCAGCTCCGGGAAGAAGTCGGTGTCACCGGCGAAGTAGATCCGCCGTGAGCCGTGGATCTCGAACCCGATCGCCTCCGCCTCCGCCCCGAACGGGCGGCGCCGGCCCTGGTGCCGGGCGGGCACCGCGTGGACCTCGACCCGTGAGCCGCCGGCCCCGGCCCGGACCGTGACCCCCTCCCCTGCCCGCAGCTCGGTCACCGCCCTGAACCCGGCCCGCCGGAGGAACCGGCCGGCGCCCGCCGGGACGATCAGCGGAGCCTCCGGGCCGAACCGTCGCAGCGAGGGCAGGTCGAGGTGGTCGTAGTGGAGGTGGGAGATCAGGATCGCGTCGATCTCCCGCTCGAACTCGGTTCCCGGCGTCACCGCGTGACGCCGCAGATGCATGATCCGGTCCCGCAGGACCGGGTCGGTCAGCAGGCGCACCCCGTCCAGCTCGATCAGGACGGTGGCGTGCCCGCCCCAGGTGACGCGCGGCCCCGTCAGGCGCTCCGCTCGTCGAAGTCGTCGAGATCATGCGGCCTGGTCGGCTCCGGCTTCCGCGGGAACCCGGGCGCGTTGATCGGGCCCGGCGCGTTGATCGGCCCGCTCTCCGGGTCCTCCCCGCCGTGACGGGTCACCGCGTCGGTGACCAGCATCGGCGGCTGGCCCTTCTCGATCGACTCGCGCGTGACGACGCACTTGGTCACGTCCTGGCGGGAGGGCAGCTCGAACTGGACGTCCAGCAGCGAGTCCTCGATGATCGAACGGAGCCCGCGGGCTCCGGTCTCGCGGATCAGGGCCTTGTCGGCGATCGCTTCGAGGGAGTCCTCGGCGAAGACCAGCTCGATCCCGTCGAACTCGAAGAACCGCTGGAACTGGCGGGTGAGGGCGTGACGCGGCTCGGTCAGGATCCGGACCAGGTCGGCCTGGTCGAGCTGGTGGAGGGCCGCCACGACCGGCAGGCGGCCGATGAACTCGGGGATCAGCCCGAACTCGATCAGATCCTCCGGCAGCACCTTCTCGAACAGCTCGCCCGGGTCGTCGTGGGCGTCCGGGCCGATCGCCTGGCCGAAGCCGATGCCCTTGCTGTCGACCCGGCGCTCAATCACCTTCTCCAGCTCGGAGAAGGAGCCGCCGCAGATGAACAGGATGTTGGTCGTGTCGATCGAGAGGAACTCCTGGTGCGGGTGCTTGCGCCCGCCCTGGGGCGGCACCGAGGCGGTGGTCCCCTCCAGGATCTTGAGCAGCGCCTGCTGCACGCCCTCGCCGGAGACGTCCCGGGTCAGCGACGGGTTGTCGGCCTTGCGGGTGATCTTGTCGATCTCGTCGATGTAGATGATCCCGGTCTCGGCCTTCTTGACGTCGTAGTCGGCGGCCTGGATCAGCTTGAGCAGGATGTTCTCGACGTCCTCGCCGACGTAGCCGGCCTCGGTCAGCGCGGTCGCGTCGGCGATCGCGAAGGGCACGTTGAGGATGCGGGCCAGGGTCTGGGCGAGCAGGGTCTTGCCGCAGCCGGTCGGGCCCAGCAGCATGATGTTCGACTTCTGGAGCTCGACCTCGGGATCCTCGGTCTCGGCGATCCGGACCCGCTTGTAATGGTTGTAGACGGCAACCGAGAGGGCCCGCTTGGCGGCCTCCTGGCCGACGACGTACTCGTCGAGGACGGCGTTGATCTCCTGCGGCCGCGGCAGCCGCTCGAGATCGAGCCCCGATGGAGCCGTGACCGGGCCGACCGCCTCCTCGTCGATGATCTCGTTGCAGAGGTCGATGCACTCGTCGCAGATGTACACCCCGGGGCCGGCGATCAGCTTCTTGACCTGACGCTGCGACTTGCCGCAGAAGCTGCAGAGCAGTTGCTCGTTGGTATCGGTCGGACGTGCCAGCGGTCTACCCTCCGGGGTCGTGAGTGGGCTCGTCTGGCCCCACTCTAAGAGATGGACGGACGCGGCCCCGGAATCCGGCTCCACGACTCTTCCTGAGCGAAGTTACGCCGGCTCCCGGGGGTCCCCTCCCGCGGCAACGGAACTTGCCGCCGCTCGTTCCGCGACCACCGCCCGCCACCCGCTCCCCATCCGGTCGCCACCCGCCCGCCACCCGCCTCCACCGACCTCCACCCGCTCGCGGGGCGATCGCTCTCGCTGTGCTGGAGCGATCGCCCCAGCGACCGCGATGGCTGGAGCGATCGCCGGGACGGGCGGGGAGCGGTATCGTCGGCCCATGGCCATCGAGATCCGCCCCACCACGATCGACGAGCTCGCCGAGATCCTTCCGCTGATCGCGGCCTATCAAGAGTTCTACGAGGTCGAGGACATCGACCCGGCGCGCAACCGGGAGTTCTTCTCCCGGTTCATCGGCTCGAACCACAGCGGCTGGCTCTACGGGGCGTGGGACGGCGGCATGCCGGTCGGCTTCGCCTGCTTCTACCGACACAAGAGCTCGCTCACCGCGACCGCCACGGTGCTGATGAACGACCTGTACGTCAGCGAGAGCGCCCGCGGTCAGGGGATCGGGCGCGGGCTGATCGAGATCGGGTGCGAGCTGGCCCGGGAGACCGGCTCTCCCCATCTGGAGTGGGCGACCGCCCCGGACAACCATCGCGCCCAGGCGCTCTACGACTCGACCGGCGCCGAGAAGAGCACCTGGCTCGAGTACGAGCTGAAGGTCTGACCGTCCTTTAAACGACGAGGGCCCGCCGCGGTCGCGACGGGCCCCTGTCCCCGGCATCCCGGGGACGGTCACGGCTTCGAGTCAGACGACCGGCGCCGGCGGCTCGATGCCACCGTCGATCCCGGTGTCGGCGACGACCACCTCGCCCTTGACCTCGAGCAGGCGGAAGTAGAGGACGGCGACCACGATCGCGAGCCACGGGTACACGATGACCGCGAGCGCAATGCCGGCGACGATGCCGAGGATCGGCGTGATCGCGGCCAGGAGGACCGCGGCGAGCCCGACGACGATCATCGCGGCGAACAGCAGGATGCCGACACCGAGGATGCGCATCCGGTTGTCCTTGGTCAGGTCAGCGCTGCGGGACATCGAGTCGAACACGCCCTTGTCCTCGACCACCATCGACGGGACGGAGACGATCCACATCAGGGTGAGGATCACGCCGGGGACGATCAGCAGGATGAACCCGATGCCGATCAGGATCGAGAGGACGATCGAGAGCAGGAACAGCGAGATCAGCTTGGGCGCCACCGAGCCGAAGAGCTCGCCGACCGAGGCGTCGACCCGTCCGTCCAGCTCCGCGTCCTGGACGATCCGCACGACCGTGCCGGACAGCCACAGCGAGGCGAAGGCGTGGACCAGATAGGCGATCGCGCTGAGCAGTGCGCCGTCGTCTCCGAGCAGGCTGACGATGATCTCGGCGGGGACCATCAGGATCAGGGCCACGATCCATACGGTCCCAAAGGTCTTCTTCCAGAGATCGGTGGTGGCCTCGAAGACCCCACCGATGTCGAGATGTCCGGCTGAACCGGTTGCGGTACTCATGTGACTCTCCTCCTTGTGTGCTGACTGGCGACTCGCAGCCACCTGGTTGGTTCGGGTGCTGTCGGCCCTATCCTCCCCGATGCAACGCTTCCTGCGGTTATTCTCGTGCGAATGCCAATGTGGAAAGCCCCGAAAATTGCCGAGTGACGACAGCGCCGCCGACGACACGATCTTCCTGGTCGGCGGTTACGGGCACGTCGGCCTGGAGGTCGCCCGACACCTGGCCCCGCGCTATCCGGGGAGGGTCGTGCTCGCCGGGCGGGATCCAGAGAGGGCCCGTGAGGCGGCCGAGGGCATCGGCCACGACTGCCGGGGCCGCGGGCTCGACGTGGCCGAGGGCCTGGCGCCGGGCGGTACCTCGACGGTGGTCATGTGCCTCGACTCGCTCGACCCGTCGTTCGCCTCTGACTGCCTCGCCAACGGGATCGACTATCTCGACATATCGGCCGACGGCCGCATCCTGGGGATGATCGAGGGCCTCCACATGACGGCGAAGCGCAACGGCTCCCGTGGCCTGATCGACGTCGGGCTCGCCCCCGGCCTGACCAATCTCCTGGCGAAGCTGGTGACGGACTCGGCCGACGGCCCGGTCGAGTCGCTGGACCTCTTCGTCCTGCTCGGCGTCGGTGACTCCCACGGGCCGGCGGCGATCGAGTGGACGCTGACCCGTTTCGACTCCGAGTTCGAGGTGATCGAGGCGGGCCGGCCGCGTCGGGTCAAGGCGCAGCGCGAGCATCTGAGCGCCGACCTGCCCGGCGACCGGAAGGCGGCCTACGGCGTGCGGTTTGACTTTCCGGAGCAGCGCAGCCTCGCCCGCACGCTCGGGGTGCCGACGGTGAGCAGTTGGCTGGCCACGCTGCCGGCCTCCGCGGCCCGGTCGATGCGGCTCGCCGCGCTGACCGGCGCGGGGGAGCTCACCCGGAGGCCCCGTTCCCGCGCCGCGCTGATGCGGCTCCTGGGACGGGGCGCGGTCGGCAGCGACGAGTGCGGCGTGCTCGTCCGGGCGACCCTGGCCGACGGGAGGACGACCGAGGCGTCGGTCATCAGCCGCGATCAGTCCCGGCTGACCGGGATCCTCACCGGCCTGTTCGCCGCGGAGGTGATCGAGTCCCGGGTGGAGCCGGGCGTCCGTCACTCCGACCAGGCGATCGAGCCGCTCGGCCTGCTCGAGGCGCTCGGCGGCGCCGATCCGGGGGCGGAGATCCGTCTTCCGAGCGGGGCTACCCTCTGAACATGCGACGTCCGTTCCTGGCCGCTTTGGCCCTGCTCATCGGCCTTTCCCTGGGCACGTTGGCCCCCGCGACGGCGGGTGCGAGCGTGAAGGGCGCGGCGAAGCGGCTCGAGGCGGTCAAGCGCGATCCGGCGAAGCTGCGACAGTTCCTGCGGAAGATGCCGAAGGGGACCGATCTCCACACCCACCTGTCGGGCGCGGTCTACGCCGAGTCGCTGGTCCGCTGGGGCGCGGAGGACGGCAAGTGCGTCGACACGGTGACCATGATCGCCGGGTACCCGCCGTGCGGCGCGGGGCAGGTCCCGCTCAGTCAGGCGCTGACCGACGGTCGCCTCTACGACCGGATCCTCGCGGCCTGGTCGATGCGCGGCTTCACTCCGTCGACCCAGTCCGGCCACGATCACTTCTTCGCCACCTTCGACCTGTTCGGCGCCGCCTTCGGGGGCCGTCAGGGCGACGGGGTGGCAGAGGTCACGCGACGGGCCGCGAGCCAGAACGTCCAGTACGTCGAGCCTTTGATCACGCCCCAGTTCGGGGCGACCCTGGCCGTCGCGAACCAGGTCGGCTACGACCCGGACCTCGCCGCCATGCGCCGGGCGATGCTCGAAGCCGGCCTGCTCGACGCGATCCCGACCGCGGGCCAGACCGCGGCCGACGCGATCGCCGGCCAGTGGGCCCGGCTCGGCTGCGCGACGGACGATCCCAAGCCGGGCTGCGACGTGATCGTCAACTTCGACGTGCAGGTGCTGCGCAACCAGCCTCCGGCAGTGGTCTTCGCCCAGTTGCTGTTCGGCTTCGAGCTGATGAAGGCCGACCCGCGCTGGGCCGGGATGAACATGGTCCAGCCCGAGGACGGCCCGCTCTCCCTGCGTGACTACCGGCTCCACATGCGGATGATCCGATACCTGAAGGGCCTGTACCCGGACCAGAAGGTCACCTTGCACGCCGGCGAGCTGGCCCCGGGGATCGCGCCGCCCGAGGATCTCCGCTTCCACATCCGGACGGCGGTCAACGTCGCCGGGGCCGATCGGATCGGACACGGCGCCAGCCTGAGGTGGGAGCGCAATCCGCGGGGGCTGTTGCGAGACATCAAGCGACGCGGCGTCTGCTTGGAGATCAACCTCACCTCCAACCGCCAGATCCTCGGCCTCAAGGGCCGCGCCCACCCGATCCGCGACTACGCCCGGGCCGGGGTCAAGGTGACCCTCTCGACCGACGACGAGGGCGTGTCCCGCACCGACCTGACCTCGCAGTACGCACAGGCGGCCCGCCAGCACGGGTTCGGGTATAGGGCGCTCAAGCGCTTCGCCCGCAACGGGCTGCGCTGCGCCTTCCTCGAGCCCGCGGAGAAACGGGCCGCCCTGGCCGAGCAGGCCGGCCTGTTCCGCCGGTTCGAGGCGAGGTTCCGGAGACGCTAGTCGTCGAGGATCGCGACCACCCGGGCCGGGCCGGCGCTGCCGCCGACCAGCTTCAGTGGGAAGCAGGCCACGGTGAAGCCGTGCGCGGGTAACTGGTCGAGGTTCGCCAGACGCTCGATCTGGGAGTAATCGAGGTCCATCTGGTGGGCCTCCCAGAAGATGCCGGGCTCCCCCTTCGCCTTCGCCTCCTCGGCCTGCATCCAGAGCGGACGGTCCCAACCCCAGGCGTCGATCCCCATCACCCGGACCCCGCGCTCATAGAGCCACCGGGTCGCCTCGGCCGAGACCCCCGGGCCGTGGGCCATGTACTCGAGCAGGCCGAGATACCGGTCGCAGCCGGTCCGGACCAGGGCGATGTCCCGCTCCCGGACCTCGTGCCCGATCCGCTCCAGCTCCCGCTCGACGTCGTCCGCGGTGATGACGTCCCCGTCCTCCCGCTCGTGGAAGTCGAGGACGAATCCCGGCCGGAAGAACCAGTCGAGCGGCAGCTGGTCGATCGTGCGGGCGGGCTCGCCGCCGATGGTCGAGTTGTAGTGGTACGGGGCATCGACGTGGGTTGAGCTGTGGGTCCCGAGCAGGGTGAAGGCATCCACGGCCCAGCCCTCCCCGTCGCGGAGCAGTTCCGGCCCGACCCCGAACATCGCCTCGATCTGACGGGCGCCCTCGGCGTGGGGCGAGTACTCGACGTCCACCCGGACGACGTCCGGGGCGTCCTCCGGCCCGGGTTCGATCGGCGCGGAAAGATCGATGAATCGGGTCATCTGGTCACCACTCCCATGATTCGAGGATCGGCCATGGGTCGAGCAGACGGCCGCGGGTCCGCACTTCGAAGTGGAGATGGCACGGGGTCGACGCCGCGTTGCCGGTCTGACCGACCGCCCCGAGCCGCCGTCCGGCCCGGACGCGCTGGCCCTCGCGCACCGTCGCCGGGCGGCGCAGATGCGCGTAGAGGTAGGTACGCCGCTCGCCCTCGCCCTTGAGCATTGCGTGGTAGCCCTTCAGCTCGGGATCGTTCGCCACCTTGAGGATGCGGCCGGAGCGGACCGCGACCAGGGGCGTGCCGCAGCGGGCGGTCGCGTCGAAGCCCTCGTGGATACGGCCGCCGTTGCGGCCGGCGCCGAACCGGCCGACCGCGCCCCGTGTCCCGTGCGGACCGGCGATCGGGTGGACGTGGCCGTGCAGCCGGAACCGGGCGGCCCGGCGGATCGGCCCGGTCGTCGACCTGACCGTCACCACGTACCGGCCCGCCGGGACGAGCCTGCCGTGGGCGGTGCGGCCGTCCCACCGGAGCCGGTGCCAACGCGCCCGCTCACCGACGTCGCGCAGGTCGAAGCGCCTCACCACGCGATCGCTGCCCGACTTCACGATCCGCACCTGGGCCCGGCTCCGCCGGTCCGCCCGGAGCCGCAGGAAGATCCGCAGCGGACGGACCGAGTCCGGCACCGATTCCCGGGGCACCACCCCGCCCTTCAGCACCTCGACCCGAGGTGGCGCCAGGCTCAGGCTCGTCCCGGCGTCAGCCCCGGTCGTCCCGGCCCCGGTCGACGTGGCGCCGGCCGGACCCGAAGCGAGGGCCGGAAACGACAGAGCCGCCACCAAGACGGCGACGGCTCTGGAAATCGGGAGGCGTGCCCTCAAGGCGTCGCCCGGCGCCTACCGGTGCTCGATGACCCGGTCGATCAGGCCGTAATCCTTGGCTGCTTCGGCACTCATGAAGTAGTCGCGCTCGGTGTCGTGCGTGATCTTCTCCAGGTCCTGGCCGGTGTGCTTGGCGAGGATCTTGTCGAGGCGACCGCGGGTGTCGAGGATCTCGTTGGCGTGGATCTCGATGTCGGTGGCCTGGCCCTGGAAGCCGGAGGAGACCTGATGGATCAGGATCTTCGAGTTCGGCAGCGACATCCGCTTGCCCTCGGCGCCGCCGGCGAGCAGCAGGGCGCCCATGCTCATCGCGATGCCGACGCAGATCGTCTGCACGTCGGGCTTGATGAACTGCATCGTGTCGTAGATCGCGAGGCCGGCGTAGACCGAGCCGCCCGGCGAGTTGATGTAGAGGCTGATGTCCTTCTCCGGGTCCTCCGCGTCCAGGTGGAGCAGCTGGGCCACCACGAGGTTCGCGATGTCCTCGTTGACGCCGGTGCCGAGGAAGATGATGCGCTCGTTGAGGAGCCGGGAATAGATGTCGAACGAACGCTCACCGCGTGAGGTCTGCTCGACGACCATGGGGACAAGTGGACTCATGGCGGCGAGTTTATAGATGGCCGACGGTCGGCTCTGTGGTGGGCCGGGGATGGTGGACGCACCCGCACTGGCGCTCCGCTTCGCTGCGTGCGAAACGTGCGGTTGCGTCCACCTCCCGGCGACCCTCAGCTCTCTGCCGAATCGCCTGACTCGTCGTCGCCGGGCTCGTCCTCGTCCGGCTCGATGCCCCAGATCCTCGAGGCGGCGTCCTTGGCGTCCATCGCGGTCTCCTTGGCGGCGTCGGCGACGGCGTCGATCGCCTTGCGGACCCGGATGTCGGCGGCGACCATCTCGTGGCGGCCGTCCCGCTTGAGCCGCTCCAGCAGCTTGGCGGCGGTGGTCCGCTCGTGGGAGGCCATATGCTCCAGCTCCGACTCGAGCTCCTCGTCCGTGACCTCGATGCCCTCGGACTCGGCGATCGCGACCAGCACCGCCTCGCGCTTGATCTCGCGCTCGGCGTCCTCGAGGGACTCCTCGATGATCTCGTCGCGGGTCTTGCCCTGCATCTGGAGGTAGGTGTCGGGGTTCATGCCCTGAGAGGCCATCTGCCGCTCCACCCGGTCCCACCGCTCCTGGCCGCGGGACTTGACGATCGCCTCGGGGATCTCGACTGTGGCGTTGGCGACCGCGGCGTCGATCGCGGCGGTGCGGAACTCCTGGTCGATGCGCTGCTCGGCCGACTCACCGACCTTCTCGGCGATGTCCTTGCGCAGCTCGTCGAGCGTGTCGAACTCGGAGGCCTCGGCGGCGAAGTCGTCGTCGATCTCCGGCAGCTTCTTCTCACGGACCTCCTTGACCGTGACGTCGAAGACGGCATCCTGGCCGGCCAGCTCGGCGGCGCCGTACTCCTCGGGGAAGGTCACCTCGACCTTGACCTCGTCACCGGCGGAGGCGCCGATCAGCTGCTCTTCGAAATCGTCGATCAGCTGGCCGGAGCCGATGATGATCGTGTGGTCGGTGGCGGCACCGCCCTCGAACTCGATGTCGTCCAGGCGACCGACAAAGTCGACCAGGACGTGGTCGTCCTCGGCGGCGGCGCGATCGACCACGTCGAGCGAGGACATGCCCTCACGGAGCCGATCCAGCTCGCGGTCGATGACCTCGTCCGGCACGTCGGCGCCGGCCTTCTCGACCTCGACGCCCAGGTACTCGCCGAGCTCGGCCTTGGGCCGCACCCCGACCTCGAACTTGAACTCGACCGTCTCGCCGTCGGCGGTCGGAGCCTTGGTGACCTCTACCTCGGGATCGCCGATCGGGACGACGCCGGAGGAGTAGACGGACTTCTCGTACCACTGCGGCAGAGCCTCACGCAGGGCTTCCTCGAAAACCGACTCGTAGCCGAGGCGCTGGATCGCCAGCGAGGGCGGCGCCTTGCCCTTGCGGAAGCCCGGCATGCGCATCTCCCTGGCCATCGCCCGGGCGGCGCGTTGGACCTGGACGGACACTTCATCGGCCGGAACCTCGACCTCGACACGTGCCCTCGAGTCATCGAGTTCTGTAACGGTGGTTTTCACTCGCGTGAGCCTACCGATCCTGGCTCTGGAGGCATCTTCCCGCCCCCGTCCCGCACCTCCCCCGATCCGCGGGGCGATCGCTATCGCAGAGCGTGAGCGATCGCCCCGGCGATGTTGGGTCGCCCGGCGATGTTGGGGTCGCCCGGCGGATGCTGAGATCGGGTCAGCCGCGGCGGCGGGCGGCGAGATGGGCCCGGAGGGCGCGGGCGAAGTCGATCAGGAAGCCGACCAGGCGACCGACCGGCCCGGTGACCAGCCAGGCCCGGAAGGGGGCCCGTCTCACGGTCCGCTCATTCGCGTCCACCGGCTCGACTCCGCTCACTCGCTCGCGAAGTCCAGCAGGGAGAGGTCGACCAGCCACTCGACCGGGGCGCGATCGTCGGTCCAGAGCGCGCCTCCGGGCAGCCCGGGCTCCATCCGCGCCGCGGTCGCCCGGGCGATCGGGCGCAGCTCCGGCGGCATCACCGGCGGCCGGGCGCGGGAGGCCCGGTCCAGCCGGCCGGGGCTGATCGGGGCGAGGCTGCCGACCAGCATCGTGTTGGTCACGGTGACCGGGTCGCGGGCCACCTCGGGCAGCGCGGTCGCCATGGTCCTGGTCAGCGCCTTCTCCAGGTCGTCGCTTCCCTCGGGATGGCCGACGTTGATCAGCACCATCCCGCCGGGGGCGAGCCGGTCCCGCGCCAGCTGGAAGAACTCCCGGGTGGCGAGGTAGAACGGGATGTAGGGCTGGTGGTAGGCGTCGACGATGATCACGTCGTACTCGTCTTCGGCCTGTCGGAGCCAAGGCCGGGCGTCCTCGTCGAAGACCTCCATCCTGGGGTTCCGGAGGTCGAAGTACCGGCGGCCGAGCTCGGTCAGCTTGGGGTCGATCTCCACGGCGTCGACCGCGGTCTCCGGGAAGAAGCGGCCGTAGGCCCGGGCGACGGTCCCGGCCGCGTTGCCGAGGATCGCGATCCGCGCGGGCGGCCGCTCCGAGACAGAGAACGGCAGCACCAGGTTCTCGTCCCAGTAGTTGCCGACCAGGTACTCGCCCGGGCGGTAGATCGAGTGGATCGCCTGGCCCTCGTTCAGCTCCAGCCGGCGCTCGCCGTCGTCGAGTTCGACGACCCGCGCGTACTGGTGGGTGGTCTCCGCCTCGAACAGGACCTCGCCCGGCCCGGAGGCCTTGATCGTGCCGACCGGGAACAGGATCGCCAGCGCGACCGACGCCGGCACGGCCGACCACCTCCACCCCGCCGCCCCGGCGGCGGCCACCAGCGCCACCGCGAGCGCGAACAGGAGGAAGGTGCGCTGGGTCCCGAGCAGGGGGATCGTCACCAGCGCCGACAGCATCGTCCCGACCAGCGAGCCGGCGGTCGAGATCGCGTACAGGCGCCCGGCCACCTCGCCGCTGTTCTCGACTCCGTCCATCGCGATCCGGATCGCCCAGGGGGAGGCCGACCCCATCACCATCACCGGGACCGCCAGCAGCACCAGCACGCCGGTCAGGGAGCCGGCGAAGCCGCCGATCGAGATCTGGTCGAAGGCGTCGACCGAGGCCCCGAGGAAGGGCCGGGCCAGGAACGGGATCAGCGCGATCAGGATCGCCCCGCCGAGTAGCGCCCGGCAGAGGGCGGGCAGCCGTGGCCGGCGGTCGGCCAGCCGTCCGCCCAGCCAGTACCCGACCGACAGCGCCACCAGCACGACCGCGATCGTGTTCGCCCAGACGATGGTCGAATCGCCGAAGTACGGGGCGAGCAGCCTGGCCCCCGCGATCTCGGTGCCCATGGTGCATGCCCCGACCATGAAGACCAGCAGGTAGAGGTAGCGGCTACCCGACGCTCGGTTCATCCTCCGCCTTTCCGGCCGAGGCCCGGATCCGCTTCTCCAGCAGGTCGTCGTGCCCGGATCGCACCGCGCGGTCGATCCGCTCCTCGTCGATGTCCACCCCGCCCATGTAGGCCAGGTCGATCAGCTCCTGCTTGCGCATGCTCTGCTGGGCGGAGCGGAAGTAGGTCCACGCGATCACCGCGAGGATGAAGAACAGCCCCTCCATCATCATCACCACGCCGGCGATGCTCTGGTCCTGGACCGCGGTCAGATCCCACTTGCGGCGTCCCTCGGCGTACTTCGTGTAGATCTCGTACTGGGTCCACATCAGGATGTTGCCAAGGATGCCCGCGGTGAACCGGGCCACCACCACGAAGATGATCTTCCAGCCGGGGCCGAACCAGGACGGGGTCGGCAGCGGGCCGAACACCGGCATCCACATCACGATGCCGAAGGCGAAGAAGGCGCCGTGCTCCACCCCGTGGATCAGCGCCCCGCCGTAGGCCGCGTCGTACATCGTCGGGATGTGCCAGAAGAAGAGGTTGGCCGCCCAGAGGAAGAACGCGATCACCGGGTTGGCGAGCACCTGGAGCTTGTTGAAGACCGGGATCGCCAGGATCGGCTGCAGGACCGACTTGGTCAGGCCGAGCACCACCAGCAGGCTGGCGACGTCGCTGATGATCAGGTGCTCGATCATGTGGAAGATCACCAGCTCCTCCGACAGCGCGCCGAGCGGGCTGAACAGCACCAGGCCGAGCAGCAACATCCCCGAGCCGAAGCAGACCTGGCGCCAGGTCGGGATCGGCCGGCCGTCCCAGGACAGGGTCATCGCCCGGTGCCAGTAGAAGATGACCGCGACGGTCAGCGGCACCAGCTCCAGCATCGCCACGACCGCGGGACTGAGCGCGGAGAAGGGCAGGATCAAGGAGGAAAGCACGGCCACTCAGCGTACCGGCGGGGGATGGCCCGGGGCCGCGCGCCCGGCCGGGCCCGGGCCGGTTGAACTGGGCCCGGATCGGGGATAGGTTGGTTGAGCCCATCACCCCAAGCGAAGGAGCAGCGATGACGCCCGAAGGAATCCTCGGCAACGGCAGCAGCGACAAGCGCGAAGAGATCGTCGCGATGCTGTCCAAGGCGTACTGGATGGAGATCGAGACCGTGATCAGCTACATCACGAACTCGACCAACCCCGA
>JBEBTS010000026.1:0-17076 GCA_040393665.1 Conexibacter woesei
CAGGAACTCCGACTGCCAGTTCTCCATCACGTCCCGCGAGAACTCGGGCGAAGCCAGATACGCGGGATAGGAGATCGTCTGCGGCGCCTCCCGGGTCAGCTTCGCCTGGGCGGCCTCGGTCTCGTTGTACTCGTGGAACCCCGCCAGGGACTGCCCGGCCAGGGCCATCAGGAAGAGCAGGCCGAAGAAGATGCCGAGCGAGTTGTTCCGCAGGTGCCCGCGGTTCACGACGCATGCCTGAGACCGACGACGAGGGCGAACACGAGGCCCGCGGCGATGCCGCCGGCGTAGATTCCGAACAGGAGCCGCATGTCCCGCTGATACCCCCGGGCGCAGGAACCGCAACCGGGCCGGGTCGACCCGCGAGGTCGGCCTCAGCCGCCGGCGGCCACCGCGTTCAGGCCCTTCTCAGCCAGCCGGGCGAGCACCTTGTCGCGATGATCGCCCTGGAGCTCGATCACGCCGCCCCGGGCCGTCCCGCCGACCCCGCACAGCTTCTTCAGCTCGGCCGCGAGGGCCTTGATCTCGGCTTCGCCCATCGCGATGTCGGAGACGGTGGTCACAGTCTTCCCGCGGCGTCCCGAGGTCTCGCGGCGCACCTTGATCCGGGTGCCCGGCGCCGGTGCAGAACGAACGTCGCCGGCCCCCTTCCGGTTCTTCCTTCCGCCCTTTCCACCCTTGCGGCCGGCCCCGCCCGCCTTGCCACCCTCGCACCTCAGGTCGCCCTGGTCGCTCGACCAGACCAGGTCGGAGTCGTCGCCACCTCGCTTGATCGCCATCCCCGGGAACGTACCGGTTAGATTCGGAGCATGATCACCGGACTCGATTTCGTCGCCATTCCCTCAACCGACCCCGACCGCAGCCGGGAGTTCTACGTCGAGACCCTCGGCCTCCGTCCCGACGAGAAGGCGCAGTACGAGTTCTGGGTCGGGGAGACCTGCTGCAGCATCTGGGAGCCGGACAAGGCGGGGTTCCAGTTTGCTCCGCAGAAGCTGGCCCACCTCGCATTCCACGTCGACGACATCGAGGCCGCCCGGAAGGAGCTCGAGGCCAAGGGGGTCGAGTTCCTCGGCGACACCTTCGACACCAGCGTCTGCCACATGGCCTTCTTCTCCGACCCGGACGGGAACGACCTGATGCTCCACAGCCGCTACGCACCGGCCTGAGGTCGGCAGGTGCGGCCCGCGGCGCGCCGACGGGCCGTACCGAGGAGTACATCTCAAAATCCGCTTCAGCCGGGCACATTCCTGCCCTCAGACGGATTCCAGATAGTTGATGAACGTCATGGTTCCAACAAACTGGAAAGTTCATTAAGAAAGTGTTACGGTCGCTGCAGGTGGCTCGGATCAGGAAGGCTGATCAGCTCCTGACTGCACGGTCCGGCGAACGGACTCAAGGGCAGCAACTCAAGGGATGTCCCCACAAAGGGAAGAGAGGCTGAACGAGATGGATACGAAACGAGATTCGGTTTCACCAGGCAGCAGGGAAGACTCAAGTCACGACTGCCGCGGCATGATCGAGACCGGCTTGGCAGACGAAAGTTGCCTCTGGGCGGAGCGCGATCGCAACCCCCGCGCCCGCGAGGAGCTGCTCAACCGGTATCTGGCCTACGCCAAGAGCATCGCCATGAAGTTCCGAGGACAGGCCGAGTCCCTGGACGATCTGGTTCAAGTCGCTTCGCTCGGGCTGGTGAACGCCGTCAATCGTTACGACCCGTCGCGGGGCATCCCCTTCGTCGCCTTCGCCTCTCCCACCATCACGGGAGAGCTCAAGCGCCACTTCCGCGACCACACCTCGACCATGCGGATCCCGCGCAGCCTCTACGACCGGATCGGCCAGGTGGACAGCACCGTCGGCGACCTGACCAGCCAGCTCAGCCGCGAGCCGTCCGTCACCGAGATCGCCGAGGAGATGCACACCGACGAGCACGAGGTGATCGAGGCGGTCCAGGCCAGCCGGAACCGGCATCCGATGTCACTCGACCAGCCTTCATCCGCGGGCGACCACGACGCGACGCCGCCCACCGAGTGGCTCGGCGAGGACGACGACAACCTCGAGCTGGTCGAGGAGCGGATCATCCTCCATGAGGCGGTCCAGGACCTCGACGAGCAGGAGCGGCTGATCCTGCGTCTGCGGTTCCGCGACGAGCTCACCCAGTCGGAGATCGCCGACCGGATCGGCCGATCCCAGATGCATGTCTCGCGAATGCTGAGTCGGATCCTGGGACGAATGCGGGACCGCATGCCGTCGTCCGCCTGAGGCCCGACGGAAGCCCCCTGAGGGCGGCTACGGTCAGGAGATGAACGAGGTGGACTCGTCCGTGCCCGATCCGAGACAGTCCTCGGGGCGCAGACCCTCTGGCACGGCGCCGGCGACGGCCGCCTCGACCAGTAGCTCGCCCAGGGCCGGGGCCATCTTGAACATGTTGTTGCCGGCGATATGGAAGACCGGGCCCTCGTGCCAGACCGCGATCCCGTCCGGGGACCAAGGCAGGCCCGTCACCCAGCAGGTCATGCCGTCCCCGTCATCCGGGTCGAGCCCAGGCATCGCCGCTCGGACCCAGTCGTCGGTCTCGGCGGCGAGGCGACTCATCTGATCCCGGTCCACCAGTCCGGCGGCGTCGATCGCCGCGGCGTGGGACAGGCCGACCGAGTACTGCAGGTCGCCGCGAACCGGTGACCCGTACACGCAGCTCGAGCCGTGGCGCTTAGAGCTGTCGCGGATCGACGCCTGGGCACGGCGGTGCCCGGGACGGATCGGGTAGGTCACCCGGACCTGGGCCTCGAACTGCATCGGGATCGACACCTCGTTGAGAGCGGCCAGGCGTTCCGTGCCGAGGCCAGCGCAGACGATCACCGCGTCGTAGACCCGACGGATGCCGCTGGCCCGGACCACCGCCTTGTCATCGTCGAGGATCTCGATCGCGTCGACCTTGACCGGGATGAGGCAGGCACCGACCCGCCCGATCAGGCTGGCGATCGTCAGCCGCGTCCGAATCGCTCCACCCTTGGCGTCCAGCACAGCGGGGCCATCGTATGAGCCGTACACGGAAAGCACATCCCTCAACCGGCCCGGCCCGATCTCCTCGGCGGCGATCCGGGGATCCACCTGCCGCATCAGCTCCAGCCGGTCGAGGGACTTCGGGCCGACCGACACGACCCCGTCAGGAGAGATCAGCTCGACGCCGAACTCCCGCTCCCAGTCGCGCCACAGGCGTCGGCTGCGCAGGGCCATCTCGACCAGGCGGGGGTCGTCGTGGCCGTGACGGAAGATCCGGGACTCCCCGCCGGACTGGCCGCCGCCGGGGGCGCCGTACTCGAAGATGTCGTACTCGATCCCCCGTTGTTCAAGCTCGTATGCGACCGACAGCCCGACCACGCCTGCACCGACTACACCGATGCGGCTTGTTCGCTCGATTGCTTCCATGGATTCCTTCCAGTTACCCGGACCCCCCTGCCGGAACCATGTGCCGGCCGCCGTCCCCCGTCTCGCCCGCGATTAGACGGACCGTCGCCGGGTAACAAGCCTGACAAAGATACCGACCTACCCCGAGAGGGCGGAAGGAGGCTCCCATGGCGAAGGACCACGGATCCAGCATCAAGGACGACGAGCTCTACGAGGAGCTGCGCAAGGACGGTGCGAGCAAGGAGAAGGCGGCCCGGATCGCGAACGCGAAGGCCGGCGGCGAGAACGTCGGCAAGAAGGGCGGAGAGGCCGAGAACTACGAGGACCGCACGGTCGAGGAGCTGCGCGATCGCGCAGCCGAGCTCGGGATCGAGGGTCGCTCGGACATGAACAAGGACGAGCTGATCGACAGCCTGCGCAACCATTGACGGACTCGACTGAGAGCGGCGACGCGGACCCCGGTGCGGAAACCCCCACCGGCGAGAGCGAGCGGACCCGGCTCAACCGCAACCTGAACGAGCTGCTCCAGGAGCTGCGGATCGCGCTCCCGGGCGTCCAGGTCCTGTTCGCCTTCCTGCTGGCCGTTCCGTTCCAGCAGCGGTTCGCCGAGACGACCGACTTCCAGCGGAGCCTGTTCTTCGCCACGCTGCTGCTGACCGCCGCCTCCACGGCGCTGCTGATCTCCCCCACCGCCTTCCACCGCATCACCTTCCGGCTGCGCCAGAAGCCCCGCCTGCTCGCGCTCGCCAACCGGCTCACCCTGGCCGGCCTGGCCTGCCTGGCGCTGGCGATGACCGGGGCGGTGACCCTGGTGACGGACTTCCTCTACGGGGCGGTGCTCACCGCGATCGTCGGCGGGATCTCGTTGGTCGTCTTCTTCGTCCTGTGGGCGGCGATCCCGCTGCACGTCCGGCGGATCGCGCAGCAGGATTGACCGCCGACGAACCGGCCGGCCCGGGAACGAGCGTCCCGGGCCGGTCGATCACGCCGTCTGCCCGGCGTGGTAGCCCTCGGCCATCTCCTCGACCATCTTGGCGTTGAAGGCGTCGAGGTCGTCCGGGCCGCGACTGGTCACCAGGCCCTGATCGACGTGGACCTCCTCGTCGACCCAGTGGGCGCCTGCGTTCTCCAGGTCGGTCCGCACGCTCGGCCACGACGTGACCGTCCGCCCGTCGACCACCCCCGCCTCGACCAGGGTCCAGGGCGCGTGGCAGATCGCCGCGACCGGCTTCCCGGCCGCGAAGAACTCGCGCACGAACCCGACCGCCTCCGGGTGGGTCCGGAGGTTGTCGGGGTTGGCGACTCCGCCCGGAAGGACGAGCCCCGCATAGTCCGCGGGGTCGGCCTCGGACACCGGCCGGTCGACCGGGTAGGTGTCCGCCTTGTCCAAGTGGTCGAAGGCCTGGATCTCACCGCTCTCGGGCGCGATCAGGTCCACCTCGGCCCCGGACTCGCGCAGCGCCTCGACCGGCGAGGTCAGCTCGATCTGCTCCACTCCTTCGTTCGCGGTCAGGACCGCGATCCGCTTCGCTTTCAGCTCATCGCTCATCTCGTTCCGTTCCTTTCCTGTCGGCTTTCCCTCCGCCTACCCGTTGGCGGGGCCGGGAAACAGGGCCGGAGCGGACCGCGGGCTAGGCGAGCCAGAGGAGCAGCGCGGCGATCAGGCCCAGGCTGGTGAAGCCGAGCGAGAGCCGGGCCATGAACCGTTCCCAGATGCCGGTGTAGCGGACGCTCTGGAAGAACAGCAGCCCGACGATGTGAGCCGCGTTGAGCAGGAAGGAGCCGATCGCGATCAGGATGATCGCCGCGTGGCGGCCTTCGATCGGCCCGTCGGTCCCGGAGTTCGCCAGGACCGCGATCAGGCCGAGGAAGAAGGTGCCGAGCAGGCCGACGATCATCCCGGCGGTGTCCCTCGTCGTCAGCGGCGGGAAGTTCCGGGTGGACCGGATCACCTCTTCCTGCGTGTGCTCCTTGGCCGGCTCGTGATCGACCCGGATCGCACCGGGGATCTCGCCCTCGCTGTCCGGGCGGGCCACCTGGATGTCCGAGATCGGCAGCCGGAAGTCCAGCTTGAGCCGCTCCCAGAGGTCCTTCTCGGCGTAGGCGCGCTGGCTGTCCACGTGACTCACGACGATGACCTCGTCGGCCGGGAACTCCCGGAGGCCGTCGCCGACGGCGGTGACCGGGTCCCCGTCGCCCACGTGTCCCACGGCCTCGATGCCGACCGTCTTCAACTCTCCGATGATCGCGTCGAGTCGGCTGTGCGCCTCAGCGATCGGCTCGTCGAAGTTGGCCATCTCATGGTCCACGCCCGAGTGGGCCAGGGCGGGCGCCACGACGTACACCTCGACCTCGGCCTCTGGCACCTTCATGTGGCTGCGCAGCTCGCCGAGGAAGTCGGCTCCGCGGAACCGTTCGTCAGCGACCACGAGGATCCGGTGGATGTCGTCGTCCGGCCCTTCGTCTGCGGGAGGCACGTCGAGCGTTCGATCGGTGATTTCGGCGGCCATGCTCATCTCCTTACGGTAGGCAGCATCTGCACCGGCAGTACCCGTTTTCCGCCTGTTCCGAACCTATCCGGGGTCGGCGCGGATTTCCAGGGGAGCGCTCAGGGGGCGAGCGGTGAGGGCGGGATCCGGGTCTGTCCCACCACTTCCGGGATGATCATCGGCAGCTCGTCGACGTAGCACCAGGACCACTCCTCGCCCGGCTCGATCGAGCGGATCACCGGGTGGGAGCTGGACTCGAAGTGCCGGGTGGCGTGACGCCCCGGCGAGTTGTCGCAGCAGCCGACGTGGCCGCACTCCAGGCAGATCCGGAGGTGGACCCATCCGGTCCCCTCCGCCAGGCAGTCCTCGCACCCGGCGACCTGATCCGGGAGCTCGGTGATCCGGACGTGGTCGAGATGCGTGCATTCGGGCATGCCTCAAGCTAGCCGCTCCCCGACGCCGGTTCAACCGCTCTATCCTGGGCCCGTGGCGATGGGCGACAAGGAGATCGAGAAGTGGATGGCCGCCGTGAAGCCGATCGAGGGCGGCACCCCCGGTGAGGTGACCTGGCTCTGCGCCGACGTCGAGGCTGCCGGGCTCGACCTCAACCGGGTGCGGATCTGGGTCGAGGACAAGGGCGGCTGGGGCTTCTTCGACAACGTCGAGCGACCCTACTTCGAGGTCCCGGACACGAAGGCCCCGGCCTGGGACCCGGAGGCGATGACCAAGGCCGAGCACGACCGCAGGGTCGACGCCGGCCGGGCCGACTGACCGCCCTCCGGCGGTTCGCCGGTCTCAGACGACCGAGATCCGGACCGATCCGGTCACCCCGGAACGCTCTGGCAGCCCCGCCAGGAGCTCGCGAAGACGCTCCTCGTCGAGGCGCCCGGCGCTGGGGCCCATCCCGACCAGGTCGGCGACCTCGTCCCGGGTGAGGCTCATCTTCCAGTCGAGCGAGACGACGTCGGGGTCCCCGCCCACCTCTTCCAGGCTGCGCTCCAACCGCTCCTCCTTGTCCGGGTCCACCGAGATCATGGCGAAGGGCTCGATCAGCTCCTTCAGGTGGTCCGGGCCGGGCGTGACCACGATCAGCCTGCCGCCGGGCGCGAGGACCCGGTCGATCTCCCCGCCGTTGCGGGGAGCGAACACGTTGATCACCAGTGCCATCGAGCCCTCCCGCACCGGCAGCTCGTCCCAGATGTCGGCGACGATCGCGCCGGCCCGCGGATGGCACCGGGCGGCGCGGCGGGCGGCGAACTTGGAGTTGTCGATCCCAAGGCCGGAACGTCCCGACAGCTCGTCGAGCACGGTCGCGAGGTAGTAGCCGGTGCCGGCCCCCAGGTCGAGCACGTCGCCCTCCACCCCCTCCAGGCCCGGCCGGGCGGCGAGCGCGGCCAGCTCCCGGGCGACCGGGCCGAAATGCCCCGATCCCAGGAACCGCTCCCGGGCGGCGACCATCTCGGCCGAGTCGGCGGTGTGCGTCCCGGAATCCCGCCCGAGCAGGCTTACGTATCCCTGCCGGGCGATGTTCGCGGTGTGGCCCGAGCTGCAGACCAGCGAGGCTCCGTTGACCCGGAGATCTCCGCCGCAGTGGGGGCAGATCAGCGTTGAGACGACGTCTTCGAGCACCCTCGCACAGTATTCGGCCGGGGCATCCCGCCGCATTTCGGCCCGGACCGGGTGAACGGGGTCGCAATACTTCACTTTGTATAGTGGATGGGTGCCCACCTTCCGCCGATTGCTCGGTTTCGTGCGGCCCCACCGCCGGGAGCTGTGGGGATCGCTGATCTTCGCCTGGGCGGCGATGGCCTTCACGGTGCTGATCCCGTCGCTGATCGGCAAGGCGACCAGCGCCATCGAGGAGGGCGACGGCGACGCGCTCTGGCCGATCGCCCTGGCCATCGTCGGCGCGGCGGTCATCCGCCTGGGGCTGACGCTGGTCCGGCGGATCATCGCCGGCAAGGTGTCGCTGGCGGTCGAGTTCGATCTCCGGCAACAGCTCTACGGGCACCTCCAGCGACTCGAGCTGGGCTTCTTCGATCACCAGCAGACGGGCCAGCTGATGTCTCGCGCCACCGTCGACCTGCAGGCGATCCGGTTCTTCCTCGGCTACGGCCTGATCTTCTTCTCGCAGAGCCTCCTGACGGTGACCCTGGCCGGTGCGGTCATGTTCTGGATCAATCCCTGGCTGGCGCTGATCGGGCTGGCCCCGGCGCCGTTCGTCGTGTTCGCCGCGCTCCGCTTCACCCGGGTGTCGCGACCGGCGATGCAGGAGGTCCAGCAGCGCGTGGCCGAGCTCACCGCCGAGGCGGAGGAGACGGTCACCGGGATCCGCGTGGTCAAGGCGTTCGCCCGCGAGGACCATCGCTACGAACGCTTCCAGGCGGCGGTCACCCGACTGTTCGACCAGAGCCTCCACTCCACCCGGATCCAGGCCTTCTTCCAACCGCTGATCGGGGCCCTCCCCCAGATCGGGACCGCACTGGTCCTGCTGGTCGGCGGCCACGCCGTGCTCTCGGGGCAGCTCGAGCTGAGCCAGTTCACCGCGTTCTACTTCTACATGCTGATGCTCGCCTCCCCGCTGCGGACGGTCGGGATGGCGCTCGGCATGGGGCAGCGGGCGATCGCCGCCGGAAACCGGCTGTTCGAGGTCCTGGACCGGGAGCCGGAGATCACGGCTCCGCCCGGCGCCCCGTTGCTGCCGGACGGCGGCGGCCGGGTCGAGCTGGACCAGGTCGGCCTGAGCTACGGCCCCGACACCCGCCACGCCCTGACCGACGTCTCGCTCGACGTCGCGCCCGGCTCCCGGATCGGCCTGGTCGGCGGCTCCGGCGCCGGCAAGAGCAGCCTCGTCGCCCTGATCGCCCGCCTCTACGACCCCACCTCGGGCACGGTCCGGATCGACGGCGCCGACCTCCGCAAGGTCGAGCCGCACTCGATCCGGCATCAGGTCGCGTACGTCTCCGACGACAGCTTCCTCTTCAGCGACTCGATCGCGAGCAACATCGCCTACGCCCGGCCCGACGCCACAGATGAGGAGATCGAACGCGCCGCCGTCCTCGCCCAGGCCGACGGCTTCATCCGCGAGCTGCCGGACGGCTACGACACGGTCGTCGGCGAACGGGGACTGACGCTCTCCGGGGGCCAGCGTCAGCGGATCGCGATCGCCCGGGCGCTCTTGGCCGATCCCCGCATCCTGATCCTCGACGACGCCACTTCCTCCCTGGACGCCGCCACCGAGCAGGCGATCCGCGACGCCCTCGACGAGGTGATGCGGGACCGCACCACCTTCGTCATCGGCCACCGGCTCTCCACCCTCTCGCTGGCCGAGACGATCCTGCTGATGGAGGACGGCCGGATCGTCGACCGCGGCACCCACGAGGAGCTCGACGCCCGATCGCCCGACTACCGGTCGCTGGTCGTCTCCGGCGCGGAGGAGGACCCGTTGTTCATCGACGAGGCGATCGAGGTGGCGCGATGAACGATCGACGCCGCAAGATCATGTGGGTGCTGGGGCTGCTCCGGCCCTACCGCTCCCGGATCTTCTGGATGCTGGTGGCGGTCGTCGCCTCGACCGCCTCCGCCCTGGCCCCGCCGTGGCTGGCCGGCCGGGCGATCGACGCCGGCATCCTGGCCGGCGACGAGGCCGCCCTCACCTGGATCGTGATCGCCTTCGCCCTGGCCACGGCCGCCAACGCCGCGACCTCGTGGCTGCAGACCTGGCTGGTCGGCTGGGTCGGGATCAGGGTGCTGCAGGACCTGCGGGAACAGGTCTTCAAGCACGTCCAGCGGATGTCGATCGGGTTCTTCACCCGGAACCGTCCGGGAACCGTCATCTCCCGCATGACCAACGACATCGAGGCGCTGAACCAGCTGATCAGCGACGGCATCGTCACCCTGTTCGCGAACATGCTGACCCTGATCGGGGTGGTCGCGATCATGGTCGCGCTCGACGTCCGGCTTGCGTTGGTCACGATGAGCGTGCTGCCGCTCCTCCTGATCACCAGCCTGGTCTTCCGCCGCTACTCGACCGGCGCCTTCCGGCGCACCCGGGAGCGCATCGCCGCGATCACCGCCCACCTCCAGGAGACCCTCAGCGGCGTCCGGGTGGTCCGGGCCTTCGGCCAGGAGGAGCAGCACATCAGCCGGATGACCGAGCTCAACCAGCTCAACCGCGAGGCCAACATGACCACGGTCTACCTGAACGCGAGCTACTTCCCGGCGACCGAGCTCCTGACCGCGGTCGGCACCGCGGCGATCCTGCTGTTCGGCGGCTGGCAGACGATCGAGGGCAACATCATGGTCGGCGTCGTGGTCTCCTTCGTCGGCTACCTGCAGCTCTTCTTCGACCCGATCCAGCAGCTCGCCCAGCTCTACGCCACCTACCAGCAGGGCATGGCGGCCCTGGACAAGATCTTCGGGCTGCTCGACACGGAGATCGACATCGTCGACTCACCGGACGCGATCGACCCCGGTGAGCTGCAGGGCCGGATCACCTTCGAGGACGTCTCCTTCAGCTACGCGCTCGAGGCCGACCGCGAGTCGGACTCCGACCTCTGGGCGGTGCGGCACGTCGATCTCGACATCCCCCAGGGCGAGACGGTCGCCCTGGTCGGCTCGACCGGGGCCGGCAAGTCGACCCTGGCCAAGCTGGTCACCCGCTTCCACGATCCGCAGCGGGGACGGGTCCTGATCGACGGCAGGCCCCTCCCCGAGTGGAAGCAGCGTCCGCTGCGCCGCCAGATGGGGATCGTGCCGCAGGAGGGCTTCCTCTTCTCCGGGACGATCGCGGAGAACATCGCCTTCGGTCGTCCCGACGCGACCGACGAGGAGATCGCCGCGGCCGCCCGGGCGGTCGGGGCCGACCAGTTCATCGACCGGCTGACCGACGGCATCGAGACCGAGGTCGGGGAGCGCGGCATCCAGCTGTCATCCGGGCAGCGGCAGCTGGTCGCGTTCGCCCGGGTGATCCTGGCCCGTCCCCGGGTCCTGATCCTGGACGAGGCGACCTCGGCGGTCGACACCCGCACCGAGCGGACGATCGAGGACGCCCTCGAGCGGCTGCTCCACGGCCGCACGGCGATCGTGATCGCCCACCGGCTCTCCACCATCCGGCGCGCCGACCGGATCGTCGTGCTCGACCACGGCGAGATCGCCGAGACCGGCACGCACGACGAGCTGATCGCCGCCGACGGGCTCTACGCCCGCCTGTACAGCGCCTGGATCAGCTGATCAGCCGGGGCCGATGCCGCCGGAGGATCCACCCGAGCCACCGGAGGAACCCCCGGTGCCGCCGCCGGTGCCCCCACCCGTGCCGCCGGCATCGGGGTTGACGCCGCCCGTGTCAGCGGGCGGGGCCGGAGCCGGGGCCGGCTCCGCGGGGGCGGGCTCCGTGTAGGTGCCCTCGTCCCCGGTCGAGTCGGTGCCCTCCGTCCCGATCGAGCTGTCCGAGCCGGTGCTGGTCGGAGCGGGCGCGGCCGGAGCCTCGGCACAGTCGGTGAAGCCGTAGGCGGTGGCCGCGTCCTGGAAGGCGGCCAGGTCCATCCCGGCGGCCGGGTCGGCGGCGTCCTCGGTGGTGGTCGAGCCCTGCTCGCCCCGCAGGGCCGCGATCACTTCGGTCGGCGCCTCGCCGTCGCTCGGCTTGCCGAGGTCCTCCAGCCGGTCGGCGAGGCCGTCGTACAGGTCCGCCACCTGGCCCGCCTTGTCCGAGTCGGCGATCGTCGTGCTGCTCTCGATCGTCCCCACCGCCGCGTTCACCTCGGCGCAGATGCCGTCCCCCTGGGAGATCAGCTGATCCTTGGTCAGGGCGGCGGTCTCCGCGGGCTGCTCGACCGGCGCCGGGGTCGGCGTGGGATCGTCGCCGCCACCGCATCCGGCGGCTGCCAGTGAGATCGCCGAGGCCGCCAGGATCATCGGGGTGAATCGCTTCAAGTTTGGCACCGGATCAAGGTAACAGACGGGTCGGGCGTCCCCGGGAGACGGCTTCAGCGCCCCTCAGCTATCCTTTCTGACCTACCCGTTGGGGGATAGAATAATGGCAATTCGCGCGGTTCTGGTCCGTGAAATCGGGGTTCGAGTCCCTGTCCCCCAGTCTTGAAGCCCGGCCCTGCCCGGGCTTTCTCATGCCCCGAGGGCGCGCTTCAGGTCCTCTTCTCGCTCCGGGTCGAGCACGACGAGGATGTCGTCACCCGCCTTGAACTCGGAGTCGGCGTTGGGTACGAAGCCGTGGCCGTCGCGGATGATCGAGATCACCAGGGTGTGCTCCGGGGTGCCGACGTCGCCGACCGTGCGACCGACGATCGGCGAGTCGTCGCCGATCCGGATCTCGATGATCTCGATCTCCTCTTCCTCGAGGTCGAGCAGGCGGATCAGGTTCCGGTGCGGGACCTCGTGCTCCAGCAGCCGCAGGATCAGATCGGTGGCCGAGACCACCGGCTTCACCCCCAGCAGGTCGAAGTGGGGCCGGTTGCTCGGGTTGTTCACCCGGGCGATGATCCGGTCGACCGAGTACTTCTCCTTCGCGACCTGGCAGATCAGGATGTTGTCCTCGTCGTCGCCGGTCACCGCGACGACCATGTCGGCCCGCTCGATCCCGGCCCGCTCCAGGACCCACAGCTCCGAGGCGTCTCCATAGAGCACGTTGTGCTCGAGCAGCTGCTCGACCCCGAGGTAGCGATGCCGGTTCGACTCGATCAGGGTGACCTCGTGGCCCTGCTCGATCAGCTCGCGGGAGAGGTTGACCCCGACCTTGCCGGCGCCGGTCACGATCACGTACACCGCTAGGCCCCTTCCCCGTCGGGCATGGATCCGGCCGCCAGCCGCAGCCGGTCCTCCAGCATCTCGATCGCGACCCGGGTCGGGCAGATCGTCTGCAGCCCCTGCTCCCGATACCACTCGGCCCTGAGCGGGTCGAGGATCCGGGCGATGACGGTCTCCACCTCGTAGCGCCGCTGCGCGATCTGGGAGATCACGATGTTGGTGTTGTCGCCGTTGGTCGCGGCGACGAAGGCGTCGGCCCGCTCGATCCCGGCGGTCTCCAGCGCCTGCGTCTCCAGTGCGGTTCCGACCGTGAACGTCCCGCCGGCCTGCTCCCAGGAGGTGTCCATCCCGACCTCGAGCCGGTTGTGGGACTCGGGATCCCGGTCCAGGCAGGAGACGGCGTGGCCTTCGGCGAGCATCGACCGGGCTAGGTTCGATCCGACCCGTCCGCAGCCAACGATCAAGACGTACATCCGCGGCATGTTACGACCGCTCGTCCGAGCCGGCGCTCTCAGCGCCGCCGCGGTCGCCGGCGGCCACGGCCGCGGGATCCTCGGGCGGGGCCGTGAGCAGCACCCGGCACGGGGCGCGTCGCAGGACGTAGGCGGTCACCGGCCCGATCTCGGCCGGCCGGTAGTCGCCGATCCCGCCGAGCCTGGCTCCGCCGCGGATCGGGCTGGGCGGCTCGGCCCCCATCACGATCGCATCGACGCCGAGCCGCCGGGCGGCGGCGACGATGCCCGTCCCCTGGCGGCGGACCCGGGCCCGCTCGACCGAGACCGCGACGCTCTCGTACTCCCTGGCGACGTCCTCGGCCCGGGCCACCGCCCGGACGGCCGCCGCCTCCTCGTCCGCGGGCACCGGGTCCTCGATCGCCCGTGTCAACGGAACCTCGGTCAGCTGCAGGATGATCACCTCTGCCCCCTCCCCGCCACGCCCCGGATCGGCCTCCGCCGCCATCCGTCCGGCGGTCGAGACGATGTCGTCGTCCAGGGGCGTGCCGAAGATCGGCACGAGGATCCGGTGGAACTCGATCGTGACCCGCGGCCGGGTCAGGGCGTGGGCGTCGACCGTGACCCGCTCGGTCAGACTGACCTGCTCGAAGCCGAGGCGGTAGACGACGTAACCGGCCAGCCCGACCGCGAGCCAGCCCAACCCGACCCAGCGGGCCGAGTCGTGGAAGGCGAGGACCGAGATCAGCGCGAGCGTGGAGAGCAACGCCCCGATCCCGGCGGACAGCGGGAACCGGCCGGGCCTCCGCCCCAGGTTCAGCGGCGCCCGGAACGGCCGCGGCGCGTCGGGCATCGTCCGGCGCAGCCGGATGATCGAGAGATGGCCGATCGTGATCGCCAGGGTCGCGCCGAAGGCGTAGACCCCGGCCAGCATCTCGACGTCCCCGGTCAGGGCCAACCCGAAGACGACCACCGCGCAGATCACGATCGCCTTGTACGGGGTCTCGTAGCGGCGGTCCAGCTGCCCCAGCCAGCTCGGGATCTGTCGGTTGACCGCGAGCGCGTAGACGTGCCGGGAGACCCCGAGCATGGCCGTGTTGGCGGCCCACACGAGCGTCGCCGCGGCGACCAGGCCGACCGTCCATTGCAGCGCCTGGGACAGCCAGTGAGGCCGGAACGCCTCGACCACGCCCAGCACCGGAGCCTCGATGAAGGTGGTGCCGAGCCTGGTCTCGGGCCCGGTGGCCCCTTCGTAGACCGGGACCGCCATCAGCGCGACCGCGGCCATCAGGGCGTAGAGGACCGGGACCAGCCAGATCGACCGGGTCACCACACGGGTGAACCGGCGTGGGTTGAGGTCGAGGTCGGGGGCGATGTTCGCCATCGCCTCGATCCCCGCGTAGGCGAGGGTCGCGACCACGACCGCGTAGATCGCGTCCTCCAGGCCGGGGCTGGTCCAGAGATCGACGTGACGGGTGAGGGCTTCCGGGTCCATCACCACGAACAGGCCAACCACCACCATCACCACCTGGATCAGCAGGTCGCCGGCGGCCAGCACGACGATGAAGCGGGGCCGCCTCCGGGCGGGCACGTCGAGCCAGTTCAGCGCCGCGATGTAGAGCACCACTGATCCGATCACGGCGGTCATCCAGAACGTGCCGTCGAGGTCGCCGGTGACCGGCCGCAGATAGTGCGGCACCGACAGCACCGCGAGGGCGATCACGATCAGGTAGTCGAGCAGGATCACCCAGCCGGCGACGAAGGCGATCAGCTCGTTGAAGGCGTGGCGGGCGTACGAGGAGGAGCCGCCGCGCTCGCGGAGCATCGCGCTGCCCTCGAAGTAGGTCAGCGCGGTCAGCACGAACAGGACCCCGGCCAGCAGGAAGATCAGCGGCGTCAGCCCGAGGCCGTGCTTGGCGACGACGCCCAGCGAGAAGTAGATGGAGAAGCCGACCGCGGCGTAGGTGACGATCAGCAGCCAGAGCGCGCTCGACTGCCGCGGCTTCTCCGGCAGCTTCACTCGTCCCGGCCGATCCGCCGCTGGATCAGGATCCGACCGGCCCCGACCGCGATGAAGGCGAGGCCGATCAGGATCCCGACCGAGGTGGGGCCGCCGCCGCGGCCGATCGTCAGGCCGAGCACGACCAGGCCGATCACGACGTAGACCGCGGAGATCACGCGGATCGACCGGTCGTACAGGCCGCCCCGCCTCACGCGCCGGCCCCCGCGACCACGGGCGCAGCCCCGGCAGCCCCGCCGGGCGCCGCGCCGTCCTCGCCGCCCTCGGAGACGACGATGATCCGGCAGGGCCGCTCCCGCATCAGCGTCTCCAGGGTCCGGCCGTACTGCGGCACCCCCTCCCGCGAGGGCAGCCCGATCACCACCGCCTCGGCGCGCGACGCCTTCGCCTGACGTGCGATGAAGTACCCCTCCTGGCCCGGCCGGACCCGCTCGACCCGGCCGGAGATCCGCATCCCGGCGATCAGCTTGGCCCGCTCGATCATGCCCTGGGCCCGCCGCTCCTCCTCCTTCATCGCCTCACCGAGCGGCAGATGGGTCGGCACCGTCAGCAGGGCGACGATGTGGATCCCCCGGCGTTGGCTCGAGGTCAGCTTCGCGGCGGCCGCGATCACCTCCTCCGAGAAAGGCTGGTCCGCCGGCAGCGCGACCAGGACCGAGCGGTACTCGATCTCCTCCACCCCGAGGGGCTCCGGCAGCACCACCTTGACCGTCTTGGTCAACGGCAGCTGCTGGTGCCTCCGGTACAGGACGTAGACGACGATCCCGACGGCCAGCCAGGACATGCCGATCATCAGCGTGGTCGGGTTCAGCGCCATCACGACCAGCCAGGCGAAGAGCGTGCCGATCCCGCCGAGGATCGCGGTCAGCGGCAGGCTGACTCCGCCGGCGCGGAGGTTGAGCGGCGGGGCCCACTCCCGGACCGCGTCCGGCCTCCGCTTCCGCAGCCACAGCACGGCGGCGTGCGCGATCGTGAAGGAGAGCATCGCCCCGAACGAGTACATCGTCGCCAGGAACTCCGCCTTGCCCGGGATCAGGGTGACGGTCGCGAGCACCGCGAAGGTGATGATCGCGACGTAGGGCGTCCGGTGCCGCGGGTGGATCCGCCGGATCGTCTCGGGGAGCTGGCGGTGCTGCCCCATCGAGTAGCTGAGCCGGGACACCCCGATCAGCCCGGCGTTGGTGGCGACGATCAGGATGATGCCCGCGAAGACGCCGACGTAGACCTTCAGGGCCGAGGTCAACCCGCCGGGCAGCCCCAGGTTGGCGACGATCCCCAGCATCGGGTTGTCGGCGAAGGTGGTGCCCAGCTCGGTGACGTACTCCCCGGCGGCGTTCTGGGTGACCGGCATCGCGGAGAGCGCCACCACCGGGATCAGCAGGTAGAGCAGGAGCACCACCACGACGACCAGGCCGACCCCGCGGGGCACCGACCGGGCGGCGTCCCGGGCCTCCTCCGACATGTTCGAGATCGTCTCGATCCCGGTGTAGGCGATCATCCCGACCGCGATCCCGAGGGCGAAGTTCCCCCAGCTGGGCGCGACGCCCCACTCGATGTTGGCGATCAGTACATCGGTGTTGAAGACCAGGACCAGGCCGATCAGCACCAGGGTGATCTGGGTCACCACGTCGGCGACCGCGAGCACCGTGTTCAGCCGGGCCGACTCCTGCCCGCCGCGGATGTTGATCCAGGCCAGGCCGGCGATGACCGCCGCGCCGCCGAGCACGTCCCACGGGGCCGATCCGAGGCCGGGCCAGATCACCGCCAGGTAATGCGGCACGAAGTAGGCCGAGATCGCGACCGTGATCGTGTAGTTGAGCATCTGGCCCCAGGCGGCCACGAAGCTGACCAGCTCGTTGAAGGCGTGCCGGGCGAAGGAGGATGAGCCGCCGGCCTCCGGGTACATGACGGTCGCCTCGGCGTAGGTGGCGGCCGTGCAGATGAAGATCAG